>JARLGQ010000372.1 GCA_031292675.1 Acidimicrobiales bacterium
CGGGCGACGATCAGGTCGACGGCGGCGCCCGGGCGGCCGGGGGTCGGTCACGCCGACGGAGCGGACGCGAGCGTCGGGGACGCCCCGTGGGGCGGTACCTCATGTGCGTCCACGTGCGGCCCCACGCCACGCAGATCGCCGTGCTCGAGGGCCGCACGCTCGTTGAGCACTACGTGTCACGAGCCTCCGACGATGCCGCCCAGATCGACGGCAACATCTACCGCGGCCGTGTGCAGAACGTCCTCCCGGGAATGGAAGCGGCGTTCATCGACATCGGGACCCCCAAGAACGCGGTGCTCTACCGCGGGGACGTCCGCTACGACCTCGACGACATCGAGACGGCCCGGGGGGCCTCGCCGCGCATCGAGGAGATGTTGCGGCCCGGCCAGGTCATCTTGTGCCAGGTGACCAAGAACCCGATCGGCGCCAAGGGGGCGCGCCTCACCCAGGAGGTCTCGCTGCCCGGGCGCTTCGTGGTCATGGTGCCCAACTCCACGGCCTTCGGCATCTCCAAGCGGCTCGACGACAACGAGCGCAAGCGCCTGCGCCGCATCGTGGACGAGGTGCGGCCCGGCGGACACGGCCTGATCGTGCGCACGGCGGCCGAGGGTGCGAGCCAGGACGAGCTGCGCCACGACGTCGAACGCCTCGTGGCGCTGTGGGTGGCGATCGAGGCCGAGGCCAATCGGTCCACCGCGCCGGGGCTGCTCTACCGTGAGCCCGACCTGGCGGTGCGCATCGTGCGTGAGGAATTCAACCGCGAGTACCGCAACGTCGTCATCGACGACGCCGAGCTCTACGCCCAGGTGCGCGACTACATCGAACAGGTGAACCCCGAGCTCGCCGATCGCGTCGAGTACTACGACCCGGTGGTGGAGAACCTTCCCATCTTCGAGCGCTTCCACGTGCACGAGCAGCTCCACAAGGCCCTCGACCGCAAGGTGTGGTTGCCGTCGGGGGGATCGCTCATCATCGAGCGCACCGAGGCACTCACCGTGATCGACGTGAACACGGGGAAGAACGTGGGGAAGTCGAATCTCGAGGAGACCGTCTACCGCAACAACCTCGAAGCCGCCGAGGAGATCGCCCGGCAACTCCGGCTGCGCGACATCGGGGGGATCATCGTCATCGACTTCATCGACATGGAGATCCGGGAGAACCGGGACAAGGTTTCGGCTGCCCTGCGTGCCGCACTGGCACGGGACAAGACCAGGACCCAGGTGTTCGACATCTCGGAGCTGGGCCTGGTGGAGATGACCCGGAAGCGGGTCTCCGAAGGGCTGGTCGAGTCGCTCTCGACCACCTGCACCGTGTGCGGCGGGCGCGGGATCGTGCTCGACGACTCCCTGCTGTAAGATCGCCGGGCTATGTACGCGGTGATCCAGAGCGGAGGCAAGCAGGAGCGCGTGGCCGAGGGCCAGCAGCTGCGCGTGGAGCTTCTCGGGGTCCCCGAGGGCAGCGAGGTGGAGCTCGCCCCCGTGCTCGTGGTGGACGACGACCGTGTGCTGGCCACGCCGGCCGAGCTCGCCGGGACCGTGGTGTCGGCCCGGGTCGTGGGCCGGGAGCTCGGTCCCAAGATCCGGGGCTTCACGTACCAGGCCAAAGCGCGGCGCCGGCGCCGTTGGGGCCACCGCCAGCAGTACGACACCGTCCAGATCCTGTCGATCACGGTCCCCACGGGCCGCTGACACCGGCGCACCGGAGGAGATCTCATGTCCAAGACCAAGGGCGGCGGCTCCACCCGCAACGGCCGCGATTCGAAGTCCAAGCGCCTCGGCGTGAAGGCCTATGACGGCATGACCGTCCCCGCCGGCGCCATCATCCTGCGGCAGCGGGGGACCAAGTTCCATCCCGGCGAGAACGTCGGGCGGGGTGGCGACGACACGCTGTTCGCGATGGCCGAGGGCGTGGTGAGCTTCGGCACCCGCAAGGGTCGCCGCCAGGTGAGCGTCCGCGCCGAGCCCTGAGCCGGGCTGGACGGGCCCGGCGCCACCCCGGGGGGCGGGGCAGTGCCCCGTAGGATCGCAGGTGTGTCCGGGTTCGCCGACGAAGCCCAGGTCCACGTGAAGGCGGGCAACGGTGGCGCCGGTGCGGTGTCGTTCCGCCGGGAGGCGCATGTGTCGCGCGGCGGCCCCGACGGCGGCGACGGCGGCGACGGCGGCGACGTGTGGCTCGTGGCCTCGTCCAACCAGGCGTCGTTGCTCGCGTTTCGCGACCACCCCCATCGCCGCGGGACCGACGGCAAGCACGGCCAGGGCAAGCGGCGCCACGGCTCCCGAGGCCAGGCGCTCGACGTGCCCGTCCCTGTCGGCACGGTGGTGCGCGGGCCCGACGGTGCGGTCCTCGCCGATCTGGCCACGGCCGGGGACCGGTGGCTCGCCGGCGCCGGCGGTCGGGGCGGTCGGGGGAATGCCCGGTTCCTGAGCAACCGGCGGCGTGCGCCCGCGTTCGCCGAACAGGGTGAGGCGGGGGAGGAGCGCTGGCTCGATCTCGAGCTCAAGCTCCTCGCCGACGTGGCGCTGGTGGGGTTGCCGAATTCCGGCAAGAGCACCCTGATCTCCCGCATCTCGGCGGCGCGGCCGAAGGTGGCCGACTATCCCTTCACCACTCTCGAGCCCCATCTCGGGGTGGTCCGGGTGGGCCGACCCGGAGACGAGGCCGAGTTCGTGGTGGCCGACGTCCCCGGGCTGGTGGAAGGGGCGGCCGAGGGCCGCGGGCTGGGCCATCGGTTCCTCCGCCATGTCGAGCGGGCCCGGGCCCTCGTGGTGCTGCTCGACCTGTCTCCCGCCGCCGGGGCGTCGCCGGCGGACCAGGAGCGGATCCTCCTCGCCGAGCTCGGCCGCTACCGCCCCGAGCTGCTCGAGCGTCCCCGTCTCGTGGTCGGTTCGAAGCTCGACGTTGCGTCCGGGCCCGGGGACGGGGGGACGGCGCTCGCCATCTCGGCGGTCACCGGGGCCGGGATCCCCGAGCTGCTGGCCCGGCTGGCCGGCATGGTGGCCGAGGCCCGCGCCGCCGAGGCCGAGCCGGCCCGGTCGATCGTGATCCACCGGCCCCTTTCGGAGGAGATCGAGGTGGCCCGGGCCGACGACGGGTCCTTCGTGGTGCTGGGCCGCCCTGCCCTGCGCGCCGTCGCCCTGTCGGACCTCACCGACCACGATGCCGTCGACTACGTGCAACACCGCCTGCGCCGGCTCGGGGTCGAACGAGCCCTGGTGCGGGCCGGGGTGCGCGACGGTGACGTCGTCCACCTGGGCGAGCTGAGCTTCACCTACCAGCGGGACGACGGGATCGACGCCGCCGTGGCGCAGTCCCCGCCTCCCCGGGCCCGGCGGGGTGGTCGTCGGGGGCGGGGGGACGACAGGTGACCGGGCCCGCCCCGCGGCGCGAGGGCCCCGTGGAGGTGGCGCCGGAGCCGGTACCCGGTGCGGCCCGCACCGTCGTCGTGAAGATCGGGTCCTCGTCCATCACGACGAGCGACGCCGGCGTCGACCCCGTCGCCATCGACCGGTTGTGCGCCCAGGTGGCCGAGCTCCGTGCCATGGGCCACAGCGTCGTCCTCGTCAGCTCGGGCGCCATCGCGGCGGGATGGTCGGCCCTGGGCGGCGGGGTGCGCCCCACCGACCCGGCCACGCTGCAGGCGGTCTCGGCGGTGGGACAGTCCAAGCTCATGCGCGTCTACGACGACGCCTTCGAGGCACGCGCCGTGGCGGTGGGCCAGGTCCTGCTGGCCCCACTCGACTTCATCCATCGCCAGCAGTACCTCCACGCCCGCCAGACCCTGTCCCGGTTGCTCGAGCTGGGCGTGGTGCCGGTCGTCAACGAGAACGACGCCACCTCCGACGACGAGATCCGGTTCGGGGACAACGACCGGCTGGCCGCACTGGTCGCCCACCTGGTGGCCGCCGACCTGCTCGTCCTGCTCACCGACACCGCGGGCCTGCTCACCGCCGACCCGCGCACCTCCACGGAGGCGTCGCTCATCGAAGAGGTGGTCGAGGTCGACCACGAGCTCGAGCTCGTGGCCGGGGGCGCGGGCAGCGCGGTGGGGAGCGGGGGCATGGCCTCGAAGCTGGCCGCAGCCAAGATCGCGGCGTGGTCGGGCGTCGAGACCGTCATCGCCGACGCGGGCCGGCCCGGGGTGTTGCGGGGCGCCGTGGGCGGGGAGCCGGGGGTGGGCACCGTCTTCAGGCCGCGGGGAAGGCTGCTCCCGGCCCGAAAGCTCTGGATCGCCTTCGCCGTCGCCGCGGCGGGGACCCTGGTGGTGGACGAGGGAGCCCGCCTGGCGCTCCTCGAGCGCGAGGCGTCACTGCTGCCCGCCGGGGTGGTGTCGGTGTCGGGCGGCTTCGACGCCGACGACGCGGTGGAGATCGCCGGGCCCGACGGGGTCGTCTTCGCCAAGGGGCTCGTCCGTCACCCCGCCCACCTCGTGGCCTCGTGGGCGGGTCGTCGTACCACCGAATTGCCCGACGGGGCCGCCCCCGAGGTCGTGCACCGCGACGACCTCGTCGTGCTGGGCTGAGGTACCCCTCGTCGCTCGACGGGCGCTGCGCTCGCACTGGGCGGGGCGCTGCGGACAGTGGTGACGCAGAGGGGGAGTGGGTCAGTGGCCTTCGGGCCTTCCGACGTAAAGCCTGAATGTGCGCAGAGGGTGGAAAAGTGACCCACTACCCAGAGGTACCCTGGAGCATGGCCCGGGCGGACATCGTCGACCTCGGCCGCCGCGCCAAGGTGGCGGCCCGGTCGCTGGCGGTGGCAGGGGGTGCCGCCAAGGACAGCGCCCTGCGCGTGGCCGCCGACCTCGTCGAGCAGCGGCAGGTCGAGTTGTTGGAGCACAACGCCGGCGACCTCGAGCGAGCCCGCGGGAGAGGGGCGACCGAGGTCGAGCTCGACCGGCTCCGCCTGAGCGCCGAGCGCGTCTCGGCCATGCCCGACAGCCTGCGCCAGGTCGGCGCCCTGTCCGACCCCGTCGGTGAGGTCGTCGAGGGTTGGGTGCGTCCCAACGGCCTGCGTGTCGAGCGGGTCCGGGTGCCCCTGGGCGTGGTCGGCGTCATCTACGAGAACAGGCCCAACGTCACGAGCGACGCGGCGGGGCTCTGTCTGAAGGCCGGCAACGCCATCATGCTGCGGGGCTCGTCGAGCGCGGTCGACTCCAACGCGGCCATCGCCGGCTGTCTGCGCGAGGCACTGGGCAAGGTCGGCCTGCCCGAGGACGGCGTGGTGCACGTGGCCGACACGAGCCGGGAGGCGGCGGTCTGGTTCATGCAGCTCGACGGCATGATCGACTGTCTCGTCCCCCGCGGTGGCCGTTCGCTCATCGCGTCGGTGCGCGAGCACGCCACGGTCCCGGTCGTGATCGACGGGGACGGCAATTGCCACGTGTACGTCGACGCCGCGGCCGACCTCGACATGGCCCTGGCCATCGTCGTGAACGCCAAGACCCAGCGTCCCGGCGTCTGCAACGCGGCGGAGTCCCTCCTCGTGCACGACGCAGTGGCTGCGCAGTTCCTGCCCCGTGCTGAGCGCGCCCTCGCCGGCGTCGAGCTGCGCGGGGACGACCGGGCCCGGGCCGTCCTCCCCGCCATCGGCCCGGCCACCGACGAGGACTTCGCCACCGAGTTCCTGGACCTGAAGCTGGCCGTGGCCGTGGTCGACGGTCTGGACGAGGCCATCGACCACATCGCCCGCTTCGGCTCGGGTCACTCCGAGGCCATCGTGACGTCTGATCTCGGCGC
>JARLGQ010000373.1 GCA_031292675.1 Acidimicrobiales bacterium
CCGCGCCGCGTCGGCGCTCGACGGCGTGGCCCTGCTCGGCGACGACCGGGCCCGGGCGCTGGTGCCGACCATGGCGCCGGCCAGTGAGGCGGATTTCGGCACCGAGTTCCTCGACCTCACCCTGTCGGTGGCGGTCGTGGCCGACCTCGACGGTGCCATCGACCACATCGCCCGGTACGGCTCAGGCCACTCCGAGGCCATCGTGACCTCGGACCTGCGGGCTGCACAGCGTTTCTGCGCCGAGGTCGACGCCGCAGCCGTGGTGGTGAACGCGTCGACCCGGTTCGTCGACGGGGGCGAGCTCGGCCTCGGGTCCGAGATCGGGATCTCGACCCAGAAGCTCCACGCCCGCGGGCCCATGGGCCTGCGGGAGCTCACGTGTGTGAAGTACGTCGTCCACGGCGACGGGCAGGTACGGCGATGAGCCCCTCCGGTGCCATGGACGGTGGCGCGGACGGGCCGGCCGACACCCCGGGGTTCCTCGGGTTCCCCGACCCGGGGCCGCCCCTGTTCTCGTCGGTGACCGAGGTCCGTGAACGGCTGGCCTCGGTCGGCTACCTCGCCGACGACGGCATCGCCGGAGTCGTCCACCTGGCGGACCGACTGGCCAAGCCGGTGCTGGTGGAGGGCCCCGCCGGCACGGGCAAGACCGAGCTCGCCAAGTCCGTCGCCCGGGTGACCGGCAGCCGGCTCATCCGCCTGCAGTGCTACGAGGGCCTCGACGAGTCCAAGGCCCTCTACGAGTGGAACTACAAGAAGCAACTGTTGCGGATCCAGGCCCAGCGGGTCGTCGACGGCGACTCCGCCGCCGCGGCGCGCCCGGGGGACGACGTCCCGGGTCACACCCCGGGCGACGAGCAGACGAGCTCGTGGAGGGACCTCGAGGAGGACATCTTCTCCGAGGAGTTCCTCCTCACCCGCCCGCTGCTCGAGGCCATCAGGTCCCCGGACCCCGTGGTCCTGCTGGTGGACGAGGTCGACCGGGTCGAGCTCGAGACCGAGGCACTGTTGCTCGAGGTGCTGTCGGAGTACCAGGTGTCGATCCCCGAGCTCGGCACGATCCGCGCCCAGCAGATCCCTCTGGTCTTCCTGACCTCGAACAACACGCGTGAGCTGTCGGAGGCGCTCAAGCGCCGCTGCCTGTACCTGCACCTCGACTACCCCTCCCTCGAGCGCGAGCGCGACATCGTCCTCGCCCGGGTGCCCGGGGTGAGCGAAGAGCTCGCCGACCAGGTGGCCAGGATCGTCCGGTCGCTGCGGACCCTGGAGCTCAAGAAGTACCCCTCGGTCTCAGAGACACTCGACTGGGCGCGCACGCTGGTGGTGCTCGGTGTCGAGTCGATCGACGCCGAGCAGGCCAAGGCCACGCTGCACGTGCTGCTCAAGTACCGCAGCGACCTCGAGCGCGCGGCCAAGGAGCTGGCCGTGGCCGGGGAGGACCGGGCCTGACAGGAGGGTCGTGCTCGACGTCCTCACAGGATTCGTAGGGGAGCTGCGCGCCGCGGGGCTGCCGGTCTCGCTCACCGAGTCCATCGACGCGGCCGAGGCGGTCCACCACATCCCGCTCGAGGACCGCGAGGCGCTCAAGTACGCGCTGGCGGCCACGTTGGTGAAGAGCTCGGCGCATTGGAAGGCGTTCGAGACGGCCTTCGAGGTGTACTTCTCGATGCGGGGCCCGCAGTACGAGATCGGTGACGACGAGACGCCCGATGCGGACCACGACAGCGACGCCGAGGGCGGCGACCGGGGCCGGGGTGAGGGCCGGGGCCAGGGCGGCGGTGGCGGCGAGGGACTGTCGTCGGAGGAGCTCGCCGAGATGCTGTTCCGGGCCCTGCTGTCGGCCAACGACGCGCAGGTCGCCGCCCTCGCCCGCCAGGCCGTCAGCCGCTTCGCCGGCATGGAGCCGGGCCGGCCCGTGGGCGGCACCTATTACCTGTACCGGACCCTCCGGAACCTCGACCTCGACCGCGTCCTCGAGCGGCTCATGCAGAGCGCGCGCGCCGCGGCCCCCGAGGGACAGCTCACGCCGCTCGAGGAGCGTCTCGAGCGCGACGAATTCAAATCCCGCCTCGACCGGCTGCGCCGCGAGCTCGAGGACGAGATCCGCCGCCGGCTCGTCGCCGACCGGGGCACCGAGGCGCTGGCCCGGTCGCTGCGCAAGCCCCTGCCCGAGGAGATCGACTTCATGCACGCCACGCGCGACGAATTGGCGTCGTTGCGCCGTGCCATCCATCCCCTCACGCGCAAGCTGGCGGTGCGTCTGGCCCGCAAGCGTCGCCATGGCCGTAAGGGGCCCCTCGACTTCCGCTCCACCATGCGCCACTCGCTGTCGACCGGTGGCGTCCCCGTCGACCCCAAGTTCCGGTACCCGCGTCCCGCCAAGCCCGAGATCATCGTCATCGCCGACATCTCGGGATCGGTGGCCTCCTTCGCCCGGTTCACCCTGCACCTGGTGCACGCCATCAGCTCGCAGTTCTCCAAAGTGCGCAGCTTCGTGTTCATCGACGGGATCGACGAGGTCACACGGTTCTTCGAAAACGTCGACGACGTGGCCGAAGCCGTGCACCGCATCAACACCGAAGCCGACGTGGTGTGGGTCGACGGGCACTCGGACTACGGACATGCCTTGTCGGTGTTCTGGGAGCGGTGGGGTGAGGAGATCACGCCGCGTACGAGCGTCTTGCTGCTCGGCGACGCCCGCAACAACTACCACGCCTCCCAAGCCTGGGTGATCCAGGAGATACGCCATCGCGCCCGGCACGTGTACTGGCTCAACCCCGAGCCCCGCGCCTACTGGGGGACCGGCGACTCCATCCTCGGCGAGTACGCCGTGCACTGCGACGACGTCTTCGAGTGCCGCAACCTGCGCCAGCTCGAGCATTTCGTGACCGAGCTGGCGTGAGCACGGCCGCGCCCGACGACGGCGGTGCGCCCCGAGGCGTGCGCACCGTACCCGACGCCCCCGCCGACACCACCCGGGTCGTGCTGATCCGCCACGGCGAGGCGACGTGCAACGTCGAGGGCGTGGTGGGCGGCCGGGGGGGCTGCACCGGCCTGTCCGCCACCGGGAGGCGCCAGGCCAAGGCGCTGGCGGCGCGGCTCGTGAAGACCGGCGAGCTGTCCGGTGCGGGCGCGTTCTACAGCAGCGTGCTGGCCCGCGCCATCGAGACGGGGGGCATCGCGGCCCGAGGCATCGGTGATGGCACGGCACCGGTGGAGGATTGCGCCCTGTGCGAGCTGCACCCCGGCGAGGCGGACGGCCTCACGTGGGACGAGTTCCGGGCCCGCTACGGCGAGCCCGACTTTGACGCCGATCCCGAGGCCGTGGTGGCGCCGGGGGGAGAGAGCTGGAGCTCGTTCGTGGCGCGCGCCTCGGGAGCCGTGGCGCGTGTCGCCGCCGCCCATCGCGGCCGGCTGGTGGTGATCGTGTGCCATGCCGGTGTCATCGAGTCGACGCTGCTGGCGTTCTTGCCGGTGGCGGCGGGGCGGGGACGACTGGGGCTGCCCACCGAGCACACCTCGCTCACCGAGTGGGAGAAGGGGGAGGGGGGGTGGCGCCTCGTCCGGTACAACGACGCCGCCCACCTGCGGGCCCTCGACTGCTGACCGGGCGCGGGCGGCCCGCCCCCTCCTAATCGTCGTCGGGGATCTGGGTCGACAGGCAGAACGGATGACCGGCCGGGTCCAGCAGCACGAGGTACCGGTCCGGAGCCGGTTGCACCACGGCCCGGACGGCCCCGAGCCCGAGGGCCTGGGCCTGTGCTTCTTCGAGGTCATCCACGGCGAGATCGAGGTGCATCTGCTTGGGGAGCACGTCCTCGGGCCACGACGGGGGCCGGTAGTCCGGGACGCGCACCGCCGCCAGCCACATCCGGTCGGTCTTGACCGCCACGAAGTCGTCGCTGGAGAATTCGATCGCTCCCCCGAGCAGCGCGGCCCAGAACGCCCCCAGGGCGCCCGGGTCGGCACAGTCGAGCGCGATGGACGCCAGTCGTGCGGTCGGCATGGGCCCGAGGCTAGCCAGGCGTGTCAGCAGGCGTAGTCGCCGTCGAGGCTCTGGCCGTTGGCCTGGTCGGTGTACTGGGTCACCCACACGCCCCCGGTGGGCAGGAGGTCCCCGTTCTGCGCCGCGTAGGAGACGGCGTTGGCGCAGTTGCCCTGAGGGTCGCCGGTGTACCAGGCGACCCACAACGGGACGGCGGGCTGGAAGTTCCCGGCGATGCCGTTCCACGACAGGCGGCACGTGTAGATGCCGTCGTTGTTCATGCCGTCGCCGCGCAGCGCGTCGAGGGCGCCCAGGATGACCTGGTCGTTCTCGGCCGTGTTCGACGACCAATTGGCCGCCTCCACGTCCAGCCACCACGTGACCAACGGGTTCACCCCCTGGGCCAGGGCGTACTGGAGCGCGTAGACCCCCGCCTCGTATCCCCAATTGCAGGCGGGGTCACCGTTGCACCCCGGCTGGTCGGTGGTGTCGGTCCCGTAGGTCATGAAGATGTAGAGGTTGAGCCCGCCGCCGGCCCATTGGGCCTCGTGCGCCAGGCACGGGTTGGAGGCTCCGTTCGACTGCCCGGTCACCTGGACGATGCCGAGGGTGTGCCCCGACGGGAGCGGTGCGTTGCACGTCGGAGGATCGTCCTGGAACCTCGAGATGTCGTAGCCGTAGGTCCCCGATGGGTACGCGCCGTTGGCCGCCACACCGCTCCCGGGGCCATCCGCGATGCCGACGACCGGAGCGGCGATGTGCTGGGGGGCGGAGCCGAAGTACCCGGCGTCGCCGAAAGCGGTGACGGCCCCGTTGGTGTCGGTCAGCCAGTACCCGCCCGGGTCGGAGGCCGCTA
The DNA here is from genome assembly GCA_031292675.1 of Acidimicrobiales bacterium. Classification (GTDB taxonomy): domain Bacteria; phylum Actinomycetota; class Acidimicrobiia; order Acidimicrobiales; family UBA8190; genus Chersky-840. Next base: position 4,842 of record JARLGQ010000373.1, read on the forward strand.
TCGCCGCCAAGGGGTGCACGAGGGCGTGGCCGCCGAGCGACCCGAAGTACCCGGCGTCGCCGAAGGCGAAGACCCCGCCGTCGGCTCCGAGCATCCAGTAGCCACCCGCATCGGCGGGGGCCGCCCCCACGATCGGTGCCGCCAACACCTTGTTGCCGAGCGAGCCGAAGAACCCGGCGTCGCCGAAGGCGAAGACCCCGCCGTCCGACGCGAAGAGCCAGTAGCCGCCGCCGTCGGGGGTGGCCGCCATGGCCACCACGGGCTTGGTGAGCTTGACCGCGCCCATCGACCCCAGGAACGGGGCGTGGAAGGAGAACACCCCGCCGTCGGAGGCCACCGTCCAGTACCCGCCCGTGACGGGGTCCGCGGCGATGCCCACCATGGGCTTGTGCAGCTTGACCGCCCCCATCGACCCGTAGAACGGGGCGGAACCGAAGGTGAACACGCCGCCGTCGGAGGCGACGGTCCAGTAGCCCTTGCCATCGGCGCCCGACGGGCCGCTCGTCGGTGCGATGCCCACCATGGGGGCGGCCAGTCTGGTCCCGCCCATGGACCCGAGGAAGGGCAGGCCACCGAAGGTGAACACGCCGCCGTCGGAGGCGACGGTCCAGTACGCCGG
>JARLGQ010000374.1 GCA_031292675.1 Acidimicrobiales bacterium
CCAATCCGATTGGCTCACTCGAAGCTCAGGTCGGCAAACTTGTCGTTGAGGTTTCGTGCTTGGTGCCCGAGCTGATCTCCCCGAACGTGCCGGATCCGGGCTGCGGCTTCTAACCCGGCGCAGCATGCTGCTGCAGTGCCGATGCTCCTATGGATGTTGTCAACCCCTTCCGAGGGAATTTCGGGAGTGAGGACAGCGGACAGACCAATGATGGGCCACTCGTTGAGAGGGCACGCTCTTATCAGGTCACGCGTCTTCGATAGTCGGTAAACCCGGGCCGTGGACCGGCATATCGGTTACAGGTCAGTCCCGAAGGACGACAGGCGTACGGTGAGCCAGGTCCACGGCCCGAGGATCTAAACGCGAGGTAGGTAGTGGTAGACCTCGCGGGCGACGTAGCGCTTGAGCATGCGGATGGCCTCGCTCTTGGAGCGACCGTCTTTGACCCGGCGCTCCATGTAGTGCTGCGTTCTCGGGTCAGAAGCCAGGCGTGTGATCACGATGTGCCACAGCGCCCGGTTGGCCTGGCGGTCCCCACCGCGGTTGAGCCGGTGGCGCGTGACTTTGCCCGAGGAGGCCTCGAGCGGGGAGACCCCGCACAGGTGGGCCCAGGCCGCCTCTGAATGCAGCCGATCGGAGTTGTCGCCAGCGGCGACGAGCAGCGCAGCAGCGGTGTCGATGCCGACGCCATAGACGGCGAGCAGCTCGGGCGCGGTCTCCTCGAGGAGGGGCGTGATCATGGCGTCGAGGTCGGAGATCTCCCCTTCGAGATCGGCGACGCGATGGGCCAAAGAGGAGAGTGCCGCCTTGGTGGCCGCGGTGACGACGTCAGGCGAGCGTGTCGGGCGCAGCCCTTGTGCAGCGGCAACGAACTGTGCGATCGGGAGTCCCTTCAGACGGCTCTGGAGCTGGTCAGGGGCACTGAAGGTCAAGTGGCGCATCTGACCGAGCGCCTTGACGCGTGCCCCGCGGGCTGAGCGCTTGGCCACGACGAGGACCCGGATGGCCTCGACCGATCCGTCTCTGCTCTTGGCGACTCCATGGGCTCTCCCAGAGAGTGCGGCCCGGGCGGCCTCGAGCGCGTCGAGGGGGTCGGACTTGCCGCTTTGACGTCGAGCCTGGCGATTCTGGCGGTCGATTTCGACGACGTGGACCCCTGCTTTGGTGAGGAAGCGGGCGATGCCGGCGCCATAGGAACCTGTGCCCTCCACGCCGACCTTCGCGACGACGCCGAAGGCCTCGAGCCAGCCGAGCAGCTCTGCGTATCCGCCAGGGTCGGCCTGGAACGACCTGGTCCCGAGCAGGCCTCCGACCTCGTCGAGGGCGGCGGCTACGTGGACCTCTCCGTGGGTGTCGATGCCCGCGGTGACAGCGCGCGCAGCTTCTACGATGGTCATGTCATCCCTTTCTTTCCTTAAGCGGTTGAGGGATGGCACGGCCGTCCCGAGAAGGAGTGACGGTGGAGGTCGATCTGGGCAAACAGACCGACCACTCACCCCTCTGGAACGGGGCGCGCCGCGCCTCGATGGATGTACCCGGAGCTCCGGTCGACGGGTTGTGGACACCAAAACATGTCCAACTGATCTGGAGTCAGACCGGCAGCTCCGGTTCTCCCGAACCTACTGACGACCAACCTTGCAGAGGTGGATCCTCACGGGAGCTACAACATCATTGGCGTACGGGGGCACCCTCAGCACGATTAACCCGACGCGCGTTATGGAGCCTTCAGCCCTCCCCTGGTCGGTCGTTACGCGTCGATTCCCGTTGAAACGTGACGAGAAACGTCCGCACCGTAGCGGTTGTTCTGAGCTTCGCGGCTCGGGGGGCTGACCAAGGGCTCCTGAGACCTGAGGTTCAGTAGCAACAGCGCGGTAGGACCGCCGCAGCCCCGACTCGTTGTGTCCTGCCGTTACTACTTAGGGCTCGTGCGCTTTCTTGCCCGGATGTCGTAGCTGACGAGCGATCGCGGCGGCAGGGTCGCGGTGAAGGCTTCATTGTTCACCGTGATCGGGGTTTGCGCGGAGAGCTTGTGGGATGTGTCGGTCAGGTGCGGCGTGACGTGGGCTCCGTCGAGCCCCGGGAGCGAGAAGGTCGCGACCTGGCGGCTGCGCGCGCTGTTCAGAACGACCACTGCGATCGACCCGTCGCTGTTCCGAAACCCGCTCACCTTGAGGCCCGGGTCGCTCGTCATTGTCCCGATGCGCACCGCGCCTGGGCGGATGAAGCGGCTGTAGCTCGCGAACGCCCACAGTCGACCGGAGGTGGCGACGGTGTTGCCCTTGACTTCGAGCAGTCCCGTGTTGGGGCCTGTCATGGACGTCGTGCTCGCCCCCCACAAGTAAAGGAACGCGCCCAGGTTCGCTGTGGTCAAGCCCTTGGCGATGTTCTGTGCCCAAGTGAACCCGGACGAAAGTGAACCGTCGTCCCAGGCCGGGTCCCACCGCTGGAAGCCGAACGGCGCCCACTCGGTCTCCCAGACCGGTTTGCTCCAGCCGCGCAGCGCCGAGTCGGGCGCTACGAAGTAGCCGTGGCTGGTAAACAGCGCTGTTGCCGTGTTCGCTGCCTTGTCGATCTCGATCGCGACCGCGTCCTGCTGCGCGTAGTCCCAGCCGATGCTGGCGCAGCATTCTGCGCGCGTCGAAAGTCCGGACGGGGCGAGCGTTGCGCCGAGGACTTCCATGAAGTTGGCGGTCTGCGTCGGGCTCATGATCATGCTGTCCTGGGGAGGTGCGATCGTCGGCTCGTTCTCCGGGCCCACGTAGGTCAGCGGTACGCCCGCAGCGGCGTAATCCTTCGCGTACTGCACGAGGTAGTTGGCGTACGCTTGGCGCCAGTCTCCGCTGGTGCAGCTCGCACCCGGGACCCCGCACAGCGTGCCGCCGAGGATTGCCGAGTTGTTGGTCTTCATGAATGCCGGAGCGCTCCAGGCATCGGCGAACACGTCGCTGACGCCATAGTCGGCCTTGATCTGCTTCGCGAACCACAACTGGCCTTGGTCTTGGTCGACCTCGGCGAGGCTCAGATACGACGGCGCCGCGTTCGGGCTGCTCGGCGCCGCGGGCTCGATCGTGAAGCTCGCGTCGGCGCTGATCTCGTTGCGCAAGATCGTCAGGCCAGCCCCATGCTTCGGACTGTAGAGCAAACTCAGCACCTGCTTCTGGATAGAGGCTGGCGCGTCCATCACCGTCTTGGCCTGCCCGAACCCCTCCGATACACCAAAGCCGGCGATGCGCTGGTACTGCTTGGCAGCGTTGATCGTGACTGTGGCTTGACCCGTCACGCCAGCCGCGTTCGGAACGGTACCCAGCGAGATGGCGAGCGCGACGTCGGCCACAGCCGTAGCAGTCCACGCAACCAACCGACCGAAGGTTCGAAGTGCACGCAGAAGAACTTTGGGGTTAGCGAGCATTAGCGTCCTCCTACCTACCATGGGCCGCTGAAGTCATGGGCTCGACCAAAGTCGCGGCACTTGCACCGCGCCAGAGAATTGAAGATACCGCTAGCTCCACACCAATCTCCATTGCGGACCTCGGATAGCAACACGATTCGGCGTTCTGCGCCTGGGTGAGTGCCCATGACGCGCTCCATTGCGGGCTGACCCCTGACCCGAAAACTATGTAACGCAGGCGCGCGAGGTCGGGGTGCGGGGCAGAGCCCCGCTCGGGACGGAGTCCCGTTGATTGGTTGTCAGTCAGCTCA
>JARLGQ010000375.1 GCA_031292675.1 Acidimicrobiales bacterium
CACGAGCCAGTAGCCGCCCCCGTCGGGCGTCGACGCCATCCCCACCACGGGCGCGGCCAGGCGTGTGGCGCCCATGGACCCGAGGTACGGCGCGTGGCCGAAGGCGAACACCCCGCCGTCGGAGGCCACGAGCGAGTAGCCGCCCCCGTCGGGCGTCGACGCCATCCCCACCACGGGCGCGGCCAGGCGTCTGGCGCCCATGGACCCTTCGAAGCCGGCGCCGAAGGCGAAGACCCCACCGTCGGCGCCCACCTCCCAGTAGCCGCCGGTGGCGGGGTCGGCCGCGCCCCCCACCACCGGCGCCCGGAGGGCGACGGCGCCCATCGACCCCGCGAAGCCCGCCGCGCCGAAGGCGAAGACCCCGCCGTCCGCGGCGAACAGGTGGTAGCCCTCGAGGGCCTGGCCCGCCTCCACGGTGGGTGTGCCACCGGAGAACGTCACGGGCGCGATCCAGAGGCTGCGGAACTCGCCGTCGCCGTAGGAGTAGTCGCTCGCCGGTCCGTCCCATGCGTGGTACGCCATCCACCAGCCGCCGGAGGGGTCCTGGAACAGCGACTCCCCGCCGGGCCCGAGCCGAGCCGTGTCGGAGTGGAGGATGGGGGCGCCGGTGGGCTTGGCGCAGGGCCCCAGCGGGCCCGCGCAGTCGGCGTAGCCCACCCCGTAGCCGGCGCCGTTCCACGCGCCCCCCGAATAGAAGAGGACATAGGCGCCCGACGCGTCGACCATGTCGGGCGCCTCCACCGTGGACTCCCACGCCTGGTCCTGGGTGAGCAGGGCCTGGGCGCCGGAGGCCAGCGACAAGCCGTCGGGGGACAGCAGTGCCCCCCAGATGACCGCCGGTGCCGAGGACCCGCCCCCGTTCGATTTCCAGTCCAGGTAGGCCAAGCCGTCGGAGTCGACGAAGGGCTGGGGGTCGATCGATCCCCCGACGCTCGACTGGCAGATGAACGGCGCCGTGGACGTGTCGACGAAGGGACCGCCCGGGACGACGGAGGTGGCGATCGAGATGCACTCGTCGCCCGTGGCCGCCACCTCGGTGGCGTAGTACATGACGTAGCGGCCGTCGAGGAACACGACCCCCGGTGACCATGTCCGGTAGGGCACCGACCATGCCGGCAGGGCCGGTAGGGAGTCGCCCAGCGGTTCCCAGCTCTGGAGATCGGTGGAGGTGAGCACCGGGACGTTCTCGAGATGGCTCCCCGTCGTGTAGGCGTAGTAGGTCGTGCCCACCCGGATCACGTCGGGGTCAGGCGCATCCGCGTCGAAGGCGGGAGCGTCGACGCCGGGAGACGTCCGAGGACCCACCTGCGCAGACGCAGGCCGGACACCGAGGCACGACACGGCCAGGACGAGCCCACCCACGGCGGCGAGGGCCACCGTGGCGCGCCGCGGACGGCGGGCGATCCGGTCCATCGGGGGAGGGGGGTGCTCCGGTGGGTGCGGTCTCAGTGGGCGATCTGGCGCAGCACGTACGCCAAGATGCCCCCGTGACGGAAGTACTCCGCCTCCATGGGTGTGTCGATGCGGACCCGCGCGTTGAACTCGACGGCGCCCGCCCGCACCAGCAGCTCCTTGGGGACGTCGCCGGCGCGCAGGGCTTCGAGCCCGGCGATGTCGAAGGTCTCCTCCCCGGTGATGCCGAGGCTCGCCATCGACGTGCCTTCGGCGAATTGCAGGGGGAGGATCCCCATGCCCAACAGGTTGGAGCGGTGGATCCGCTCGAAGCTCTCGGCGATCACGGCCCGCACCCCGAGAAGGGCCGGGCCCTTGGCCGCCCAGTCTCGTGACGAGCCGGATCCGTACTCCCTCCCCGCCAGCACCACGAGCGGGATCCCTTCGGACCGGTAGCGCATGGCGGCGTCGTAGATGCTCAACTGCTCGCCGCCGGGCAGGAGACGGGTGACGCCACCTTCGGTCCCGGGAGCCAGCAGGTTGCGCAGGCGCACGTTGGCGAACGTCCCCCTCATCATGACCTCGTGATTGCCCCGGCGCGCCCCGTAGGAGTTGAACTCCGACGGCTCGACGCCGTGCTCGGTGAGGTACACGCCGGCCGGCGAGCTGGGGCGGATCGACCCGGCGGGGGAGATGTGGTCCGTGGTGACGCTGTCGCCGAGCACCGCCAGCACCCGCGCTCCCACGATGTCGGTCACCGCGTCGGGCTCGGCGCCGAACTGTTCGAAGAACGGTGGCCGCAGGACGTAGGTGGAACGGGGATCCCAGCGGAAGGTCTCTCCTCCACTGGTGTCGATGTCCTTCCACCGCCGGTCACCCTCGAACACCGACTGGTAGCGGGTACGGAACATCTCCGATGTCACGGCCTGCTCGACGGCGTCGGAGACCTCGGCCGGTGTGGGCCACAGGTCGCGCAGGTACACCGCGGTGCCCTCGCCGTCGACGCCGAGCGGCTCCGTGGTCAGATCGAGATCCAACGTGCCCGCCAGCGCGTAAGCCACGACGAGAGGTGGAGACGCCAGGTAGTTCAACCGGACGTCGGGATGGATACGCCCTTCGAAGTTCCGATTGCCCGACAACACGGCTGCGACCGAGAGGTCGCCGTCGTGCACCGCGTCGGAGATACCCGGGAGGAGCGGGCCCGAATTGCCGATGCACGTCGTGCACCCGAACCCGACGAGCTGAAAACCGAGCGCCTCGAGCGGTTCGCGCAGCCCGGCTCTCTCGTAGTAGTCCATGACGACACGGGACCCGGGGGCGAGCGACGTCTTGACCCACGGCTTGGAGCGAAGGCCGCGGGACACCGCTTTCTGCGCCAGGAGCCCGGCCGCCAGCATCACCTGCGGATTGGACGTGTTCGTGCAACTGGTGATGGCCGCGATCACGACATGGCCATCGGCGATCTTGACCGGCGCGTCGCCGACTCGCCCGGTGCCACTCCGCAGGGTCGTGCCGGTCCCGTCCCCGGTGGACGACGCCAGGGCGCGCCGGAACCCCGACTTGGTGTCGGTGAGCGAGACGCGGTCCTGGGGTCGGGAGGGTCCCGCCATGCTCGGCTCCACGGTGGAGAGGTCGAGTGTGGCCACTTCGGAGAAGACCGGTTCGGGGTCCTCGGACCGGTGGAACAGTCCCTGCTCCTTGGCGTAGGCCTCGACCAGGGCCACGTGTGACTCGTCGCGCCCGGTGAAGCGCAGATATCGCAAGGTGACGTCGTCGATCGGGAAGATCACGCAGGTGGCGCCGTACTCGGGCGCCATGTTGCCGATGGTGGCACGGTTCTCGAGCGGCAGCTGGGCGAGCCCCGGACCGTGCACCTCCACGAACTTGCCCACCACCCCGTGCTTGCGAAGGAGCTGGGCGATGGTGAGCACCAGGTCGGTGGCGGTGGTCCCCTCGGGTAGCTCCCCGGTGAGCCGAAGGCCGACGACCGGTGGGACGAGCATGGTGAGCGGTTGGCCGAGCATGGCCGCCTCGGCCTCGATGCCGCCGACGCCCCACCCCAGCACGCCGAGCCCGTTGACCATCGTCGTGTGGGAGTCGGTTCCCACCAGCGTGTCGGGGAAGGCCCGCCCGTCGTCGGTGGCGAACACCACGCGAGCCAGGTATTCGAGATTGACCTGGTGGCAGATCCCGGTCCCCGGGGGCACCACGCGGAACCCGTCGAAGGCCTGCTGTGCCCACCGCAGGAGCTGGTACCGCTCGATGTTGCGGCGGTACTCGACGTCGACGTTGGTGGCGAACGACGTCGGCTGGCCCGAGGACTCGGCGATGACGGAGTGGTCGATGACGAGCTCGACGGGGACGAGCGGATTGATGGCGGCGGGGTCACCGCCCATCTCCGCCAAGGCGTCGCGCATGGCGGCCAGGTCGACCACGCCCGGGACCCCCGTGAAGTCCTGCATGAGGACGCGCTCGGGCGTGAATGCGATCTCGGTGGTCGACGCCACCCCGGCCCGTGGGCGGCCGGCCCAGCCGGCCACCGCCTCGACGTCCGCGGCGTGGACCTGGCGCCCGTCCTCGTGGCGAAGGAGGTTCTCGAGGAGCACCTTCATGGCATAGGGCAGCCGGGCGATGTCGAAGCGTCCGGCCAGGGCGTCGAGTCGGTGCACCTCGAAGCTCCGGTCGCCGACGGCGATCGTGGCCCGGGTGGAGAAGCTGTCGGCTGAGGGCGAAGCGGCCATGGGCCCATTCTGTCCCCCGCGGCTGGAGTGCGACACTTCCGTCCCTCCCCCGGCTCGAGTTCGGCACGCCGAGGCCCTGTCGACGGCCTCCGAGGCCGTGGGTGTAGCGTTCGAAGAGTTCCACCCTTGGGAGTGACGCCTGGTTTGGGCTCGACGACCGTGTTGGGGTTGTCGCCTCGTACAGGCTCGACGGCTCTTCTGAGGAACGTCAAAGGACCTTGATGCCTGTCGTCCCTCCGGTTCGACCCCTGCTCTCCGTGGTGCACCCTCCCTTCTCGGGCGACGATCCTGGGCACGAGGACCGCTACGGCGCGACTCATGTGACGAGGACGTGCCGACGGTGTCGACGCACCTTCGCCCGACATCCGTCGGTGTCCTCGGAGGGCGCCCCGACACGCTGGTTGTGCCCGGCGTGCGCTCCCAGCACCGCCGGGCGCGGCTCGAGGGTCCGGCTCCGGGTCGTGGGCGACGCCGACGGCCCCGATCCGGGCCAGGCGCCCGACATCCGCACGTCTGTCTTGTGAACGCGCCGGATCCCAGACGCTTCTGGGCCGTCCTGTCGGGGACCGCCGATCACGAGCCCCTGTCACTGGCGACGTTGTGCCGGGGGTGCGTCGACTTGTTGCCGGTGAGCGGGGCGGCGATCTCGCTCATGGCCCCCGCCCATTCCCAGAGCGTGGCCAGCGCCTTCGACGGAAGGGCCCGAGCCGTCCAGGACATGGAGTTCACCCTGGGCGAAGGGCCCGCCCTGGACGCACATGCACTGGGCGTGTCCGTCCTGGTGCCCGACGTCCGGAGCCAGGCACGCCGTTGGCCCCAATTCAGCGCCGCGGCCGCCGCCATGGGGGTCGAGGCGGTCTTCGCGCTGCCCCTGGTCACGGCGGCGGCGAGCATCGGGGTGCTGGTTCTGTACCGGGACGAAGCGGGGGCCCTGGAGGACATCGAGCTCGCCGACGCCCACGACGTCGCCGACCTGGTCACCCAGCTCGTCCTCGTCATGCAGTCCGAGGCCGCCCCGGAGTCCGTGGCCTGGGCGTTGGACGTCTCGGACCACCGTGCCGTGGTCCACCAGGCCACCGGCAAGATCTCCGTCCAGATCGACTCGGACGTCGAAGAGGCGCTGGTGCGGCTGCGGGCCCACGCCTTCGCCACCGACCGACCGATCCAAGAGGTGGCCAGCGACGTGGTCACCGGGACGATCCGGTTCGACGACCGATGACGTCCGCGAGGTCGGCGGGTGGGGCGACACGAAAGGCCCGCGGCGCGACAATGAACGCGGACCGGACCTCCGGCGGGGGCCAGGGTTCCCCGGGGGTGTTCGGGTGAGCATGGCGGAAGGAGATGGGTCGACTGTGGCAGGACGGGAGGAGTGGCTAGCCCGGACTTTCGTCGAGCTGGCTGACACGCTCGTCGCCGACTACGACATCGTGGACTTCCTGTCCACGTTGGCCGAGCGTTGTGTGGAGCTGCTCGAGACGGTGGAAGTCGGCCTGGTCCTCGTGGACCGTCGAGGAGAGCTGCAGGTGATGGCGTCGTCCACCGAGCGGATGCATGTGGCAGAGCTGTTCGAGGTCCAGAACGAGGAGGGCCCCTGCTTCGACTGTCAGCGCGCCGGCGAGCAGATCCTCAACGAGCCCCTCGACTCCGCCGCCGACCGCTGGCCGCGATTCGGCCCCATGGCCCGGGACGCGGGCTTCCGCATGGCACATGCCCTGCCCTTGCGGCTCCGCAGGGACGTCATCGGCGCCATGAACATCTTCGACACCGAGCTGCGGGAGATGACGTCGCTGCAGGTGAACCTGAGCCAGTTCCTCGCCGATGCGGCCACGATCGGCATCCTCCAGGAACGCAGCGTTCGGCAGCAGACCGACATCGCCGGACAGCTGCAGGGAGCGCTGAATTCCCGTGTCGTCATCGAACAGGCCAAGGGCGTCGTCGCCGAACAGCAGGACGTGGCCATGGAAGAGGCCTTCGCCATGCTGCGCGGATACTCCCGCAACAGTCGCGTTCCGCTGAGCGAGCTGGCCGAAGCCGTCGTCGATCGATCGATCAGCTCGGCCGAGCTGCGCAAAGCCCCCCCGCTCGGGCGCGGTGCCATCGGATCTCACAAGATGCCGTGACGGGTCGGTAGCGGGGCAGGGGTGGCACCGGCAGCGCCCCTCTGGAGCCGGATCCCTCCCCCGGCCTGCGCCTCGAGCCATCGGAAGGACCGGAGCCGCGTCGGCGCTCCCACCTGGTAGAATCTCCTTCGGAACGTGTCGCCCGAGACCACGGTGACCCTGAAGCCGTAACGACGCGGGGCCTTCGGGCCGCGTCGGGCAGAAATGGACGCTGTGTCGGAGACACTTCTCGAGAGGCCTCCCGAATCTCGGGTCGCCAATGCATTGCCGGAGCCGATTCTCGACGGCCCCCCACCCCGCCCTCTGACGTCGGCCCGGGTCGTGACCTCCCTCCTCGTGGCGGGACCGTTGGTGGCGGTGGCCGTCTTCATCCCCCTGGGCTGGGGCGGCACCAAGACCGTCTGGGGCCTGGGCATGGCCGTGGCGTTCTATCTCTTCACCGGCTTCGGGATCAGTGCGGGCTTCCACCGACTCTTCGCCCATCACAGCTACCGCGCTCGTCGCGCGCTCAAGATCGTGCTGGCCGTGGCCGGGACGATGGCGCTCGAGGGATCGGTGATCAGCTGGGTGACGACACACCGCCGGCACCACGTGTTCAGCGACCGCCCCGGCGACCCGCATTCCCCGGTGAGCCATGGGACGAACGCGCCCACGGCCACCCGAGGATTCCTGTGGGCCCACGTGGGTTGGCTCTTCGCCTCCGATCCCACGAGCCAGACGCGCTACGCGCCCGATCTGCTGCGTGACCCGGACCTGGTCGCGATCGACCGGCTGTTCCCGGTTCTGGCGATCTTCTCACTGGTGATCCCGTTCGGGATCGGGTGGGCCGTGACCGGGACACTGGGTGGAGCGCTCGGGGTGTTCCTGTGGGCGGGCTTGATCCGCATGGCCCTGTTGCACCACGTCACGTGGAGCATCAACTCGGTGTGCCACCTGTGGGGCCGCAGGCCGTTCACCACGGGCGACCACAGCGCCAACGTGTCTTCCCTGGCGCTGGTGTCGTTCGGAGAGAGCTGGCACAACTTCCACCACGCTGCTCCGGCGTCGGCCCGCCACGGAGTGCTCGCCCGCCAGGTCGACCTGACGGCGACGCTCATCGGGCTCTTCGAACGGGCCGGATGGGTCACCAAGGTGCGCTGGCCCACCGCCACGCAGATCGAGGCCTTGACCGCACCCGTCGAGGAACGCCTCCCCTTCTGATCCGCCGCCGGGGGCGGCACGTCACTCAGCGAAACGCCTCGACGCGGCTCGCCCCTGCCACCACCAGCATTCCCCCCGCAGCGCTCACGGCGGCGAAATGTGGGGGCGCACCCGTGGTGAGAGGCAACGTGAAGCGGGTCGTCCCCGTGGACAGGTCGACCCCGTACAGCACGGATGCGCCGATGTCGACCGTCCACAGCGCACCGCCGGCGATCGTGGGCGAACTCGCCCCTCCGGTGGGCGAGGTCCATGTCCAGCCGCGCGCCAAGGCGGCTCCCGCCCCCACGCGGACCTGGTCGATGGTGCCGTCGTCGGGGCACACCACGTACGCGTCGGGTGCGAGATACGCGTTGCCCCCTTGCGAGTTGCAGACATCGGTCGACGCCTGCTGCCCGCCGATCCCCCCCAGGCTGGTGGCGGCCAGCAGGTAGGCGGTGCGCTGCTTGCCCACGATGAACATGCTCGAGGCGTCGAGGAGCATGACGGCGGTGGAGCCCAGGTCGCCGTCGTCGGCGTTGTCCTGGGCCCAGTTCGACGGAGCGAAGTACCGCGTCTCGGTGAGCGCCGGCGACAGCTCGATCACGCTGTCACCGTGGTCGAAGGGCTCCCCGGGCCCGGCCTCCCCGTTCCCCGTCACGACGTAGACGTCTCCGGCGGCGTCCACCGTCACGCCCGCCGGTGCCCAGATGGCTCCCTCGCGCGCCGTGGGCACCCGGTAGGCGAGCAGCGACCCGCTCCCGGACTCGGGGACGCCCACGACCCAGCCGTGATAGTTGCCGCAGTCGCCGTAATTCCCACCGAACCCGACGACCACGTGGCCCGCCGACAGGGCGAGGCCGGCCCGCTGGAGCTGCGCGGCGGCGTTCCATCCCGCCTGGTCGACGTCGCGGCTCCAGAGGAGTCGGTGCGTGGCGAGGTCGAGCGCGTAGACGGCGTGCTTCACCGAGGCTCCCGACAAGAGCGCGGCGGAGGCGAACAATGTGCCCGAGGACGGGTCGATGACCATCGTCGAGGTGATCCCCACCGTGGGGGCGATGTCTCCGCACGGGAGCATGCCCGAGGGCACCGGGGTCGCCAGGTGGTCCGACCATTCCACCGCGCCGGTCGCGCCGGACAGGGCGTACACGGTGTCGTTCTCGGTGGCCACGAAGACCTGCCCCTTGTAGAGCAGGGGTTCTCCGTAGACCGGCCCGTCGACCGCCGGGGAAGTCCACGCCGCGTCGGGCTCGTGTCCGAAGGCGGGATCGGTGCTGTCGAGCGATGTACGCGAGAAGCTCCCGCCGTAGGTGAGCCACGACGCGCTCGACGTCGGAGTCGTCGTGGCTGGGGACGACGTCGAGGAGCCCGGCGCCGTGCCGGCGGTGCTCGGGGGGTGCTCGGCACCGGAGCGAGGTGGGGAGGGGTTCGAGCTGCACGCCCCGGTGACCACCGCCAGCGTCACGATGATGACGCCCCCGACCGGCAGCGCTCTCCGGGGTCGGGCCGGGGCGGACATGGTGCGAGTCTTGCCGCCCAGAGGAGGCCGTGAGGGCGCGGCGAGGTGCCGTCGTGCTGGACTGCTGGACATGGCCAAGGTCCGCATCGGGTTCTTCTCCTTCACCGAGATCACAGATCCGGCCGAGCATCGGTCGTACAACCAATGGCACCAGCTCGACCACATGCCTGAGCAGTACCTGCTTCCGGGGGTGCTGTTCGGGCAACGCTGGGTGTCGACCCCGGCGTGCCGCCGGGCTCGGGCTCACGACGCTCCGGCGCTGGCTCCGATCCACTACATGACGCTGTACCTGATGGGTGAGCCCCTCGACACCACACTCGAGGAATTCCGGGCCCTCGGGGGGACCCTGCGGGACGCCGGCCGATTCCACGGGCACCGGCGATCGCGCCTTTCGGGCCCCTTCACCGTCACCGGCATGGCCGCCGCACCCCGTGTGCTCGTGTCGGCCGAGGCGGTTCCCTACCGACCCAATCGGGGCGTGTACGTCGTCGTGCGGGAGGGGGCCACGATTCCCGAAGGCGGGCCGGCCGCACCGGTCGCCCCGCCCCGCGGCACCGTCGGGGACGAGGGACGGCTCGCCGCCGCGCTGCTCGAGGTGGACGGCGTGGCAGGGACTTGGACCTTCTCCACCGACGGCCGCTTCGACCGCCACGGCTGGCGGCCCGGCCACAAGACCGTCACGGTGTCCTATCTCGACGCGGAGCCCGTCGCGGTGGCGCCCGCGCTCGGCGCGCTGGTGCGCGCGCAACCGGACCAGGAGCACCGTCCCGTGCTGTTCGCCGGGCCTCTGGAGACGATCACGCCGTGGCGATGGGACTGGTTCGACGATCGGGCATGACCGGGATCAGCCCGACCCGGCGCCGGCCCCGCTCACAGCTTGACGATCACCTTGCCGGTGTTGCCCCCGGTGAACAGGAGGTTGAGCGCGTCGGGCGCGTGCTCGAGACCGTCGACGACATGCTCGGCGTGCTTGACCCGCCCCTCCGCCAGCCACCCGACCATCTCGATCTGCGCCTCGAGGAACCGGTCGAGATAGTCGAGCACGAGGAACCCTTCCATTCGGCCCCGTTTGATGATGAGGTTGAAGATGTTGCGTGGGCCGGGGGGACGGACCTTGTCGTTGTAGACGGAGATGGCGCCGCACAGCACCACCCGGCCACGCATGGCCAGCTGGCCGAGACAGGCCTCGAGGATCGGGCCACCGACGTTGTCGTAGTAGAGATCGATCCCCTTGGAACACGACGAACGCAGGGTGGCGGCCACGTCGTCGGTCTTGTAGTTCACCGCGGCGTCGAACCCGAGCTCCTCGACGATCCAGGCGCACTTCTCGGGAGACCCGGCGATGCCCACCACCGTGGCGGCGCCCTTGATCCGCGCGATCTGACCGGCGACGGACCCCGTCGCCCCGGCCGCACCGGACACGACCACGGTGTCACCTTCGGCCACCCTGCCCACGTCGATCATCCCGAAGTACGCCGTCATCCCCGTGACCCCGAGAACGCTCAGCGCCATGGTCGGATCGATCCCCGGCGGGATCACCTGCATGGAGGCGAGGCCCTCATCGGCGACCACGTAGTCCTGCCAGCCCGTGAGGCCTACCACGAGGTCGCCCGGCGCGTACCGGTCGCTGTTCGACGCCACCACCTCTCCGACTCCCGCGCCCCGGACGGTCTCGCCCAGCCCGATGGGCGGAAGGTAGCCGGGGGCGTCGTCCATCCAGGTGCGAATGGTGGGATCGATCGAGAGGTACCGGACCGCGACCAGGGCTTCCCCCGGCCCCGGCTCGGGCACGGGGCGTTCCTCGAGCCGGGTGGTGGTCTTCTCCACCATGCCCGACGGGCGCTCGGCGAGGACGATGTGACGGTTCAACTGCACCACTCCTTGAGCTGCTCGAGCGTGGCGAGGGGGTCGGGCCCGACCGGGGTGACGTTGAGCACGCTCACCCCCGCCTCCCTGTAGGCGGCGACGCGCTCTTGCACGTATCCGGGAGGGCCCACGAGCGACGTGAGCTCGAGGAGCTCGTCGGGCACCGCCGCGGCGGCCTCTTCCTTCTTCCCGCTCAGGTAGAGGTCCTGGATGCGTGCCGCCTCGGCTTCGAAGCCGTAGCGGCGCGTCAGGGCGTTGTAGAAGTTGCGCCCCCGGGCGCCCATGCCACCGACGTACAGGGCGGTCATCGGCCGGGCCAGCTCGCGCAGGCCTTCGAGCCCCTCGCCGATTGCGACCAGGCCACCGGCGGCGATCTCGAGGGGGCCCAGGTCCGGGGACCGCCGGGCGGACCCGGCGTCGAGGGCATCGCCCCACACCTGGCGCGCCCGCTCGGGGATGAACAGGAACGGGAACCACCCGTCGGCCAGCTCGGCGGTCATCTCGACGTTCTTCGGGCCCATCGACGCCACCCAGATGGGGATCTCCTCGCGCACGGGGTGGTTGATCAGCTTCAAGGGCTTGCCCAGCCCCGTCCCGAGACCGGGCGGCAACGGAATGGGGTACAGCCCGTCGTTGGTCACCACCTCGCGGCGCCACACCTTGCGGCAGATGCCGATGATCTCGCGGGTGCGCTCGAGCGGTTGCGTGTAGGGGACTCCGTGCCATCCCTCGATGACCTGTGGTCCCGACGCACCGAGGCCGAGGATGAAGCGACCGTCGCTCAAGGCGTCGATCCCCGCCGCCGTCTGAGCGAGGAGGACCGGGGTCCGGGAGTAGATGGGCAGGATCGCCGACCCGATCTCGACGCGTTCGGTCCTCGCCGCGATGTAACCCATCTGGCTGGGACCGTCGAGGCCGTAAGCCTCGGCGACCCAGACGATGTCGAGGCCGGCCCGTTCGAGATCGGCCACGTGATCGGCGGACGCTTTGATCCCTCGCGAGTAGTCGAGCATCGTGCTCAGCCGCATGGGGCCTCCCTGGCGCTCGCCGCCCCGGCGAGCCTCGAATGTCGTCGGTCGGGTGTCATGTCCGAGCGGACGGACCGACGGTGGCGATCCCACCGTCGACCGGGATGACGGCTCCCGTCAGGTAGGCGCCGGCGCGCGATGCCAGGAAGATGGCGGTGCCGGCCATGTCGTCGGGACGTCCGATGCGCTTGAGCGGTGCGCTGGCGGCGATCTGCTCGCCGAAGGCCTCGAGAGTCGCCGCCATCATCTTGGACTCGAAGGGCCCGGGCGCGATGGCGTTGACCGTGATCGAGGGCGCCAACCGTTTGGCCAGATGGCGGGTGAGCTGGTGGACAGCGGCCTTCGACGCCGAGTACGAGTACGTCTCGAGCATCGGGACGTGTATTGCGTCGATCGACCCGATGTTGACGACTCGAGCCGGGTCCTCGGGGCTGGAGGAGGCGCGCAACAAGGGGGTCAGGAACTTCGTGGTGTGGAACACACCCTTGACGTTGAGGGACAGCACCCGATCCCAGGCGGCATCGTCGAAGTCGTCGAACGGTGCACCCCAGGTGTTCCCCGCGTTGTTGACCAGGATGTGCAGCTGTGGCTCTGCCTCGGCGAGCGCGGCCGCCAAGGCGCGACAGCCTTCCTCACTGGAGAGGTCGGCAGGCAGCGCCACGCACGCACCGCGGGTCGACAGCTCGGCGGCCAGCTCCTCGCACGCTTGGGCATTGCGCGACGAGACGTACACCTTGGCGCCTGCTTCGACGAATCCTGTGGTGACCATCTTGCCGATGCCACGTGATCCCCCGGTGACGAGGGCGGTCTTGCCGGCGATGGAGAACAGGTCCGTCATGGTCGAATGCGGCTCTCGGAGTGGAGGCGAAAGACGCTACCAACGGGTCGCGAGGCACCGCCACCGGCCCTCGGTTCTCGGCGCCGGTCGCTCGTCTCTGTCGTCTCGTCTGTGGTGTCTCGTCGAGGGCGCCGGAGGAGCGACGTGCGGGCCGAGTGCGGGTGTCAAGCTTGGCCCGTGGCGTCGGCCCGATCGAAGCGCAACAAGGACCGCCGGCTGCGTGCGGCCCACCGCCGCCTGCAGCCCATCCGTGGCGCGCGGGGGAGAAGTCTCCAGCACAGACGCCTGTCGGCTCCCCGCGTGGTGAGCCTGAGCCAGTTCGCCGGGGGGCTCACGGGTCAGAGTCGCCGCTGGCTTCCCCGCAGCCGGGCCAAGGCCTGGGCGCTCTCGGCTCTGCCCGTTGCCGTGGTCGTGATCTGGGTGCTGGCGCGCGTGTCTCGACACCTCTGACCCCCGCTCCGCCTGCCGCCACCAACAGTGCTCATGCTCCGGGTTCCGACCACCGTCGACCCAGCCATGCCAACCAGGCGAGCTCGCCCACGACGGTGAGCCACAACAGGATCCATACAGGACTCGTCACAGGGCATCCTCAGGTTCGGTGGGTGATTCCTCGACGGTCGAATCTACCCGCGGACCGACAACAGAGGTGACCGCATCGCCGTCGGCCCTCACAGTTGGGTCGTCAGGGCGTTCCCTGCCTTCCATCGACTTTCGCGACCCGGTCTCGTAACGCTAAGACTTGGAACGTGTACGAAGAAACCGACACCGGGGCGACTCCTCCGTTCCGAGAGCGACTGGGCGCGCTGGTCGGGAAGCCGATGGGATCGGGGGGCACCTCGGTCGCTCCCGACCCTGTGAACCAACCGATGATCCGCCACTGGGCGGCCGCATTCGAGGATCACAACCCCGTCTACACCGATCCCGCGTTCGCGGCGAACACGCGCTTCGGGGGAATCGTGGCGCCACCCCTGATGCTCCAGACCTGGACGATGGCGACGCCGATGATCACCGGCATCGCCGAACGGGGCGGATCACCGGTGGAATCGACGGCAACCAGCCCACTTTCGGTCTTCGACGAAGCGGGCTTCGTCGGAACGTTGGCGTCGAATTCGGAGTTCGAGATCGAGCGCTACCTTCGCGTCGGCGAGACGATTTCGGCGTCGACGGTGATCGAGTCGATCTCCGACGAGAAGCAGACCCGCCTCGGCGCCGGTCACTTCGTGACGTGGGTCACCACCTACGTCGACGAGACGGGCGCGGTCGTCGGTCGGCAACGATTCCGCATCCTGAAATTCAGGCCCCGGGGCATCACCGAATGACTTCTGGTCCCACGCCCTGCGACGATGCCCTGCGAACCGGTCCCGGGAGGCCGCGATGACGGCATCGTCCCGCCACGAGACCTTGGACTGGAGCGGTGTGCAGGTCGGTGACACGCTCCCGACGCTCGTGATCGAAGTGACAGCAAGTGTCATCGTGGCCGGCGCGATCGCCACCCGGGACTTCATGCCCGTGCACCACGATCGGGACTACGCCAACACCCAGGGTGCACCGGACATCTTCATGAACATCCTGTCCGACACCGCCTACTGCAGCCGCTTCCTGACCGATTGGGCCGGGCCCGAAGCCATGGTCAAGAAGCTGGCGATCCGTCTCGGGGTTCCCGTGTTCCCTGGTTCGACCCTCACGTACACCGGGACGGTGATCTCCACATCACAAGAACGCGGTGAGGGCCTCGTCGAGGTCGGGCTGCGGGCCACGAACAATCTCGGTGATCACGTGACAGGCACGGCGGTGCTGGCCCTACCCCGTCCGAATTCCTGAGCGGATCCCGGGGCTTCGTCGCTGCGTCGCGCTTCCCGGGCATACCGAGTGGCCTCGGTACTCTCGGGCACGCACGGCTCAGATCATCAGGGCACGGTGCCTCCGGCGTACAAAGAGGTCGGCCGAAGCGGCGAGGTCGACCTGGACCGGTCGCTGCGCCTCGAGTAGCTGGTCGGCCCAGAGCAACTGCATGGCCGCTCGAAGTCGGTCGGCGCGGCGGCGCTCCTTTGCGTCGTCGAACGCTTCCCGTAAGACGTAGTGAAGGATGTGGTCGTGGACCGGCGGTGGATCGAGCGAGTCGCGCCGGTCGGCGAGCATCTCGCCGAACTCCTCGTACCAGCGGTGGCTGGACGCGTAGGAGTCGCGTAGGACCGCCCCGGCAATCGCGACCGACTCCAACTCGGGTTGGCCCGGCTCCGAGGGGCGTCGAGGCTGGGTCGCCAGCGTGTAGGCCGCCAGCCGGATCCGGTTCGACCCTGTGAAGAGGTTGGTAACGGTCTCGACCGGCACGACCTTCGCCCCGCGCTCGGCCAAGAACTGGCGGAAGGCGTCGTCGAGCCGTAGGTACGCGCTGTGTGCCGCCCGATGAGCCGGACCGGTGTCCACGTCGCGCGTCATCGTGGTCAGGCGTTCCACGGCGTCGGCCAGATAGCCCGAGTACTTGATGAATGCGTCGGACAGGGCGCGTCCGAGCGCCGCTGTGGCGCCGCGTGGCCAGAGTAGGAGCCCCACCACCACGCTCACCGCACTGCCGATGGCCACGTCCTCGATCCTCGTGAGCCCGACCTTCCAGCCGACGGGCTCGATGATGTTGAAGAGAATGACGACTACCACCGTGAAGCCGGCCTGCCCGGCGGCAAAAGAGATCATCGACGGGGCTACGCCCGACACCATCACCGCAACGGGGAGGAGGATCCACAACGCCACGGAATGTCCGCCGACGCCGAGCATGATGGCCGAGCCGACCACAAATCCCGCGGCCGTCCCTCCAATGGCGCGCAGAGCCGTCGAGCCGGTCCCAAGGGCATTGGACCGCAGCACCGACAGCGTCCCCAGGACGACCCAGAAGCCGTGCTCGACATCGGTGGTCTCCACCACGGCGACCGCCAGAGCAAGCCCTGCCGCTCCGCGCACGGCGTTGCGGAACCACACGGAGCGGAAAGACAGGTGGGAGGCGAGGCGCGACCAGAACAGACGTGGAGGGCCTTCGTCCGCCACCGCCATCCCCCCATCACCGACAGGCTGAGCGGCGACCGCCTCGAGGGCGGCGTCCGCCACCATCACGGCGGCGATGCCCAGGGCCCGGGCGTGGAAGCTCGGGTCAAACGAGAAGGCGATCCCCATGTCGTGGAAGATCGTCCCCGGCCGGGCCGTGCGCGCTGCTCTTGTGGTGTCTCGACCGGTTCCGGCGTCGATCAGCCTCGACACGTCGGTGTTGAGATCGGCCGCGATCAACCGCTCCAGCTCCTGTGCCGATGCCTGGACGGCCCGGATCACGAGTGGATCGTCGACCGGGTGGGCGTTGCCGTCACAGATCAGCGACGCGCTCAGGCGCAGGGTGTCAGCCGCCGTCCTCAACAGAGCCTGGACCGTCGACAGCTCGTCTGGCGCGGTCGCGTCCCGGACCAGCGTGGCGCTCCCCGCCACCCACTCGACGCGACCCACCAGCTTGGCCAGGGCGACTGCTCCCGCGGCGGCACCGGTCGCCGGGTACGGGGTTCCCGCGAAGTACTCCCGGAGCAGCGACAGCTCCCTGGTCATCGCCGCCCGGGCAACGGGATCGTGCCGGCCATCGGCGTGCGCGGCTGTCAGCTCCCCGATGGCCGAAACGGTGGCCGACAGCCGCCGCCGCAGGTTGTCGTGCCAGGGCGGGGGCCAGACCAACATGCAGGCGGGGACGCAGATGGCCCCGGCAAGAGCCCAACCGACAAGACGAGGACCGATCGCCCCGGGCGGCTGGGCCACGGCCACCGGCAAGACGAACGTCAGAAGTGCCGCCGTCGATGCCGTCGCGGCCTGCGGCGAGACGATCCCCGCGAAGAGCACGGCGAACCCCACCCCGGCCATGGCGAGCACAGCTGCGGTCTTGTGCGTCGAGGCAGCCGTGCCGACGGCGATGAGGCAACTCCCGACGACGAAGAGCGCGAGGTAAGAGACGAGACGGGTGCGGGGTCGGCCCGGGAATTCGACCAAGAGCAAGAGGGCGAACGAACCGAACGCGCTGAAGAGGCTGATCTGTGGGCTCGAGAAGAGCAGGTGGGCCAGACCGAAGACCGAGGGCATGACCACCGCGGCCCGAATGGACCGCTTGACGGCCAGGAGCTCGGGGTCTTTGGCCCTGACCCACCCGCCGACACTCGACGGGGAGCGCTTCTGCGCGGGCGCCGGTGGCCCGCCGGTCTCGGTCATCGGGTCCGCACCCATCGCGGGGGCCGGCCCGGCCGGGAAGAGCAACACATACGACAGCGGAAACTACTCCGAGGATGCCCTGGCCGGTCGGGGCCCTACCTCCGCTGGGTTCGCCCGCGCCCGTGCCGGCGTCAGCCCACGGCGTACGGCGTGGCCCGGTGCGGCTTTGCGTAGCGCATGTGCAACATGATCGCGCCGCAGGCCACGGCGGCGTAGAAGCACCACAACGAGGCGAACCCATCGGCGCTCAGCCGAGCCAGGATGACAACCGCGACAACATTGGCGATGCCGAAAGCGACGATGTCGCGGAACCCCGACGCCAACAGCGATCCGCATGTCGCCACGATGTAGAGCCCGATGACGACGACCCCGTGCTGCAATCCAATCGAGTAGGCGAGGTGGTACCTGCCCAGCGTGACGCTCGGACCGTTCCGCAGCAGGGTTTCCAGCAACACCGTCGACACTCCGGCCCCGATCGCCAGGAACGGCGCGATCCTCCATTTTCGGCGACCCGTGGGCTCGAGCAGCATCATCACGAGCGGCACGAAGATCGGCAGCACCACGAAGGCGATGACGAGGTAGATCCACATCGCCACGCGGCCGAGCCCATGAGGGACGACGCCCTGTAGACCCCACCAGACGAAGGCCTCGTCGATCTGGTGGAACCCGAGGAGCAGAGGGAGAGCGGCCAGGGCGAGGTGGTCGTTGCGGTGACGAAGATGTCGCACCGCGTCGACACCGATGGCAGTGACGACGATCCCACCGACGAGGTCACCCTCGGGGGAGAAGCACACTGCTACTCCCGGTGTCCTGGCGCGGCAAGCCGCTCAGGGTGGACGACAGGCATCGGCTCTCCTTGCAAGGTCACTCAGAAGAATGCGTCAAGCCTGTACGGGGCGAGAACCGGGACGTTCGTCCTGCCCTAACAAGGCGTCACTCCCGAGAGGGAACGCGCCCAGACTACACCCGACCCTCTGCTCGACGGCGCTCCCACCGAGAGCGGCTCTCAGCCGCCGGTGGCCGAGAAGTGCTGATAGTCGGGGCTCGACGTCCAGCGCCCGCCCCACAGCCAACCCGCCGAGGCGAAGGCCGCCACGAGCTGACCGCCCGGGACCGCCATCCCCGGTCGGAGGTCCGCACGGTCGAGGAACTGAGCCCCGGCGGGCGGCTGCACCTGACCCCCCTCGAGGTAGGGGTTCTCCACCGGGTTCACGTCGATCGCCTGGCCATAGGCGTGCACCGACCACGACGGGGGCCCGGGCGACACCGCGTACCGGCAGTTGAAGCCCGAAGTGTTGTCGTCGGCCATCGAGGCCGGGTCCTGCCCCCCATAGGCGTCCTCGGGCTGCATGTGGTGGATCGGGAAGTGCTCGGCGAAGAGCCGGCCGAAGACCTTCAGCACGGCGGACGTCACGGCGCTGTCGACGACCATGGTGCCGACGTGGGGCCGGCCGTCGAATCCCCAGTAGCTCATGGTGAGCAGGCGCAACTGGGCAGGCCCGACCGGGCAGCCGGGCCTCCATGTGGCAGACACCTGCCCGGGGCCGACAGCGGCCACCGTGCCCACGAATGTCGACGAAGTGGTGGGTGCGACCGCTCCGTGGGTATCGGTCGTGGTGGGAGGCACAGTCACGGGGATCGACGGGGCCGGGGCGATGGAGGAGGGGGCCGGCTCCCCCCGGCCCGCCGACGGCGCGTGGTGGGCGGTGTTCCGGGGTTGACTGGAGCACGAGGCCAGCAGTGGGCAGGAAAGGAGGGCGGTGACCAAGAGAGCGGCGAGGTGGCACCCGGGCCGCGGCACGGACGCGCACCCTAGCCCGCCGGCGCCG
>JARLGQ010000376.1 GCA_031292675.1 Acidimicrobiales bacterium
GACTTTTGCCTCACCGCTGAGATCTCCGGGCCGTGGATCTGACTCCGAGGTTACCTGTCGCCCGTCCAGGGTTGGCTTGCAACCGATCTGTCGATCCACGGCTCGGAACCCGCAACGAAGACCTGTGGCTTCTTAAGAGGCTGTCTCCGAATTCGGATGGCTCGTCATTGGTCCGCCCGGCGTCTTCAACCATGCTTGACATCATTAGGAGGATCGGGCCGACGAGGGGCTCCCGGGCGCGTCGGGGGTGTTGGGTTCTGGCGGCACAGGGGTCTTTCGCCCGTGAGTTGCTCCTCGGGGCCCGCCCTACTCTTGACGCTGTCCACGGTGGCGGCACTCGTCCTGAGCGGCGTACTGCCCGCCTTCGGGTCGCGCTCAAGGTTTTCCGCCACCGCAGCATGGACGCCATCGGGATTCTCGTCCTGATCGGGATCGTCGTGGGCACGGCCCTGGGTTTGGCGAGCGGCAATGCCCATCTCGTGCTCCTCGACGGCACCGTTCCGACGGTGGTCTTCGGAGCCGTGTGCCTGGGATCACTTTGGTCGAGCCGTCCGCTGATGTTCCTCGCTGAGGCCGCCGCTCAGGTCCTCGTCATCGAGACGAGCTCGACGGGCACCGCCAAGGCGACCTCCAACGTGATGCCGTTGGCGTTCGCCGCCATCGTTGTCGCCTGGAACATCTCCTACGCCAAGCGCGGCCGGCGCCAGGGTGAACTTGCCGCCGACGCTGCTCGCGCCCGGGGCGATGCACCTCCGGCCATGCCTACCGAGCGGTAGAGGGAAGCACCCCGGTCAGAGGCTCGGGTGCGTCGGCCATTGCTGGGGGGCGTGGGCCCGTGGGGGACGGTCCGACACCGGCAGGCCATCCTCGGAGAGCACCAGCCGTTGGCACTGGGGGCACCTGGAGGCAAGCGTCGATTGGTCCCACGTCCGGTGCGGCTCTGATCTGTAGCGAAAACCGCACAGCGCTTTCGTGTGCGGCCCCGAGGTGTCCGCCACTGCGTGCCACTGCGGCATCCAATGGCTCTGACGAAGGAGCGTGACGAACAGCTGGCGGCGTGGCATCTCCGGAACGGCTAGGTACCCCATGACATGGACCCCCCCTGCACCCACTTGACCTGAATTTACCCTCAGCGGACACCGAGCGCTCGGGGGACGGCTCGGGCCGGGCGCCCGGGCCGCCGGATCAGGGCCCGACGGGCATCACTGGTCGGCCAGCGCCGCTTGGATCATCGTCTTCATGACCGGGCCGGCGACTTCGGCCCCGGTGGCAGAGAGCGACTGGTGGGGGACGACGACGGCGATGGCAACGGTGGGATTGCTGGCCGGCGCGAAGGCGATCATCCAGTCGGTGGTGGCGGTGTTCCCCTGGCCCACCTGCGCGGTGCCGGTCTTGGCCGCCACGTCGTCTTGCGGGGGAAACCCCACCCCTGCCGCCGTCCCGAACCGGACGACGTTCACCATCAGGTCGCGCAACGCATCGGCCGTGACCTGCGAGGCGGCCTGATGCCACGTCGTGGGCTGGTACAGCTTGACCAGGTTGTTCTGAGAGTCACGGATCTCGTACATCACGTGAGGGGTCATGACCACGCCCCCATCGGCGATCCCGGCCGCCACCAGGGCCATCTGCAGCGGCGTGGCGATGGTGCAGTCCTGGCCGATGGACGAGAAGGCCAGGAAGATCTGGTTCCCCCCGTAGCAACTGGGCAGGAGGAAGTGCGAGGGCTCGAACTGGCTGGGGGGCAGGTCGATGGGCGGTTGTTGGTTGAAGCCGAAGGCGTCGGCCTCCGCCGTCATCGCCGCTGCTCCCACTCTCGTGCCGAGGATGGCGAATCCCGTGTCGCACGACGGGGGCAACATCTCTGCGATCGTCCCGCCGCAGCCTCCGGCCCCGAAATTGCACAGAGGCCTGTTCGGCGCCTGTCCCCCCAGGGTGCCGCCGGGGATGCAGGTGTAGAAGGGCATGGGGGTGTCGACGAGCTTGGGTGCGTACTCGTAGGCGGCGGTGGCGGTGACGACCTTGAAGGTCGACCCCGGCGGGAAGGAGTCCTGATAGGCCAGTGAGACCGCCGGGGAGAATCCCGTGGCGGGGTCGACCGTGTTGTCCACCGTGAAGGCGAGGGACTCGGTGGTGGCGTTGTTCACCGCCAAGGGGTTGGGGTCGTAGGTGGGGTTGGAATACATCGCCAGGATGGCGCCGGTGGTGGGGTCGAGGACCACGATGGCGCCGTTGCGACCGGCCAATGCCTGTTGGGCCGTCTGCTGCAGCTTGCTCGACACGGTGAGGGTGACGGTGTCGGTCTCGACGGGTGTGGTGAGCAGGTCGCCGAAGGTCTTGATGGGCCGGTTGTGCTGAGCGAGATAGGAGCCGTAGCTTGCCTCCACACCCGTGGGCAGGTAGTTGAACGACAGGTACCCGGTGATCTGGGAGAACAGCGGGCCCGCCGGGTACTGGCGCTCGTACTTGTAGGAGCCCGTGGTCGTCCGCACCGACTGGGCCAGCACCACACCGTCGGCGCTCTGGATGATCCCTCGGGGCTGGTCGTACCTGGCCTCGATCACGGCCGGGTTGTAGGGGGACGTGGCGTAGGTGTGGGCGTTCTTGACCTGCACGTTGTTGAGCTGCAGGAAAAGCACGATGAAGCACAGCACCATGCCGATCCCGAGCCAACGGATCCGGTTCGTCACGATCCCCCACCCGCCCCCATATGCCGCGACCAGGACCGGATCAATTGCTCGAACCCCTCTAGGCTCTCCACGGTGAGTCGCCTCCCTCCGTGTAGGAAAGCACGAGCTCTCGGAGCGGTGTGTTCACCCGACTCTCCGGGGAAGGCGGTACGTTCGCAGTCCGGCGCCTGGCGTTCCCGGGGGTGTAGCTCAGTGGTAGAGCGCCTGCTTTGCAAGCAGGAAGTCGTGGGTTCGATCCCCATCACCTCCACCGGCCGCCGGACCGGCTGACCGACCGGCGCCACCCGCCGGGTCACGATGGGGTGACCCGGGGTGTCGGGGCGGGCCGGCTCTGCATCGGCGGACGGCACCATGCCCGTTTCGAGCAGGGCCTTCAGCCCTCGACGGGCACGTCGGTGCTCGAGCGCGGTGAGGCGACGAAGGTGGGTTCGCGGGTGTCGGTCGTGGGTAGCGGCACGAAGAGCCCGTCGGCGGCGCCCCCCGGCACGGCGACGGGCTCGGGCACCGTAGAGGCGACGTCGCCCCGGGATGGGCCGGCCAACGGGGGCGCCTTGCCGAGCACGGCGAGGAGCAACACGAGGAGTACTCCCAGCCGCACCTCGACATCCCCTTCGAGCATGTGGCGCGTCGCCTCCATGCCTTCGCCGTGCCAGGCCAGGAGCATGGAGAACAGGCCCACCACGACGAAGACGATCAAGAACCACCACTCGGACTTGCGCAAGATCCTGCGACCGGTGCCGACGGCCAGCCCGAGGAGGGCCAAGGTGACCACGACGAAACGATTGGGGGCGAAGACCGTCTCGAACACCGGCAGGGGGTCGTGTCCGATCGGAAGATAGAACGACAGCTGTCCCGAGGCGTTGTTGAACGTCAAGGGTGGTGAGTCGAAGGGTGCGGTCACCACGTAGCCGGGATGCGTGACGAGGAAGAGGGCGTACGTCGTCATGGCGTGATTCGAGAACCAGTTCTTGAGAGGGGCCCATTTCGGGTCGGAGAAGTCGATGCCGACCACCTGCGCGTTCGTGATGCTGGGGGCGGGAGTGGCCCGGGCCTGGGCGTCGACGTCTTGGGCCTCGGGCATGCCGTGGGCCGAGAACCAGGCGACTCGATCCGGGAAGGGGAAGATGCGGACGTAGAGCGCCTCCTCGATGTTGAGGACGTTGCGGTGAGAGGCATACGCCCCTGCTCCCGCCAACGACGACGCCGCCACGAGCACGACACCGACGAGCACCCACCGGCGCGTCCGGTGCCAACCGGCACGAACCATCTTGGGCAACGAGCCCGGGCCCACGGCCGCCCCGCGCAGGATCCGGTACACGCCCACTGCGAGCACGATCAACCCCGTCGCCGCCATGGTCCAGATGTCGGCGTCTCGAAGCCCGACATAGGCCAGGGTGGCGAGCCCCAGCGCAGCGAGCCTGATCCAGGTGAAGCGCTGGACGAGCCAGATCCCGCACGCGCACAGCAGGGCCAGTACCGACAGAGACGGGCTCTCGGACAACGCCGACCAGTCCCACTGCACGACGAGTGGCGCCGTGGCGAAGCCCAGGACCGACCAGGCCGTGACCACCTCTCTCCAGCCCGGCGGCACGAGACGCGAAACCGTGAGGGCGAGCACTCCCCACGCCAGAGAGGCCAGGAGCGCTTGGGCCAGGGCGTAGTGCTGGAACTGACCCGTGACCTTCATGAGCACCGGGACGAGCGGCGAACGCGTGCCGCTCCAGAGTGCGCCGCTGAACAGAGGGTGCTTCGACACAGCCTGGTAGGCCAGGCTGTCCTGCCACACCGCGGGAGGGTTGATCACCGCCTGCCAGATTCGGTACGCCGTGAACACACCCCAGCCCGTTGCCAGCAGGGTGACCACCAGCAGCCGACGGCCTGGCACCTTCAACACGATTCCCCCACCACAGGGTCCGACTCACCCGAAACCTTGAGAGAGGAAGTCTACGACCCGGTCTCCGAAATCGTCCACGGTACGAGCGTGGAGGTGGTCGAACTGAGACAATCGGGCCGTGGTGAGCCAAGAGCCCCGAGAGGATCGGGAGCGTCTCGATGAACAGGTCGCGTACTACCGCGCCCGGGCGCCACGATACGACGACTGGTGGCTGCGCAGCAGCGATTACGCACTGGATCCCGGACGCAAGGCCGAATGGGACGCGGAGGTGGCCCGCCTCGAAACCGCCGTGGATGATCTGCGCCCGGAAGGCTCGGTGCTCGAACTGGCGTGCGGGACCGGCCTGTGGACACGACGCTTGTCGAGGCACGCCGAACATGTCGTGGCGGTGGACAGCTCACCCGAGGCGATCGAGCGGAACCGGGAAAGGACCAAGGGGTGCGTCGAGTACGTCCTCGCCGACATCTTCTCGTGGGAGCCTCGGGAGCACTACGACGTGGTGTTCTTTTCGTTCTGGCTCTCCCATGTCCCGCCGGACCGCTTCGCCGCTTTTTGGGGCCTGGTCCGACGGTCCCTGGCGCCGGGGGGACGAGCCATCTTCATCGACAATCTCTGGGGTGACGGGACGAGACCCGCCGCGCCCAGGCCGAACACGTTCGAACAGGCTCGCACCGACGCGGGGAACGGCCGCCGGTACCGGATCGTCAAGGTCTTCTACGAACCCGGAGAACTGACGGGCGCGCTGGAAGGCCTCGGATGGCACGCCGAGATCGGGGCCACGGGGAGATCGTTCCTGCTGGGTTGGGCCCGGCCCGTCACCCCATCGTCTTCGAGCCGTCGAGGGACTCCCGGATGATGTCGGCGTGCCCGGCGTGTTGCGCGGTCTCGGCGATGATGTGCAGCAATACCCGCCGCGCCGACCACCGGGCCCCGGGCTCGAACCAGGGGGCTTCGGGCAGAGGTTGGGAGGCGTCGAACGATGGCAGTGAGGACACCACCTCGTCGGTGCGACGGGCCACCTCCTCGTAACGGGCCACCACGCCGGCAAGGGTCTCCTCCTCCGACATGCGGAACCCGGCGGCGTGTTGGTCGGCGGCGGCTTCGTCTGCCGGCCCCATGCCATCGGGCCCGTTCAGGATGAAGTCGACCCATCCCTTCTCGACCAGGGCCACGTGCTTGATCACCCCGCCCAGGCACAGCTCGCTGGCCGTGGTGGCTTGGCGCGCCTGCTCGTCGGACAGGCCCCGGACCGTCTGGCGCAGGAAGGCCCGGTGCGTGGCCAGCGTCTCCAGCAGGTCGGCACGCTCCAGTTTGTCGTCGTGTGGTTCAGTCGTCATGAGGGCAGTCTTACCGGCAAAAGCTGCCATCCTCCGACCACTTTGCACGATCCCGGAACCTCGTCCCGCCCGGCCGGGCTCCCCCCGGCCCACCGACACCCGGAGCCGCACATGAGATCCCGACCCCCCAACCGCTACGAGCTACTGAGCTGCGCGTGGAGCGGCCACGTCCTGGCGGGGCTGGACGCGGCACACGTGCGCGAGGTCGACGCACTCGTCGTTCGCACCTTCGACGGCCTGCGTTGGCATCGCTGCCTGCGCTGCGACGACTGGATCCCCCGACGCCCACCGGCCGAGCCGACTCGCCAGGACGTGCCTTCCCGCGACGAGATCCCGCTCCCGTTGCGGGGCCCGTTGTTGCGCGATCGCTACGTGCTGCGGCTCATCGCTCTCGATCGGGCCGTGCACGTCACGCTGCTCGTCGCCCTCGCCTTCGTGATCTTCTTCTTCGCGGGCGACCACGCCTCGCTCCAGCGGGACTACTCGCAGATCGTCGAGGCCTTCGGGGGGCCCACGAAGACGCACTCCTTCCTGGGGCGGTTCCAACACTATTTCAACATCGCTCCGAGGAGCCTCGACGAAGCCGGCGCCGGGATCGTCGCCTTCGCGGTGCTCGAGGCAGTCGAGATGGTGGGACTGTGGCTCGCCAAGAGGTGGGCGGAGTACCTCACCTTCGTCGCCACCGCGGTCTTTCTGCCGTTGGAGGTCTACGAGCTTTCGTCGGGCGTCAGTGTCCTGAAACTCGTCACCTTCGTCATCAACCTGGCGATCGCCGCCTACCTGCTGTGGGCCAAACGCCTCTTCGGGCTCAACGGTGGGGCCCGGGCCGAACACGAGCGCCGACAGGCCGCGAGCGACTGGCGAGCGCTCGAGCGCCTTTCAGCCGGCGGGGAATGAGGGGGGAGCGTCGGACGGTGCCGAGCCCCAGGCGGTGTCGGGCGACGGTCCCAAGGTGAAATCGAGCTGGGCTCCGGTCTGCGACACGGTGGCGGGCAACCAGGGACAGCTGTAGGGGGCGGGGCCCGAGACCGGCGCCGACCCGCACCCGTCACCGCTGCCGCCCACGCCCCCGACGTCGAGCGCTTGGACGTAGGGGGTGCCGGGGGTCGCCCCCGGTGCGTCGATGACGATGGAGTGGCCGTCGCCGAGCGTCATGGTGATGCGGGGGAAGAGGGGGTTGCCCAGGACGAGCTCACCCCGTCCCGGGGTCTCGGGGTACAACCCCATCGCCGCCCACACGTACCACGACGACATCGCGCCCAGGTCGTCGTTGCCGGGCTCTCCGTCGGGGGTGGGGCCGTACAGGGTGGTCGCGATGCGCCGGACGACGTCCTGGGCCCGCGACGGGGCGCCCGCGTAGTCGTATTCCCAGGGGATGCCGAGCGCCGGCTCGTCGCCGGCCCAGTCGTAGGGCTGCTTGCGACCGGCGTTGAGCTGCGTGAAGAACGTGTTCAGCTTGGACAGCACCGCGCTGTTGCCGCCGAGCAGGTCGAATAGGCCCCGCAGGTTCTGGGGGACGCTCCAGGTGTACTGGATGGCGTTGCCTTCTTCGAACCCGGTCTGGCCGATGTCGGGCAGGGGCGAGCGCTGGAAGGCCGGACCGGGCGGGAAGGTCCCGTCGGCCCGGCGCGCCGCCAGATAGCCGGTCGCCGGGTCGAACAGGTTCTGCCAATTCTGGGCTCGGCGCAGAAACGTCTGGTACGTGGACGTGTCGCCGGCCGCTTGCGCCAATTGCGAGATGGCGAAGTCGTCGATGGCGTACTCGAGGGTCTCCGACGCGCCCACCGTGTAGGTCAGCGACGTCAGGTCCAAGGTGTCGGCCTGGACGTACCCTTTGGCGAGGTACTGGGCCAGGTCCTGGCGCTCGAGGTGACCGCCGTTGGAGACCTTGGGGTCGGTCGCGCCCCTGACCATGTCGGCCAGGGCCGCAGCCACGTCGAAGCCCCGGGCCCCGAAGGCATAGGCGGACGCGATGAAGGCGTCGGCGGAGTCGCCGTTGATCTGGGCGCTTTCCACGTCGGCCACGGGCAACTTGGGCAACCCGCCACCCTGGGCGGCGTCGGCCAGGAGCGAAGTGACCATGTCGCTGGTCTGCTGGGGGACGAGGAGGGCGAGCAGCTGCACCTCGCACCGGTACACGTCCCACAACGACAGGTTGGCGTACTGCGTGTAGCCGCTCGCCACGTGGACCTTTCCGTCGAAGCCCGTGTACTTCCCGTTGGCGTCGTCGAAGACGTTGGGGTGCAACAGCGAGTGGTACAGCATTGAGTAGAAGGTGCGCTCGTCGGCGGATCTCCCCCCGCTCACCTGGATCTTGCCGAGAAGCTGGTTCCACGCGTCCGTACCGCGCCGGCGCAGGGCGCCGATGTCCCAGCCCGGGTGCTCGGCGTCGATGTTGAGACGGGCATCGGCGACGCTCACGAAAGACACACCCACCTGCATCTGCACCACACGGGTCCTGGCCGGGAAGCTCACGTAGGCGCCCGACTGCGCCCTCGTGGTGGCACGCGACCCGGGCGTGACCGTCTTGCCGTGCCAGGTCCCGAATCCTCGGAAGTGGCTCTGGAAGCGGGCGGCGAAGTACAGGTGGTAGTCACCCGACGTCGTGCAGAAGTCCCCGCTCACGACCGAACCGTCCACCTCCCGGTCGCCCACGACCGTGACCGACGAACGCGACGATCCTGCCGCGCTGTCGGCCACCTTGAACAACAGGTTGGCCGTCTTCCTCCCCGCAAAGCCGAATCGACCGAGGCCGGTTCGCGTGGTCACCGCCAGCTCGACGCGCACGGGGGATCGCCCCACGGTCACCGCGTAATTCCCCGGGCTCGCCACTTCGGTGGAGTGGGAGAACGGCACGCTGGTGGCGCCCGGGTTGGTCCCGATGCCGCCCACGGTGGGCAGGATGGGGATGTCCCCGTAGAGGGGGCACCCCGGTCCGCTCAAGTGGGTGAGGCTGAACCCGCTGATCGCCGCATCGCGGTACGAGTACCCCCCGCCCGACGTCCGGTCGGGAGTGGTGTCGGGGCTCCACTGCACCATCCCGAAGGGCATCTCGGCCCCCGGGAAGGTGTCGATGCTCCCCACGCTCGTGCCCCCGACACCCGTGCCCACGAACGTGTCGACGAGCTGGCTCGGCGTCAGGCCCACAGGTGAGCCGGGGTTCGGAGCCGATGTCGGGGACGAGGTCGGAGCCGGTGCCGTCGCGGAGGGGGCAGATCCGGCGCTCGACGCAGAAGGGGCCTTCGCCGACGGGGCGCTGCTCGGGGACGAGGCGCCGCATCCGGCCACGACCGCGCCCGACAGCGCCATCGCCATCACCCACGAAGACGGGCTCCGAAGGGCGGCCTTTCCCGGTCCGCCGAGGTGGGGGCGCACGGGGCGCATTGTAGGAGGAGGGCCGAACGGCGCGGCCTGCACGTCACCCGGGACGTTCCCGAGCGCAGTTGGCCATGCAGCACGGCCCTCGCGCCACCTCTCCCACCCGTCGGCCCCGGGCTTCGGCCCACCGCCACCACCGCTCGAGGGCCGGAACGGAGGCGGGGTCGACGGACCCGACGGCGCGCCCCGCCACCACCATGGCGACCACCTGCGCGCCGCCCTCGACGAGGGCGGCCGCCGCACTCTGCATGCGAGCTCCGGTCACCCACGTGTCGTCCACGAGCAGGACACGGCGGCCCGCTGCTTCGCCGGCCACCTCGAACGCCTTCGCGGCGGGAGCGAGGTGGTCCACCGACCCCGGGCCGCGACTGATCTCGACGCTTGCCAGCCCCGACAGGTGCGGGATCGAACCGAGCACCTCGGCCAGGGGATGGGGCGGGGACAGGCGGCACCGGGCTCCGGGGTTCCGCGCCGAGGAGGGGACGACGGCGACGCTGTCCCAGTGCGAACCGGCCGCCTTGGCGATGCACGCGCCGTGCGCGCTCAGGAATCCCGCCAGATGGACACCAAGACCGCGGGCGAAGTGGCGCCGGGCGGCGACCGCGGGTGCGTCCTTGTAACCCCGGAGCACGGAATGGAGGCGGTCACCGGTGCGACACAGCGCCACCGGGACGACGGGGCTCGGGCCCGGCCCATGGCCGAGGGCCGCCGCCACGGCACGACAGCACCAACACTCCCGCCGTCCGTCGCGCGCCGGACCGTGGCACGTGGCACACACCCCGGGGCCCCCGGGCGGGACGGGGACGCCGAGACCGCTGGGCCCCACTGGCCGCGACACGTCGCCGCACCTCCCGCTGCTTGCACACGCCTCGAGGCGACGTCTCGTCGTCGGGTGTCCCGGCATGGCACCGGGAGCCGCTCACCCCGCGCTGTCGTCGCGATAGAGCAGGAAGGTGCCCGTCGACCGGCTCACGAGCCGCCCCTGGCCGTCGCGCGTGGTGGCCTCGCCGTAGGCGACCTGCCGGGCCATGCGCACGACCTCGCCCCGCACGGTGACCGGTTCCCCGAGCTTGGCCGGTCGCATGGTCTCGGTCTTCATCTCCAGGGTGCCCCGGGTCCGGTCGCGACCGCCCAGGGCGGCATTGATGGCGAAGTTCATCGATGCGTCGAGGATCAGCGAGTGGATGCCGGCCTGGACCGTGCCGTGAGGGTTGCATGCCAGGGCCGTCGGCGTCCAGGTCCCCGCGACCCAGCCCAGGTCCTCCCCGTCGACACCGTACGAGGTGAAGGCCGCACCCACGAGCCCGATCACCTCCATGCCGCCGTCGCCCAGCCAGCGGTCCATGTCCTTCCGGCGCCCGCTCACGGCGCCATGTCCTTCGATCTCCGGATCACGGCGCCACCGTAGCGTCGGGCTGTCTTGCTTCCGGGACGAGCAGGGAGAACGCCCTGGTCGGCGGGGCACGGTGCTTCCCGGTTGACCGCTAGCCTGAGTGCGGGTCAAACTCTTGACCGATCAGTCAGTTTTACGGCCTCGAGTCCCAGCAACGAGGTCGCACAGGCCGGTAGGCACCCATCACCGGGGTGGGGCCACCGGACCGGGAAGGAGTCACCCCATGACCACAGCCGTGATCGTCGACGCCGTCCGTACCCCGGGGGGCCGCCGCAACGGCAAGCTCCGGGGCTGGCACGCCGTGGACCTTGCCGCCGAGCCGCTCAAGGCGCTCGCCGAGCGCAACGACCTCGATCCCGCTCTGGTCGACGACGTGATCATGGGATGCGTGATGCAGGTGGGCGAGCAGGCCCTCAACATCGGCCGCAACGCCGTCCTCGCCGCCGGGTACCCCGAGTCGGTCCCCTCCACCACCATCGACCGCCAGTGCGGGTCGTCCCAACAGGCCCTCCACTTCGCCGCCCAGGGCGTCATGGCGGGCGCCTACGACGTCGTGATAGCCGCCGGTGTGGAGCACATGACGCACACGCCCATGGGGTCGTCGGTGGTGCGCGACCTCGGGTTCCCCTTCGGCCCCAAGATGATGGAGCGCTACGCCGAGCGCGGCGGGCTCGTGTCGCAGGGCATCTCGGCCGAGATGATCGCCGACCAGTGGGATCTCTCGCGCCAGGACCTCGACGCCTTCGGGGCCCGGAGCCAGCGACTCGCCGCCCAGGCCACCGCCGAGGGCCGCTTCGAGCGGGAGATCCTCCCCCTCGCCGTCAAGGACGACGAGGGCGCGGCGACCAACGAGCTCATCTCCACCGACGAGGGGATCCGCCCCGACACCACGGCGGAGGTCCTCGCCAACCTGAAGCCCGCCTTCAAGCCCGACGGCAAGGTGACGGCCGGCAACTCGTCCCAGATCACCGACGGAGCGGCCGCCGTCCTCATCATGAGCGAAGAGAAGGCGAACGCCCTGGGGCTCACCCCTCGTGCCCGGTTCCACGCCTTCTCCCTCGCCGGGGTGGAC
>JARLGQ010000377.1 GCA_031292675.1 Acidimicrobiales bacterium
CGCGACACGAGGGCGCCGTCGATGTCCCCGCCCGCGAGCAGCGCCAGGAGCATCGCCGTGACCACGCCTCCGTCCTGGACGTCGTCGGCAGGGACACCCGCACGCACCGCGTACTCCCCCACCACCGCGCCGAGGCCGTCTCCGGGGGGACCGCCGGTGAGCTTCCAGTAGGTGTCGGCCGAATCGGACTTCACGACGACCGGGACCTCGCCGGCTTCGGACTCCGAGGTCGACGGCGGCCACAGCGCCTCGTAGCGGAGCCCACCGCGGGGACAGAAGTCCCAGCACAGAGAGCATCCGGTGCACATCTTCACGAGCTCGGGCAACCCGCTGTCCCCGTTGACCCCGATCGAGTTCGACGGGCACACCGCCACACACGTTCCGCACTGGATGCAGCGGTCGGCGAAGATGACCCCGGCCTCGAGCTCCCAGAACCACGTCTTGCCGGGCGGCTCGGCGACGCCGTTCATCTCGTCGCGGATGCGGAATCCCTTCATGGCTCGCCCACGGCCATGTGGTCGGTGTCGAGCCCAGCCAGGGTGGCGGCCAGCTCCTCGTTGGGCGAACGGCGGGCCCAGTTGTAGAAGGGCTCGCCCTGGCGGCGTTCGGACCGATAGCGGCGCACCGTGCGCAACAGCGCGTCAGGGACGTCGTCGACGGGCCGGGCGTTCTCGATCCAATCGATGAACCCCGCGGCGGGGCCGAGCGATCCTCCCATTCCGATGTCGACGGCTTCGACGATCCTCTCCCCCACATGGGCGATGTCTCCCCGGAAGCCGATGTCGGCGATCTGGGGCTGCGCGCACGAAGCCGAGCAGCCCGAGAAGTGCATGCGGATGACCCCCGCGTCCTCCCGTCGGGTCGAGGGCACGCCCGCGGCGGGACGCTCCCCGTCCAGCTCGGCAGCGAGCTGCCCGTCGAGCCAGCGCGCCCAGGTCACGGCGCGCTCTTTGGTCTCGACGACGGCGAACCGACAGAACTCGCTGCCGGTGCAGGCCACCACGCCCCGTTCGAAGGGGCCGGGGAACGGCGAGTACTTGGCGAGAAGCTCCTCGTCGAGCAGGGCGTCGACCCGGTCCTCGGGAACGCCGGTGAGCACGAAGTTCTGGTCGGTCCCCAAGCGGATCGTCCCGTCGCCATACGTCCTGGCCAGACGGGCGGCCTCCACGAGCTCGATCCCCGACATGCGGCCCACCGGCACCGAGCAACCCACGTAGCGCAGGCCCGGATCGATCTGGGGATGGACCCCCACGTGGTCACCCCGGTATCGGGTGGTGAGCTCCTCCCCGGCCGGGGCGAGGTCGAAGCGGGCGCGTGCCGACAGCTCGACCCGGAATTGCTCAGGTCCGAGCTCCTGAACGAGGTAGCGCATGCGCGCCAGGCCCCGGCTCTCCCGGTTGCCCAGCTCGCCGAAGAGCTGGGCGACCGCCCGCGTGATCTCGACCGCCTGCTCGGGCCGCACGAACACGTCGATGTCCGAGGCCATGCGCTCCCCGTCGGAGAGCCCTCCGCCCGCCAACACGTTGAACCCGAGCGTCCCGTCAGCCGCCTGTGCCGGCCACAGCCCGATGTCGTTGATCTCCGCCTTGGCGCAGTCCTCACGGCAACCCGACACGCTGATCTTGAATTTGCGGGGCAGGTTGGCGTACTCGCGGTTGCCGGTGAAGAAGTCCGAGATGGCTTGGGCGATGGGCAGGGCGTCGACGACCTCTTCGGCGTCCACGCCCGAGACCGGGCAGCTCAAGACGTTGCGGGCCGAGTCCCCACACGCCTGAACCGTGGTGAGCCCCACATCGGCGAAGCGCTCCCAGATGCGGGGGACGTCGCCGATACGGATCCAATGGATCTGGATGGTCTGGCGCGTCGTGATGTCGGCGTACCTGTTGCCGAACACGGCGCTGTCGTCGGGTCCCTCGCCGAAGGCGTCGGCGACGACGCCGATCTCGCGGGCTTGGTCTGCGGTGAGCACGCCACCGGGGACCTTGACGCGCATCATGAAGGCGTCCCCGCCCTGGCGCTGGGGATACAGGCCGACCCACTTGAGCCGCTCCTGCTCACCGGCCACCTTGGCGATGGCGTCAGGGCCCTCCTTGGCGTAGCGCGAGATCACGGCGTCGGCCACCTCGAGCGGGTGGCGCTCGAGCTTCCAACGCTCGACCTGGTTCAGCTCCCCCAGTCGGCGGTACGGGTGCACGAAGTGCATGGACCGCTCGTTCCCCCGGATCTCGACACCCAGGGGATTGTCCTTGTCGTGCGCCATCACACGTGGAGGCCACACTCGGTCTTGCCCATGCCCGACCAACGCCCGGCGCGAGCGTCCTCGCCGGGCGCGACGGGACGGGTGGTCGGTGCGCAGCCGATCGACAGGTACCCCTGGGTCATGAGGGGGTGCACGGGCAGGCCGTGGTCGGCCTGGTAGCTGGCGATGTCGTCGTCGGACCAGGTGGCCACGGGGTTCACCTTGACCAGACCACGGGCCTCGTCCCACGACACGATGGGCGCCTCGGCGCGGGTGGCGGCGTCGCAACGCTTCAGGCCGGTCATCCACGCCGCACGGCCCTGCAGCGCACGGTGCAAGGGCTCGACCTTGCGCAGCTCGCAGCACCGTTCGGTCCCACACGGCCAGGCTTGCGCCTCGGGCCCGGGCGTCATGACACGGAGGTTCAAGTCGTAACGGGCCCGGACATCCTCCACGTAGGCCAGAGTCTCGGGGAAGTGGAAGCCCGTGTCCAAGAACAGCACCTCGATGCCGGGGTCGACCTCGACGGCGAGGTCGATGATCACGCAGTCCTGGAACGAGCACGCCAGGCTGAGGGCTCCCCCGAAGCGTTCGACCGCCCAGCCCATGACCTTCCCGGCCGGTGCCGTCTCGAATTCCGAGGAACGCCACTCGAGCTCCTCGAGATCGATCCTGGTCTCGACGCCTGCACCCACGGTCCACCCTCCTCGTCCAGCGCCGGGTCGCCGCGTTGCCCGTCGCGGCCCGCGAGGTCCGCTTCGGGCCGGTGACACGACTCGACTTGTCCGACCAGCCGGCCACTACTATATATGACTAATCAGATCAGGTTTTACCCCTTTTCCCGATGGGAGCACTCGTTTTCCCATGGCAACGGTAACCAGCGTCACCTGGAACAACGACGCCCGCCCCGCCGCCGACACCCGGGTCGCCGCCATGGGCGGCCCAACGACATCGGAGTCGTACGTCTCGCCGTCGGCACTCCCCTGGCCGGTCGAGCCCTACCGCGCCAACCGGGTGACGGGGAGCTTCGTCGTGATCGACGAGCACACCAACACCACCGTGGCCGCCGGCGTGGTCGGCTCCCCCAACTTCGCCGCCCTGCCCCGGGTTTGACCATGGGTGTGGGCGCACCGATCTACCCGGTCGGACTGGTGGTGAAGGGCCGGCGGTGCCTCGTCGTCGGGGGAGGACGGGTCGCGGCGCGCAAGATCGGCGGTCTCCTGGCGTGCGGTGCGACGGTGACGGTGGTGGCTCCCGAGGTCCACGTGGCCGTCGGCGAGCTCGCCGAGGCAGGGGCCATCGCCGCCATCGACGAGTCGCCCCTGGAAATCGAGATCCGGCCCTACAGGTCGGGCGAAGCTGCCGACTACATGTTGGCCGTAGCGGCCACGGGGGTGGCTTCGGTCGACGATGCCGTCCACCGGGACGCAGTGGCCGCCGGCGTCTGGGTGAACGTCGCCGACGACGCCTCGCGTTGCAGCTTCATCCTGCCCGCGGTGGCACGAGACGGCGCCGTCTGTGTCGCGGTGTCCACAGCGGGCGCCAGTCCCGCGCTGGCCGGATGGCTGCGCGACCGCGTCGTCGAAGCCCTGGGCCCCGGCCTCGGCGATCTGGCGCAGCTGCTCGAGGAAGGACGCCGACGCCTCCACGATCAGGGCAGGAGCTCCGAGACGCTCGACTGGCGAACCGTGCTCGACGGGCCATTGCCGGACATGGTCCGCCAGGGGCGAATCGACGAGGCGCGTGCCGTGCTCGACGCGTTCTTGGCCTGAGCGCGCCACCCACCCACCGGCGAGCGCCCGGTCAACGGTCGCACGGGCACGCGATGTTCTGATCGGCAATACTTTGCCCGTGGGTCCCACCGAAACGGCTCAGGCCGCCCGTCCGAGGAAACGATCGCTACCCGAGCCGCCGACTTCCCCCGCATCGCCTTCGGAGGTTCCCAACGACGAAGAGGTCATCGGGGCGATCATCCTCGCCAGTCGAGTCATGGTGGCGATCGCGGTGCGCACCCTCGCCGGAAACCCCGACGAGGTCACCTTGCCCCAGTACAGGACGTTGGTGGTCCTGACGTTCGGGGGGCCGCGCCGACTGGCCGACCTGGCCGAGGCTCTCAGTGTGAGCCCTTCGACTGCAACGCGTATGTGCGACCGTCTCGTGCGCAAGAACCTGGTATCGCGCACCCGCGACGAGCTGGACCGGCGTGAAGTCAAGCTGACCATCACCCCGCTGGGCCGCAAGGTGGTGTCCGACGTGATCGACCGCCGTCGGGCCGAGGTACGCGAACTGCTCGGAGCGATCCCCGTCGCCCTACGGCGCCAGCTCGTGAGCTCGCTGACGCTGCTCGCCACCGCGGCCGGGGAGGCCCCCGAGCTTCAGTGGGGACAGGGCTGGTACTAGGGGACGGCTAGGCGATCCAGACGCTTTTCGCCTCGCAGAATTCCTTGATTCCCAGACCGGAGAGCTCACGGCCGTACCCCGAGTGCTTCGTCCCGCCGAAGGGCAGCTCGACGGTGGAAGCCACCATGGCGTTCACGAAGACCATCCCGGCGTCGAGGCCCTCCACGAATCGGCGGCGCTCGTCGTCCTCGCCAGTCCACACACTGGCTCCCAGCCCGAAGCGGGAGTCGTTCGCCATCCGCAGCGCATCGGCCGCGTCGTCCGCCTTGTACAACAGAGCCACGGGCGCGAACACCTCCTCGGCGTCGACGCGCATCGACGGCGTGATCCCGGCGATGACAGTCGGAAGGTAGAAGAACCCCGGGCCTTCGGCGCGCCGTCCCCCGCACAGCACCGCGGCACCCTGGGCGCGCGCGTCCTCGACCTGCCCCTGCACGTCGTCACGCCCCTGGGCCGTGGCCAGCGGCCCGACGTCGGTGCCGCGGTCCATGGGGTCCCCGACCACCAGCCCCCGCATCGTCTCGGTGAACGCCTCCTCGAACGCGTCGTAGACAGCACGGTGCACGATGAAGCGCTTGGCGGCGATGCAGCTCTGACCGTTGTTCTGCACCCGTGCCTGGACACCCACGGCCACGGCCCGATCGAGGTCCGCCGACGGCAGCACGACGAAGGGATCGCTCCCACCCAGCTCGAGCACTGATTTCTTGATGGCCCGTCCCGCCGCCTCCGCCACCGAACGGCCCGCCCCTTCAGACCCGGTGAGGGTGACCGCCCGCACGCGCTCGTCTGCGATCACTTCGGCTACATGCTGCGACGAGATGAGCAGCGTCTGGAACGCACCGGGGGGGAATCCCGCCCGCCGGAACACGTCCTCGATCAGCAACGCCGTCTGGGGAACGTTCGACGCATGCTTCAACAGACCGACGTTGCCCGCCATGAGGCCTGGCGCCGCGAACCGCATCACCTGCCACATGGGAAAGTTCCAGGGCATGACGGCCAGCACGGGCCCCATGGGCTCGTAGCGCACACGGCTCTCGGTGGCCGAGGTGCTGACGAGCTCGTCTGCGAGGAGGCTCTGGGCGTGCTCGGCGAACCAGCGCAGGGCGGCACCGCACTTGGCCACCTCGCCTTTGGCCGACGCGAAGGTCTTGCCCATCTCGGTGGTGAGGACCCGGGCGATGGCGGGAAGCTCTCCCTCGAGAAGCTCCGCGGCCGCTGTCGTCAGGTGCGCCCGCTCCTCGAACGACGACGTGCGGTAGAGGGCGAAGGCGCGCTGGGCGGCGGCGAGCTTGGCCTCCACCTGCGCTCCGGAATCGGGCTCGAAGACCTTCTCGGTCTCGCCCGTGGTGGGATTGACGGTCGCGATCGGCATGGCAAGATCATCGCCCACTCGGCGGGGGGCGGCACACTGCCCCACCGGGGGACCCCCGAACCCAGGGACGGGCGAACGCCTGATCAGTCCTCGGCGACGGGGGGTGACCGGTCCAGGCCCAGGGCACCGGGGAGGTCGCGGCGGCGGAGCTTGCCCGTCGGGGTGTGGGGAAGCTCGCTCACGAGGAAGTACGACTTGGGCCGCTTGTAGGGTGCCAGGCGCTGTGCGGCGTGACGCCGGAGCGTGTCCTCGGCAACGTCGCCCACCACCGCGGCGCACACGCGCTCTCCCCACTCCGGGTCGGCAAGGGCGAAGACGGCGACGTCGCGGACGCCGGGGGCCTCGGCCAGTGCCGCCTCCACCTCCACGGGATACACGTTCACGCCTCCGCTGATGATCAGGTCGTCGCGCCGTCCGTCGAGGAAGAGGTACCCGTCCTCGTCGACGCGGCCCATGTCGCCCACCGTGAAGGCGTCTCCCCGCCAGGCCCGTGCCGTGGACTTCGGGTCATGCCAGTACTCGAAGCGAGCGAAGCCGGGAGCGTGGCACCACACTGTGCCGTCGCCGTCGACCTCGAGGCGTCGGCCCGGCCGCGCCCGGCCCACGGTCCCGGGCCGCTCGAGCCATTCCTCGGGTGAGCACACGGTGAACTGTCCCTCCGTGGACCCGTAGAACTCCCAGAGCACCCCCGGCCCCACCCGTCCCAGCGCGGCGCGCTTGAGTGGCGCCGGGCACGGCGAGCCGGCGTGCACGAGGAGGCGCAGGGAGGAGAAGCACTCCGGGCCGTCGGGCTCCCCGATGACGCGATGCAGGGCTGTCGGCGCCATGAAGGTGGTCGTCGGCTCGAAGTGCGCCAGAGCGGCGACGACCGCGGCGGCATCGAATCGTGGCAGCACGACGACACGACCACCTCGCAGCAGCGCGGCACCGGCGAGACGTACCGAGACCGAGTGGTACATGGGCGAGCACACGAGGTGGGTGTCAGAAGCATCGAAGCCCCACAGGTCCGCCTCGTCGTCGAACTGGGCGCGGGCGTCGGGCTCCTCGAGCACACCCGAGAAGACCCCCTTGGGCCGGCCCGTCGTCCCCGAGGTGTAGTGCATGGGGCGCACGAGTGGAAAGTGCGCCAACTCGAACGCCGGGCCCGAGAGCAGCGGCACCAGCCCGGAGGGGTCGGTGACCACCAGAGCGGGCTCCGCGTCGGTGACGAGCGCGTCACGCTCGGACGGGAGCAACGTGGCGTTGAGCAGGACCGGGACCACCCCCCGGCGGGCCGCGGCCAGGACACAGACCAGGAGGTTCGCCGAGGACGGCAGGCAGAACACGACGCGGTCCCCCGCGCCGATGCCACGTTGCTCGAGCGCGCCCGCCACCCGCCGCTGCGCCTCCTCGGCCGGTGTGGGCTCGAGCATCTCGACTCCGGCCCGAAGCGCGCTCACGGGCCCTCCGTCGCCGTGAGTCGGGGCACGAGGCTCACGGGGTGACCGGAGCAGCAGGGTCGACCCACGCCCCCAGGTCATCGCCGGACGCGTCGCCCGGCGCGTCGGGAAACGTGGGGGAGTTCTCGAGTGCGGCGAAGAGCTGGCCACGGAAGAGGCCGAGGGCGACCATCACCGTGAAGAGCACTCCTCCCGACACGGCGGTCACCTCGCGGATGCCCACAGCATGCGCGATGGCGCCCTCGACCACCGCTCCCACCGGATAGATCGCTCCCAGGACCATCATGTACAGCCCCAGCACTCGACCCCGGGCCTCGGGCGGGGCCCGACGCTGGACCACGGTGTTGAGCCCGGTCAGGACGCCGATGTAACACGCGCCCACGAGCAAGATGGCGGCCGCAGCTCCCCACAGCGAGGGAGCCAGGCCGTAGCCGACGAGTGCCAGGGGAAAGGCCAAGAGCGCACCCACGAGGAGCCGTCGCCCGAACGCGATGACGAGCGGGGCCAGCACCAGGGCGCAGCACACCGCGCCGATGCCCTGGGCCGTGAGCAGCACGGAGGTCCCCGCCGCCCCTCTGTGCAAGGCGGTGATCGCCATGGCGGGAACGAGCGCGATGAACGGCGAGCCGACCAGGGCGACGATCCCGATCAGGATGATGGCACTGCGGCAGCCGGGCTCGGCGGCCGCGATCCGGGCGCCCTCGACGATGCGGCGGAGGATCTTCCCGTCGTCCCCGACGCCGCGCTCGGTGGTGGGGAGCCGGACGACCGCCAGCGCCGCCACCACCGCACCGAAGGACACCGCGTTCACCGCGAAGACCCACGCCGCCGAGCCGGCGAGCAGCACGACGCCGGCGAGCGCGGGCCCGATGACCCGACCCACGTTGAACTGCGCAGACGACAACGACACCGCTCCCAGCAGGTCATCGGCCGGCACCAGGTCGGGGATCATGGCCTGGTAGGTCGGGAACCCGACCGCTGCGGCCACGCCACCCAGGAAGGCGACCACCACGAGCGCCCACGACGGTGCGTGGCCCGTGGCGGCGAGCACCGCCAACACGGCCGCGCAGCCGGCTTCGCCCAGCGTGGTGACGATGAGCCAGCGGCGGCGATCGAGCCGGTCGGCGAGCACCCCGCCCACCGGGGAGAGCACCCCGATGGGGACGAAGGCCGCCGCCGCGACCGCACCGGTCCACAACGGGTTGTGGGACCGGGCCGTGACCACGACCCCGAGCGCCACGGCTTGCATCCACGAGCCCACATTGGACACCAGCGCCGAGCTCCAGACGAGGGCGAAGTTCCTGGAGCGCAGCGGCCGCAGCGAGGTCAGCACGGTGCGTCGAGGCTACCGCCGGGCGATGGGGGCCGATCCGGTCGTGGGACGACCGCGGCGGCGTGGTTCCTCGACCGGCGCGAGACTCAACCGATGGACCGGATCGACGGGCTCGAGCCCGCACGCCGCCTGCTGGCCCAGAGCACCCACACCGTGGTGCTCACCGGCGCGGGCATCTCGACGGATTCGGGCATTCCCGACTTCCGCGGGCCCAACGGGGTGTGGACCAAGAACCCCGCCGCCGAGAAGATGGCGACGCTGCAGACGTACATGGCCGACCCCGACGTGCGGCGCCGGGCCTGGCGCAAC
Organism: Acidimicrobiales bacterium; assembly: GCA_031292675.1. Lineage (GTDB taxonomy): Bacteria > Actinomycetota > Acidimicrobiia > Acidimicrobiales > UBA8190 > Chersky-840. The sequence continues at coordinate 9,093 of JARLGQ010000377.1, forward strand.
CGACTGGAGTCACCGACGTGGGAGGCGGAGCCCAACGCCGGCCACCGTGCTCTCGCCGCCCTCGAGCGCCGCGGCGTCCTGCACACCTTGGTGACACAGAACGTCGACGGCCTCCACCAAGCGGCCGGCAACGACCCGGATCGGGTGGTGGAGATCCACGGCACCATGCGAGAGGTGGTGTGCATGTCCTGCGGCACGCGCACCGCCATGTCCGACGTGCTCGAACGGGTCCGCGCCGGCGAGGAGGACCCCCCCTGCACGGCGAACCGGGGCGCAGCGGTGTGCAGCGGCATCTTGAAGTCGGCCACCATCAGCTTCGGCCAGAACCTCGTGGCCGAGGACCTGGTGCGCGCCGAGGAGGCGGCACGGGCGTGTGATCTCCTGTTGGCCGTGGGATCGACCCTGTCGGTCTACCCCGCAGCCGGGCTCGTCCCCACCGCCCATCTTTCGGGTGCCCACGTGGTCATCGTGAACGCCGAGCCCACCGAGTACGACAGCATCGCCGATGTCGTGGTGCGAGGCCCGATCAGCCTCGTCCTGCCCGCCCTCGTCGAGGGCTGATCCCCGTCGCCCGCGGGGGTGGGGACGCCGACCAGATGGACGACGTCAGATGGAGGGGGCCTTGGAGGTGGACACGTAACTGACCAGGCCGAGGCACATCTCGTCCGAAGAGCCGTCACCCCACGTGACATAGCGGGGTGGGAGGTTGCGCAGCTGTGGCAGCTGCTGGCGTAGCGTCGGGTTGTAGGTGCAGGTGACCTGGATGGTGTCCCCCTGCTTGGTCGTGACGGGGGCGATGTCGTAGGAGCGCTGGTAGTCGAAGTTGTAATTGGGGATGTTCAGCAGCGTCTTCTGGTTGGGGGTGCCGGGGTCGAGCACGAACGTCATTCCCTGCCCGAGCAGGTGCATGTGCGCCGTCAACCGGACGATCGTCCCCGTCGGAGCAGGCCACGTGCACGAGGTGGTGTCCCCGCCCGGTGGGTCGGCCGGATTGCGCCCGCAGAATTGCTCCAGGAAATTCACGAACTGCACGGCGCTCGGACCGAAGCGCTGGCCCACGTCGGTGAGCGAGGCGGCCCGGTCGCACAACGGGCCCGTGATCCCCGCCGGGCACGGGACGTCGGGGGGTGCGGGAAGAAGGTCCAGGCGCAACGGCGTCAGGGCGGTGGAGGCGGGCACGGTGTGCAAGACCAGGCTGGGGCGCTCCGGGTTGTCCCCTTCGAGCAGGTTGTAGTGGACCTGCATGATGACCAGGCTGCCGGCCGGGAAGGGCACGCCGGTCCCCTTCGGGGCGGTGTCCAAGCCGTGCCCGGGTGCCCACGCCGTGAGCCACGGCGTGTTCGAAACCTGGACGAACGACGTGTTGGGCAGCGGGGACTCGCCGAAGCACGTCCAGCCCTTACCCGAGGCGTCGTCGGCGAGCGCGGTCTGGGCCAGGTCGGGCGGGACCAGGAATAGGATGGCGTGATGGACCTCGAAGCTCTTTCCGTCGTTGGGGAAGAACTGGCTCCCGACGATGTAGGAGTCGGAGGTCACGTGCGGGTTCAAGAGGGTGCAGTGGTAGTCGTCGGTGCCCCCCGCAGAAGCATGGGGCGTGTAGGAGTTCGCTGACTGCAACGTGATCGTCGACTCCGTGGCGCCGGACGTGCTGGCCGCGGTGGACGCCTTGGCACTGGGGGTCGAGCTCGAGCCGCAGGCGGCCAGACCCATGGCAATGGTTGCGGAGACAAAGATCACGCGCACAGCGGGTGGCAGGGAGAACCGTCGACGTTTCACAGCGCAAACGGTAGTCGATGGACGTCACGGGGCAACGGCGGCGGTCCACAGGGGTCGTTCCGAGAAATCCGGCTCCGAAGAGCCGCGTCCTCACTGCGTGGCGGGAGGCTCCGGGGGCCCCTGCTTGGCGCGTTTGCGGCGGGGCTTGAGGGCGAACCACCAGATGCTGGCGATGGTGCCGGCCACTCCCAGCGACGCCACCAACGGCTTCACGAACTTTCGGCCACTGCTCACGCGCCAGACGTTACCGGCCCGGCGGCGCGGCGTGGTGCTCGGCATCGAGACCACCCGCTGGTGGTCGGCCCTGAGCGGAGCGTCAGCCCTGCGAGGAGAGAAAGACGTTCTTGATGTCGGAGAACGACGCCAGCGCCTCCATGCCCAGCTCCCGGCCGAACCCCGACTGCTTCATCCCGCCGAAAGGCGCGTTCACGCGGACCGACGTGTTGGAGTTGACCGAGAGCACCCCTGCTCGCACCGCCTTCGCCATCCGCAGGGCCCGACTCGAGTCACGGGTCCAGATCGAACCCGACAACCCGTAGGGCGTGTCGTTGGCCAGTGCCACCGCGTGAGCCTCGTCCTCGAAAGGCGTCACCGCCACCACCGGCCCGAAGATCTCCTCGCGCCACACCCGGAGCCCGGGATCCACCGGGGCCAGGACCGTGGCCGGGAACCACCAACCGGGCCCGTCGGGCACCGGGCTTCGTCCGGCGACGCGCGGCTCGTCGTGGGACTGATCGACAAAGCCGCTGACCCGGGCGCGGTGGTCTGCTGACACCAGGGGCCCCATCTGGGTGGCGTCGTCCTCGGGATCGCCCACCACCAGCGCCTGGGTAGCCGCCACCAGTTGCTCCACGAAGCGGTCGAAGACCTTGTGCTCGACCAGGACGCGGCTGCGGGCGCAACAATCCTGGCCGGCGTTGCCGAACACGGCGAGGGGCGCGCCCGCGGCGGCGCGCTCGAGATCGGCATCGGCGAAGACGACATTGGCGGACTTCCCCCCGAGCTCCAAGGTGACGCGCTTGATGGTTCCCGAGGCCCGGGCCATCACGTCGCGCCCGGCTTCAGTCGAGCCGGTGAAGGCAACCTTGGCCACCTCAGGGTGCTCGACAAGGGCGGTGCCGACGGTGGTGCCACGCCCCACCACCACTTGGAGCACCCCCTCTGGGATGCCGGCTTCGAGGGCCAGCTCGGCCAGGCGCAGCGCCGTCAGCGGCGTGAGCTCGGCGGGCTTCACCACCACCGTGTTCCCGCACGCCAGGGCAGGGGCGATCTTCCACGAGGCGATAGCGAGGGGGAAGTTCCAGGGCACGATGGCAGCCACCACGCCGAGGGGCTCGGGCCACGTGAGGTCGACACCTCCGGCCACGGGAATGGTCGCCCCCCGGTGCTTGTCGACCGCCCCCGAGTAGAAGTGCAGGACCTCGACGACCATGGACACCTCGCCGCGACTGTCGGCGATGGGCTTGCCCACATTGCGGGTCTCGAGGAGGGCGAGCTCATCAGCGTGGGCCTCCACCTGCTCGGCGAATCGCCGCAAGAGTCGCGTCCGGTCGGCGGGGGCGACATCACGCCAGGCGGGGAAAGCCCGTGCGGCGCGCCCGACCGCGGCGTCGGCCTCCTCCTGCCCCTGGCGTGCCACCTCGGCGATGGGGAGCTCGGTCGCCGGGTTCACGACACGAACCGCGCCGGTTGGTGCCGCCGTGGAGCGGGTCACGCCATCGCGTCCAGCAACGCCCTGAACAGGTGCTCGTCGGCATTCTCTTCGGGATGCCACTGCACGCCGACCACGAAACGCGCCGACGGGAGCTCGACCGCCTCGGCGAGCCCGTCCGCGGCGCGCGCCGTGACGACCAGTCCCTCGCCCAAGCGGTCGAGGGCCTGGTGATGCGAGCAGCGGACGACTGCCGTCTCACCCATGACCTTGGCCACCAGCGAGCCCGCCTCGGTGGTGACTTCGACGTCGGCGAAGCAGCCCCGCGCCGGTTGGTGGCCGTCGTGACCCACGACGTCGGGCACGTGCTGATAGAGGGTACCCCCGAGGTACACGTCCAGCAGCTGCATCCCCCGGCAGATGGCCAGCACGGGCACATCGGCGTGCAGGGCCGCGTCGAGCAGGGCGAGCTCGCTGGCGTCGCGTCCGGGATCGACCCCGGAGGTGGGGCCCTCGGGCCGCGTACCCTAACCGGGGGGGGGGCCCGCCCCACCCCCCCCCAGCACCCCGGCGGCGAGCGGCGTCACCAACGCGGGGGGGGCCGCGTGCGATCCGCTCCCCCC
>JARLGQ010000378.1 GCA_031292675.1 Acidimicrobiales bacterium
CATGGGCCGCGCCACGCTCGGCCCGGACCTCGGCGGCGACACGCCCGCCGGTGCACGCTGGGGCCAGCGCGTCGACACCGGGAACCCCCATGTCGTGTTGTTCGGCGCGCCGGCAGGGGACGACATGGTCCGGATCGTCGGGCCACGACTCGCGAGTTCCGTGGCCGGCGGGGCCAACGTGGAATTCGTGTGGCCGGGCCCGGGCCCGGGACAGCTCTCGCTGCGGGTGTGGGAGCGGGGCGTGGGGGAGACCCTGGCGTGCGGCACCGGCACGTGCGCGGCGGCGGCGGCGGCCCACGCCCACGGGGCGGCGGGGACCCGCGTCGAGGTGCACAACCCCGGGGGCGTCCTCGAAGTCGAGATCGGCGAGAGCGAGACCACGTTGGCCGGTCCGACCCAGAAGGTCGGCGAGGTCACGGTGGACACCACCGTGCTCGCCCGGTTGGTGTCTGCGCGCCAAGGACGTGCCGCCGACGAGCCCGAGCCGGTCGAAGCGGGAGTATCCGACGGCCTTGCGACCGAGGTGGCGACTCGACAGTGACGCTCATCGAGCGCAGCTTCCGCGAGCGCATCGTGCTCGTCGGTGTGGTGTTCCCATGGACCTCGGCCGACTCGGTCGACGCCGATCTCCACGAGCTCGCGCTCCTCGTCGACACCGCCGGCGCCGTCGTGGTGGGTCGGGTCGTGCAGCGCCGCGACCGGCCCGACCCGGCGACCTTCGTCGGGCGGGGCAAGGCCCAGGAGCTGCACGAGCTGTCGGAGACCCTCGACTCCGACACCGTGGTCTTCGACGACGAGCTGTCGCCCGCCCAGCAACGCAACCTCGAGAAGATCCTGGGCCGCACGGCCATCGACCGGACCGCGGTGATCCTCGACATCTTCGCCCAGAACGCCCGCTCCCAGGAGGGCAAGGCCCAGGTCGAGCTGGCCCTGTTGCGCTACCGGCTGCCCCGGCTGCGGGGCAAGGGACTGGGGCTGTCCCAGCAGGCCGGAGGCATCGGCACCAGGGGACCGGGCGAGACCCAGCTCGAGGTGGACCGACGTCGACTGCTACGCCGCATGACCCGGCTCGAGGCGGACCTGAAACAGGTGTCGGCCACCCGCCGCACCCAGAGTCGGGCGCGCCAACGTTCGCGCCAACGGGTCGTGAGCCTCGTGGGCTACACCAACGCCGGCAAGTCGACGTTGCTGAACCGCCTCACCGATGCCGGGGTGCTCGTCGAGAACCGTCTGTTCTCCACGCTCGACTCCCGCACGCGCCGCCTGGCCCTTCCCGGGGGCGAGACGGTCCTGCTGTCGGACACCGTCGGGTTCGTCCGCAAGCTTCCCCACCAGCTGGTGGAAGCGTTCCGCTCCACGCTGGAGGTCGTCCGGGAAGCCGATCTCCTGGTTCACGTGGTGGACGCCTCGGCTCCCGAGCCCGAGATGCAGGTCGACGCGGTCCGCACCGTGCTCGACGAGATCGACGCCGCCGGGGTCCCGGAGTTGTTGGTGGTCAACAAGGCCGACCGCGCCCCGCGGGCCGCGGCTCGGATGGCCAACGCCCACGAGGGGGCCGTGGTGGTGTCGGCCCTCACCGGCGACGGGATCGAGCAGTTGCTGCGGGCCATGGGGGACCGCTTGCGTGTCGCCGACCGCGTGGTGGAGCTCGTCGTCCCCTTCGGGCGCGGCGACGTGCTGGCCGCGGTGCATCGCGAGGGAGAGGTCGTCGACGAGTCCCACAGCGAGGGCGCCACCGTCGTGCACGTCGTGCTCGACGACGCGGGACGGGCCCGGTTCCGCGAGTTCGTGGCGTCGTGAGCGCGCCGGGCGAGCCGGTGGGCTTCTCCCCACCTCCGTATCCCTATGACCGCCTGGCCTCCGCGGCCCAGATCGCCGCAGCCCACCCCGGCGGCGTCGTGGACCTGTCGGTGGGTACCCCGTGCGACGCGCCGCCCGAGGCCGTGGTGGCCGCCTTGGGGGCGTCGGGAACCGAACGCGGCTACCCGGCCTCGATCGGCAGCCCTGCGCTGCGGGGTGCCGCCGCCGATTGGATGCGACGGCGCCTCGGGGTGTCGCTCGACGCGGCGCAGGTGGCGGCGTGTGTGGGCACCAAGGAGTTCGTGGCCAGCGCGGCGTGGTTCTTACGGCTGCGCACTCCCGGGCGCGACACCGTCCTGGCGCCGGCGCTCGCGTACCCGACCTACGCCATGGGGGCGTCCCTGGCGGGCTGTCGTGTGGTGGAGGTGCCCGCCGCCGGGGACGGGGGGCTCGACCTGTCGGCAGTGGCCGACGGCGACGCCGAGCGGGCGCTGTGCCTGTGGGTGAACAGCCCCTCGAACCCGACCGGGGCGCTCAGTGACCTGGGTGCGGCCGCCACCTGGGGCCGGGCGCGTGACGTGCCGGTCCTCTCCGACGAGTGCTACGCCGAGTTCACCTGGAAGGGGCCGCCCGCCAGCGTGGTCCAGCACGGCAGCGAAGGCGTGCTGGCGGTGCACTCGCTGTCGAAGCGTTCGAACATGGCGGGGATGCGGGTCGGGTTCTACGCCGGCGACGCCGTGTTGGTCGAGTACCTGGCCGAGCTGCGCAAGCACGCCGGGCTCATGGTGCCCGGTCCCGTGCAGGCCGCGGCCGTGGTGGCCTGGGAGGACGACGCCCACGTGACGGTGCAGCGCGAGCGGTACCGGCGGCGCCTGGCCCGCCTGGCCGACATCCTGCGCGCCGCCGGGCTCGAGGCGGAGCCGCCGGCGGGCGGCTTCTACCTGTGGGTACCCGTGCCGGCGTGGGCCGACGAACAGGGCGTGGCGGAAGGGCGTCCCGGGGCGTGGGTGCTCACCACCGCGCTGGCGGAGGCGGCGGGGATGCTCGTCAGCCCGGGTGAGTTCTACGGGCAGCAGGCCGCGGGATTCGTGCGGATCGCGGCGGTGCAACCCGACGAACGCATCGAGCTGCTGTCCACCCGCCTGGCATCGTCGGACCACCCCCGTCTCGGGCGCATGGCGTCGGTGCCGGGTCGGACCGTCTCGGGGGGGGACGGCGCGGGCCGATCCTCCTAATGATGTCAAGCATGGTTGAAGACGCCGGGCGGACCAATGACGAGCCATCCGAATTCGGAGACGGCCTCTTAAGAAGCCACAGGTCTTCGTTGCGGGTTCCGAGCCGTGGATCGACAGATCGGTTGCAAGCCAACCCTGGACGGGCGACAGGTAACCTCGGAGTCAGATCCACGGCCCGGAGATCTCAGCGGTGAGGCAAAAGTC
>JARLGQ010000379.1 GCA_031292675.1 Acidimicrobiales bacterium
CCGCCGCCCGCCGGCGCTGGACCTACGCCGAGCTCCTCGCCGACGCCGAGAGCGCGGCGCGGGCGCTGGCGGCGCGCTTCGAGCCCTCCGAGCGCGTGGCGGTGGTGGCGACGAGCATTCCCGAGTCGCTCGTCCTCACCTACGCCGCTGCTCTGGCCGGTGTGGTGCTCGTCCCCGTGAACCCCGCGTTGCGCGCCGCCGAGGTCCGTCACGTGCTCGGACAATCCGGCACCGCCGGCGCCTTCGTCGTGCCGGAGCACCGCGGCCAGGACCTCGCCGCCACGCTCGACGCGCTCAGGCCCGACCTCCCGGCGCTGCGCGAGGTCGTGTCCTTCGACGACTGGGACGCGTTCTGTGCCGTTGCACCGGCGGCGCCGTCGGCACCGGCAGCACTGGCGGCACCGGCAGCACCGTCGGCAGACTCCGCCGACCTGGCCACGCGCGCGCCGTCGCCCGACGACGTGGCACAGCTCGTCTACACCTCGGGGACGACGGGGGCTCCGAAGGGTGCCTTGCTCACCCATCGGGGCATGACCAACGCGGCGCGCTTCGGGGCCATGCGGTTCGGCATGCGGCCCGGTGACGTCTACGTGCAGACCATGCCGCTGTTCCACGTGGGCGGGCAGGTGGTGTCGTTCCAGCTGTGCCAGCTGTCGGCCACGGCCGTGCTGATGCCGGCCTTCGATCCGGGCCTCGTCCTCGAGCTCGTCGAGGCCGAGGCGGCCACGCTCACCTGCGGGGTCCCCACCATGCTGCTCGCCCTGGTGGAGCACCCCGACTTCGCCCGCCGCGACCTGTCGTCGCTGCGGGCGGTGAGCGGCGGGGGAGCGGTCGTGCCCGCCGAGCTGGTGCGCCACATCGAGGCCGCCCTGGGTGTGCAGTTCGCGGTGGTGTTCGGCCAGACCGAGGCGTGCGGGTTCATCTCCCAGACCCACCTCGACGACGCCGCCGAGGACAAGGGCGCCACCCTGGGCCGGCCGCTGCCGAGGATGGGGGCGCGGGTGGTCGACCCCGAACGCGGCGTCGCGGTGGCGCGTGGTGAGGTGGGCGAGCTCGAGGTGCGCGGCCCCAACGTCATGGCCGGCTATCACGACCTGCCCGAGGAGAGCGCGGCGGCCGTCGGGCCCGGAGGCTGGCTGCGCACCGGCGACCTCGTGACCATGGACGAGCGCGGGTACCTGCGCATGGCGGGGCGCCGCAAGGAGATGATCGTCTCGGGTGGCGAGAACATCTTCCCCGTCGAGATCGAGAACGCACTCCTCGAGCATCCCGACGTGTCCCAGGCCGCGGTGGTGGGCGTGCCCGACCCACGGTGGGGGGAGGCGGCCGTGGCGGTGGTCGTCCCCGCCGCGACCGGGAGCCCGGACCCCGCCGACCTCGAGGCGTTCCTCCGGGAGCGCCTGGCCGCCTTCAAGGTCCCCCGGCGCTGGGTGCTCGTCGAGGACCTGCCGCGCACGGCCTCGGGCAAGGTGCAGAAGCACGTGGTGCGGGAGCAGATCGCCGAGCATCACTAGCGTCCCGCACGTGGACCGTTCCGTGGACCGTTCCGTGGACCGTCCCGTGGACCGTGCCGTGGACCGTGCCGTGGACCGTGCCGTGGACCGTTACGGCAGGCGCCGCTTCCTCCGCAGCGGCGCGCTGGCGGCGGCGGGCGCGGCCTCGGCCGCCTTCCTGGGGTGCTCGGCGTCCCCCGGACGCGGGTCGCGCTCTGCCACCACCGCGCCGGCGACGTCGACCACCGAAACGCTCGACGCCGCGGCGTGGGCGCAGCTGTCGGCGTCGCTGCGCGTCCCCCTGGTGCTGCCCTCGAGCCCGGCCTACGCCACGGCCCGTCTCGTGTACGACCCGCGCTTCGACGACGCCCGCCCCGCCGCCATCGCCCTGTGCACCTCGGCGGCCGACGTGCAGCGCTGCGTGGAATTCGCGCGCACCCACGGCATCGCGCCCATCCCGCGCTGTGGAGGCCACAGCTACGGCGGCTACTCGACCGGTGCGGGACTCGTCATCGACGTCACGCCCATGCACGATGTGGTCGTGACCGGAGCGGGGAGCGCCGGTGGAGCGGGGAACGCCGGTGGTGGTGCGGGGATCGGCGGCGGCAGGTCCGCGCCCGGGGCCACGGCGGTGGTCGGCGCCGGGACGCTGCTCGTGGACCTCTACGACCAGCTGTCTCAGGCGGGGGTGCTCGTCCCGGGGGGATCGTGCCCGACGGTGGGGATCTCGGGGTTGGCCCTCGGCGGCGGGGTCGGCGTGGTGGGCCGCAAGTACGGGCTCACGTGCGACGCGATCGAGTCGGTGCGGATCGTCACCGCCGACGGCCGCGCCCTCACGTGCGACGCGGGCACCCACGAGGACCTCTACTGGGCGTGTCGGGGCGGGGGAGGGGGGAACTTCGGCGTTGTGACGTCGTTCACCTTCGCCGCCGCGCCCATCCCCGAGCTCGCCTTGTTCACTCTCGACTGGCCGTCGTCGGCCGCCGCCGACGTCCTCGGCGCCTGGCTCGCCTGGCAGCACGGCGCGCCCGAGGAGCTGTGGTCGAACTGCCAGCTCCAGTCGGCGAGTGGTGGTGCCATGGGAGTGCGGACGGCGGGGATGCTGGTGGGCTCGGCGACCTCGTTGGCCTCGCTGGTGGCGGGTCTCGTGGCGGCGGTGGGAACCCAGCCCACGTACCGGTTCGTGGGCCCCGAGCAGTACCTCCACGCCATGCTCGTCGAGGCGGGATGCGAGGGCCTCGACGTGGCGCAGTGCCGTCTCGTGGGCCAGAGCCCGACGGGGACCCTCCACGGCGTCGCCTCGGTGGCGTCTTCGGCGTACGTGTCGGTGCTCCCGCCCCCGGCGGGCGTCGACGCCTTCGTCCAGAGCGTCGACGACCTCGGCCGCACGCTTCCGGGATTCGGTGGCGGGCTCGTCTTCGACGCCTACGGAGGTGCCATCAACGCCGTGAAGCCGGGCGCCACGGCCTTCGTGCACCGCGACGCGCTGTGCGGGATCCAGGCCAGCGTGGCCACGGGCGCCAGCGCGTCCGCGGTTGCGCAGGGCCGGTCCTGGCTGGCCCATCTCGCCTCCACGGTGGCGCCGTACGTGGACGGCTCCGCGTACCAGAACTACATCGACCCCACCCTGTCCGACTGGCAGCGCGCCTACTACGGGGACAATCTCGGCCGGCTGGTGTCGGTGAAGGCCGCCTACGACCCCGACGACGTGTTCCACTTCGCCCAGTCCGTCCCCACCCGCCTCACCACCCCGGGGCGCTGACCCCGACGTGATCCGGCCCCGACGTGATCCGGCCCCGACGTGATCCGGCCCCGACGTGATCCGGCCCGGTGCCGACCCGACGCTTGTGCCCGACGTAGGGTGCCCGACGCTTGTGGCCGCGGGCGGGCCGATGCCACCATGAAGGCAGGCAAGGAGGTGCCCGGTGCACGATCTGGTGGTACGCGGCGGCACCGTCGTGGACGGCACGGGAGCACCCTCCCGCACCGCTGACGTCGCGGTGGACGACGGCCGCATCACCGCCGTGGGCATGCTCGACGGTGTGGCGGCCCGCCGGACCGTCGACGCCGACGGCGCCCTGGTCACGCCGGGTTGGGTCGACATCCACACCCACTACGACGGGCAGGCCACGTGGGACGAGGTCCTCGCCCCCAGCTCGTGGCACGGGGTGACGACCCTCGTCACCGGCAACTGCGGCGTGGGCTTCGCCCCGGCGCGACCGGACCGCCACGACTGGCTCATCGGGCTGATGGAAGGGGTCGAGGACATCCCCGGGACGGCTCTGGCCGAAGGCATCACGTGGGAGTGGGAGAGCTTCCCCGAGTACCTCGACGCCCTGGAACGGCGCCGCTTCACCGTCGACGTCGGAACGCAGATCGCCCACGGCGCGGTGCGGGCGTACGTGATGGGCGAGCGCGGGGCCCGCAACGAGCCGGCCGGCCCCGGCGACATCGCCGCCATGCGCGCCATCGTCAAGGATGCGGTCGCCGCCGGCGCGCTGGGGTTCTCCACCTCCCGCACCATCGCCCACCGCGCCATCGACGGCGAGCCGGTCCCCGGGACCTACGCGGCCGAGGACGAGCTGTTCGGGATCGGGGCCGCCCTCGGCGAGCTGGGTGCGGGGATCTTCGAGCTGGCACCGGCGGGCGTGGCCGGGGAGGACGTGGTCGCACCGGCCAAGGAAGTGGACTGGATGCGCCGCTTGTCCCTCGCCATCGGGCGCCCCGTCACCTTCGCCCTCCTGCAGGTCTCGGACGCTCCCGAGCTGTGGCGCGAGCTCATGGACGAGTCGTTGCGGGCCGCCGAGGAGGGAGCGCAACTGTGGCCGCAGGTCGCAGCGCGCGCCACGGGGCTCCTGACCGGCCTGCACACGTCGTACTGCCTTTTCGACTCGATCCCCGCCTACCAGGCGCTCAAGGCCCGCAACCTCGGCGACGAGCAGCTCCTCGAAGCCCTGTGCGACCCGTCGGTGCGCGACGCCATCGTGTCGTTCGAGCCCGAGCCCGATCACCGCGCCGCGCTGGAGCGCGCCTACCAGGTCAACTTCGTCCTCGGCACGCCGCCGGACTACGAGCCGGGCCCGGACCGTTCGCTGGCGTCGATAGCGGCCGCGGCGGGGCGCCATCCGCTCGAGGTGGCCTACGACGTGATGCTCGAGGGCGGCGGGCAGGGGCTGTTCTACTTCCCCATCCTCAATTACGCCTCGATGAGCCTGGAGCCCGCCCGCGAGATGCTGCTGCACCCGCGCGCCGTCGCCGGCCTGGGCGACGGCGGTGCCCATTGCGGCGTCATCTGCGACTCGCCCCAACCGACGTTCATGCTGACGCACTGGACGCGGGACCGCACCCGGGGTGAGCGGCTCCCCCTCGAATGGGTGGTGAAGAAGCAGACCCACGACACGGCCCGCCTCTACGGCCTCGGCGACCGCGGCACGCTCGAGCCCGGCATGGTGGCCGACGTCAACGTCATCGACTACGAGCGCCTGCAGTTGGGGATCCCCAAGGTGGTCACCGACCTGCCCGCCGGGGGCAGGCGCCTCGTGCAGGAAGCCTTCGGCTACCTCGCCACGGTCAAGTCCGGGGAGACGACCTTCGAGAACGGGCGCGACACCGGCGCCCGGCCGGGAGTGCTGGTGCGAGGCGCCCGCTGAGATCAGCCCGGGCGGTGCCTGATGATGTAGCGCAGGATCCTCGAGTGCTTGTCGGTGTCGAGGAGCATGAGGTCGATCAGGAAGGGCCACACCGTCCCGGTGTAGGAGCGGAGCCGGCGACGTAGTCGCCGCAGCTCGGCCCGGTCCTTCTTCTCCGATGCCAGCAGCTCCCTGGTCTGCTTGATCAGCTCGTCGTCGGCGGCGCCCTCGACCATGCGGGGCAGGACGGGCTCCACGTCGGCGAGGCTGCCCCAGGCGATGGTGTGGGCGATCTCGGCCAGCACCTGGTGATGCCTGCGCTCGTCCTCGAGGATGAGGTGGACGAGATACCGGGTCACCGCGGACGGGGCCTCCCGTGCAAAGCGCTCGTATCTCCGGAGGAGTTCGCCCTCCTCTTTCCCGTGGCGGGCGATCCACGCCACCATGTCGTGCTCGCCCGTGCTCGCCGCGGCCGCGCGCAGACCTCGTGCCGCCGACTCGAACGATGTCGTCACATAGACACTCTCCGTGCTGGTCGGGAGAATGTCCAGGGTCGAAGGTCCCAGAGGGACGCGGTTGTGGACTCAGGGAATGCCGACGCCCGTCCCCGCCAGGCACGCCACGCCCGGCGGACGCGGCATACGGTGGGGACGATGACAGCCGAGGCCCCCGACCACGCCACCCTGGTGCAGATGTTCGAGACCATGGCGCTCATCGCCGCCACCGACGACGCCCTGCGCGGCGCCATCTCGGCGGGGAGTGCCACCCTGGCGTACTACTCGCCGCGGGGCCAGGAGGCGGCCGCGGCGGGAATGGCGGCGGCGCTCCGACCCGACGACTACCTCGTCACGACGTACCGGGGCCTGCACGACCAGATCGCCAAGGGCGTGCCCCTGCGCCCACTGCTCGCCGAGATGCTGGGCCGGGCCGAAGGCACCGGCAAGGGCAAGGGCGGACCCATGCACGTGGCCTGCCCCGACGTGGGGCTCATGCTGACCACGGGCGTGGTGGGGTCGGGACTCCCCATCGCCGCCGGTCTGGCCTGGGCGGCGGCGCGCCGGCACGAGGGACGCGTGAGCGTGGCCTCGTTCGGCGACGGAGCCACCAACATCGGCGCCTTCCACGAGGCTGCCAACCTGGCCGCGGTGTGGGAGCTCCCGGTGGTGTTCCTGTGCCAGAACAACGGCTACGGCGAGCACACCGCGGTGGGCGACCACCAACGCATCGAGCACGTCGCGCAGCGGGCCGCGGCCTACGGCATGCCCGGGGTCACCGTGGACGGCAACGACCCCGTGGCGGTATACGACGCGGTGTCCGCGGCCGCGGCGCGGGCCCGGGCGGGGGAGGGGCCGACCCTGGTCGAAGCGGTCACCTTCCGGCTCTTCGGGCACGTCTTCGGCGACCGCATGGGATACGTCGACCCCGCCGAGCTCGAGGAGGCGTGGAAGCAGGAGCCGGTGGCGCGCTTCCGTGGCGCGCTCGTCGAGCGCGGTGTGCTGACCGAGGAGGCGGCCCATGCCGTCGAGGCGCGTTGCGCCACCCTCGCCGGCGGCACCCTGGCCGAGGTGCTCGAGCTCCCCGAGCCCGATGCGGACGAGGTGCTCCGAGATGTCGTGGCGCCGATGGCGCCGATGGCGCCGAGAGAGCCGGTGGGGCCGTCGCAGCCGCAGCAGGAGATGAGTGTCCGTTCCGCCATCACCCTCGCCCTCGACGAAGCCCTGTCGGCCGACCCCCGGGTGGTCCTCCTCGGCGAGGACATCTCCGACAACGGGGTGTTCGGCGTGACCAAGGGCCTCGCCGCC
>JARLGQ010000380.1 GCA_031292675.1 Acidimicrobiales bacterium
CCGCCGCCCGCAGGAGGTCGGCCTCGAGCCGCAGTCCCGAGACCGGCGCCCCGGGCGGGTCGCGCCGAAGGACGAGGCGCCGGGCGGTGCCGCCGGGCGCTGTGAGCGAGAAGCTCCAGGTCTCCCGGGAGGCGCCGCCGGGCAGCCGGGTCACGTCGTGCACCTCCACCGGGCCGTCGAAGACCGCACCGACCACCGTGCGGAGCTGCCCGTCGAGGTCGGTGGCGTGCATGCGCGGACACTAATGACCAGCCGGGGCATCGCGCCGGTAGGGTGAGCCCATCGGCGTCCGACTCGATCCCGAAGACGAGTACATGCACGCATTGGGCCCCGAGCCCAACTTCAACGAGTCCATGTACTTCAACGCCTATGACCCCGGCACGCGCCTGGGCGGCTTCTTCCGGCTGGGGAACAGGGCCAACGAGGGCAGCGGCGAGATGACGTTGTGCCTGTACCTCCCCGACGGTCGTATGGCCTTCATGTTCCGCCGCCCCCGCGTCACCGACAACGACGCCTTCGACGCGGCGGGGATGCGCTTCGAGGTGGTGGAGCCCTTCGTCGAGCTCCGGGTCGCCTACGAGGGCTCGGCGGTCCTGTTGGACGACCCCTTGCAGATGGCCGACCCCCGCCGGGCCTTCGAGTCGAACCCCCACACCACGTGCGCCGTCGACCTCGTGTACCGCGGCTCCTCCGCCATGTTCGGCGGTGAGCCCGACGAGCCCGCCGAGCGCCCCGGTGAGGAGTTCGCCCGCGGCCACTACGAACAGCTGGTGGAGGTGTCGGGCTCCGTTCAGGTCGGCGACGAACGTTGGGAGCTCCACGGGCACGGACTGCGCGACCACAGCTGGGGCCCCCGCTACTGGCAGGCGCCGTGGTACTACCGCTGGCTCACCGGCAACGTCGGCACGGACTTCGGCTTCATGGGGTCGCGCATCGCCCGGCGCGACGGCCCGGGCACGCGCGGCGGCTTCGTCTGGGACGGCGGCACCCTCACGCCGTGCCACGACTTCCGCATCCGTTCCACGTGGGAGGGCGACGCCCGGTACCACCGGAGCCTCGAAGCCGAGCTCGTCACCCCAGACCGGACGTGGGTGGTGCGCGGGTCGGTGCTCGGGCTGATCCCGCTGCGCAACCTACGGCGTGACCCCGACGGCCACGAGCTGGTGACGCGCATCTCCGAGGGGCTGACCGAGTGGACCCTCGACGACGGGCGCGTCGGCTACGGGTTGTCGGAGTACCTGGACCAGATCGTCGACGGGGTGCCGGTCGGGTTGGACGAATAAGGGGTTGGGAGGACAGGAGAGGACGACGATGCACATCGGCATGTTCGGCACCGGCGTCGGCCCTCGCCGGCGCGGCCGGCGGCCCTTCCGGGGGCACCGCACTCGAGGGCACCTTCGCCGATGCGGCGCGCTCGGGCGAGGTCCTCTTCAACGCCACCAACGGTGCGCACTCCCTCGAAGCGCTCGCTCTCGCCGGGGAGGCCGACCTGGCGGGCAAGGTGCTCATCGACGTGGCGAACCCGCTCGACTTCTCCCGGGGAATGCCCCCCAGCCTCACGGTGTGCAACACCGACAGCCTCGGGGAGCAGATCCAGCGCGCCCATCCCGCCGCCCGGGTGGTGAAGACCCTCAATACGGTGAACGCGGACGTCATGGTGAACCCCGCCGTCGTCTCGGGAGACCACACCATCTTCGTGTGCGGGGACGACGCCGGTGCCAAGGAGACCGCCACCGCGGTGCTCGTCGATTTCGGCTGGCCGCGCCACGCCATCCTCGACCTGGGGGGCATCAGCGCCTGCCGTGGCACCGAGATGTACCTGCCCCTGTGGGTGGCCATGCGCCAGGCCACCGGCCCCGGGCACCTCAACATCCGGGTCATCACCGAGTAGGCCGCCCGCGAGGGCGGCCCGCGGGGCGGCCCGTCCGGCCGGCGCCCCGGGCCGGCTCCTCGACGGGGACCTCGGCGGGGGACAATGAGGCGGCATGGACCGGGCCACCGTCGACATCTACGAGGAACGCGGCCTCGAGTGGGCCGAGCACCACCCGCCCGTGCAACGCGGCGCGGCGCGGGCCTTTGCCCGGAAGGTCCCCTCCGGGACGCTGCGCGTCGACCTGGGGTGCGGCACGGGCCGCTACACGCCCGACATCGGCACCCCCGCCCTCGGCGTCGACGCGGCCCGGGCGATGCTCGAGCGGTGCCGCAGCGCGGTCCCCGGCGCCCTCCTCGTGCAGGGGGACCTCGAGGCACTGCCACTGCGGGCCGGCACCCTGCACGGCGCCTGGGCGCACATGAGCTACCTCCACGTGCCGAGCGTCCGGCTGCCCGGTGCGCTCGCCGACCTGCACCGCGTCCTGGTGGTGGGCGCTCCCCTCGACGTGCAGGTGCTGGCGGGCGACTACGAAGGCGACGCCTTGCCCGCCGACCGCATCGGCGGCCGCTTCTTCGCGTCGTGGACACCCGAAACGCTGTCCGACGTTCTCGTCGGCGCCGGCTTCGAGATCACCGGCGCCGAGGTCGACCGTGACTTCGTACGCGCCTCGGCGGTGCGCGCCCGCACCCTTTCCGACATGGTGGGGCCCGGCATGCGGCTCCTCGTCGTCGGCCTCAACCCCAGCCTGTACGCGGCAGATGCCGGTGTGGGCTACGCACGCCCCGGCAACCGCTTCTGGCCCGCGGCGACCCGCGCCGGCCTGGTGACGCGCGACCGCGACCCCGTCCACGCGTTGCACGCGCACGGCGTGGGCATGACCGACCTCGTCAAACGGGCCACCACCAACGCGGCGGAACTGTCGGCGGCGGAATACCGGACGGGCCTGGCGCGCGTCGAGCGACTGGTGCGGTGGCTCAGGCCCGGTGCGGTGTGCTTCGTCGGCTTGACGGGATGGCGTAACGCCGCGGACCGGAACGCCACGGCCGGCCCCCAGTCGAGGCGGATCGGCGACCGCCCCGTATACGTCATGCCGTCCACCAGTGGGGCCAACGCCCACGCGCGCGTCGACGAGCTGTGCGCCCACCTTCGAGCGGCACACTCGCTCGTCGACGACGCATGAGGGCCGATCGCGCCGCGTGACGGTCCGCGATCTTCCATGACATGTCCGGTAGCCTCGTGCCTCGTGGTGACCGGCCGCGACGCGCACGCCGGCGGCGCCGAGGGAGACATGCCCGTCAACTTGCCCTCCGTGCCGTCGCGCTCGAGTGAAACCCGACACCCGCCATCGTCGCGGCCCGGCGCGCTGGCGACGCAGACGGTGCCACGGCCCGGGTCTTACGACGACGCCGCGTCCACCTCCGCGTACGCGCAACATTTCGACCCCGTGTTCGGCCGGCGCTTCGCAGAACGCGCCCTCGACTCTCTCGTGGTGGTGCGTGGCGCGCGCGTACTCGACGTGGCGTGCGGCACCGGCATCTTCGCCCGCATGGCCGCGCACGTCGTCGGACCGGCTGGCGCGGTGGTGGGAATCGACCCGTCGCGCGCCGCCGTCGAGACCGCTCGCCGCACCGACATCACGAGCATCGTCGAGTGGCGGAACTGGGAAGGCTCGCACCTTCCCTTCGACGACGAGAGCTTCGACGTGGTGGCGTGCCAGCATGCGCTGCACCGCTTCGGCGATCCCGGCCCGGTGCTCGGCGAGATGCGGCGGGTGCTCGCCCCCGGCGGGCGGCTGGGCATCATGACGTGGGGGCCCATCGAGGAGAACCCGGCCTTCGCCGCCGAGCTCGACGCCATCGTCAAGTCCGGCCTCGACCAGTCTGGCGTCGTCGAGGTGCTCCTGGACGCGTTCGCGTACCACCGCATCGACGACCTGCGCGCGCTGGTGCGCGCCGCGGGGTTCACCGACGTGTCGTGCCGGACCGTCCGCATGCTGGCGGCCCTGCCCCGGGTGGCGCAGTGGGTCCGGGTCTATCCGACGCTGCCGCCGCTGTCCCAGGCGTGGCGCCACTGCACACAGGAGGCCCGCGTCCAATTCCTGTCCCGGGTGACGGAGCTCCTCCGACCCTTCGAGCACGACGGCGTGCTGCGCGTCCAAGCCTCCTCACGCCTCGTCGTGGCCCGAGCACCCTTCGCCTGATCGCGTCCCCGGGGCTCCTTTCCACCGGTGCGTCGCGCCCCCGCGCCGCGCCCGGGAGCCGAGCAGGCGGGGCGTAGTGTGACCAGGTGCCGGACGACGCCAACAGATCTCAGCACGAGAACACGCCGTCGGAGGTGCCGGCTCCGCCGCCCCCGGGGTACCCGCCGCCCCCGGGGTACCCGCCGCCCCCGGGGTACCCGCCGCCCCCGGGGTACCCGCCGCCCCCGGGGTACCCGCCGCCCCCGGGGTACCCGCCGCCCCCGGGGTA
>JARLGQ010000381.1 GCA_031292675.1 Acidimicrobiales bacterium
CCGGGGCCCGCCGGGGGGCGGGGGAGGGGGAGGCGGGGGGGATGCCTGCCATCCCCCCGGGGGCCCCGGAGGCTCGGGGGGGTCGGGCGGCGGGGGGCCTCCCGGAAGGTCGTCGGCGAAGGCGGCGACCGGATCGGGCGGGGTGTCGGCCGCGAGCTCCGGCGGGGTGTCCGCGGGATCGGGCGGGTTGTCGACCGCGAGCTCCGGCGGGGTATCGGCGCCGGGCTCGGGCGGGGTGAGGTCATCGGCAATTCGGTGCGGGGTGAGTTGTTCCATATGTCGATCATCGAGGAATGCGTCCGCGACGGGAATCGGGAATGACCCCGAGGAATACCCCGAGCACCGGCGTCGCGTCAGGGGTGCCACCCGTGGTCGCCCCGGCCCTCGCATGCGATCATCGCCTCATCCCCGAACACGCCGAACCGGCCGAGCCCACCGTGTCCCTCCCGCCACCCGCGGCCCGTCAACCTGCGCCGCCACCCCCTCCGCCGCCGTCACGCCTGCCCCCGCCGCCGCCCCCACAGGCGAGCGACACGGCCGGCTTCTCTCCGACCTCACGCCACGTCCACCGTCGTGCGTGGTGGAGGGCACCGAGAATCCGAGGGCCCCTGCGGCGCAGCACGTCGGACCGCATGGCGGGAGGCGTGGCGGGAGGCCTGGCGGCACGATTCGGGATCGACGCCAACCTCATCCGGTTCGCGTTCGTGCTGGTGGCGATCGGGGCCGGGACGGGCCTGGCCGCCTATGTCGTGGCGTGGCTCATCATCCCCGCCGAAGGGACCTCGACGTCGATCGGCCGCCGGGCCCTGGGGGACCGTCGCACCGTGGCGTTGGCGCTCGCCTTCATCACCGCGCTGGGGTCGGTCCTCGTCGTGCTCGCCGCCATCGGCTTGAGCTTCGCCGTCAACCTCATCTGGCCCGTGTCGATCGCGGTAGGTGGGTTGGTGGTCGTGTGGCGGGACGCCGACGTCGAGGAACGGACCCATCTGAGCGAGCTCATGGGGCGCGCGCCGCTCATCGGGTCCGGTGGGAGCCACACGCGGCGCGCCACGATCGTCCGTGTGGTGGTCGGGGTGGTGCTGGTCGCCAGCGGCCTCGGCACCCTGGTGGCGTCGGCCCATCCCACCCTTGCCACGGCGAGGGCGGTCATCGCCGCCAACGTGGTGATCGTCGGGTTCCTGGTCGTGTTCGGCCCGTGGTGGCTACGGCTGGCCCGTGATCTGGCGGTAGAACGCCGGGAACGGGTCCGCAGCGAAGAGCGGGCCAACATGGCGGCCACCGTGCACGACTCGGTGCTCCAGACGTTGGCGCTCATCCAGCGCGCCGCCGGCGACCAAGGGGAGGTGACGCGTCTGGCCCGGGCCCAAGAGCGGGAACTGCGGGCCTGGCTGTTCGAGGGCCGGCCGCCAGGGTCGTTCCACGACGCCGACGTCGCCACGGTGTCGCAAGCGGTCGCGGTGATCGTGCGCGACGTCGAGGCCAGCCACCGCGTGGCGGTGGAAAGCGTGAACGTGGGCGACTGCGAGCTCAACGGCGAGCTGCGGGCGCTGTTGGCGGCGGGCCGCGAGGCGACGGTGAACGCGGCGACGTGGTCGGGCGCCCCCGTCGTCTCGATCTTCGTGGAGGTCGAGCCGGCCCAGGTGTCGGTGTTCGTGCGGGACCGGGGTCAGGGTTTCGACCCCGGCGCCGTGGCCCGGGACCGCCGCGGCATCGCCGAGTCCATCCGGGCCCGCATGACCCGCCACGGCGGGAGCGCCGTCATCCGCAGCGCGCCGGGACAGGGGACCGAGGTGGAGCTGGTCATGCCCAGGACGGGAGCAGTTCGTGAACGACAGTAGGAGCCCGGGGGCCGGCCCGGAACGCAAGGTTCGGGTCTTCCTGGTGGACGACCACCACCTCTTTCTGTCCGGGGTGCGCGCCGAGCTGGGCGATGCCGTCGAGGTCGTGGGGGACGCCGACGAGGTGGGGGCCGCCATCGAGATCATCGGCGAGCGCGTCCCCGACGTCGTCCTCGTCGACGTCCACATGCCCGACGGGGGCGGGCAGGCCGTGATCGAGGCGATCGGACGCACGCATCCCGAGGTGCGCTTCCTGGCCCTGTCGGTGTCCGACGCGGCCGAGGACGTCATCGGGGTCATCCGAGCCGGAGCGCGTGGGTACGTGACGAAGACCATCTCGGGCCCCGAGCTCACCGATGCCGTGCAGCGAGTGGCCGACGGTGACGCCGTGTTCTCGCCGCGACTGGCGGGATTCGTGCTCGACGCCTTCGCGTCGGACCCCGGCGCCGCCGGTGGCGCCGTTCCGTCGTTCGACCCGGAGCTCGACCAGCTCACCCCCCGTGAGCGCGAGGTGCTGCGGCTCATCGCGCGCGGCTATGCCTACAAGGAGGTGGCGCGCCAGCTGTCCATCTCGATCAAGACGGTGGAGAGCCATGTCTCCGCGGTGCTGCGCAAGCTGCAGCTGTCGAGCCGCCACCAACTGACCCGGTGGGCGTCGGAGCGCCGCCTGCTCTGAAGCGCCGAACGGGATGGCGCGCCGGCGGCCCCGGGTGGGGCGGCGGACCGGTACGGGACGGCCCCGGTCAGGGGTCGCGTCGCACCATGAGCGCCCCCCCGATCACGAGGGCCCCGACCGCGTAGGCGCACATGACGCCGAACCCGTGCCAGAAGGGGAAGGCGGGCAGGAATGCGTCGTGCGCACCCTCCGAAGTGGTGCTGGTCATGGCTGCACCGATGGTGGCGGGGAGGTACCTGCCGATGGGGTGACCGATCTTGGCGGGGAAGGCCGAGACGACGAGGGGCAGGATGAGCAAGATGCCCACGAAGGTGGTGATGGTGCCGGCGGTGTGCCTGATGATGGCGGCCAGGCCGAGCGCCATGAGCCCGAGGAGGGTGAGGAACAGGCCACCGCCGATGACGGCGCGCAGTACTTCGTGCTGGGACAACGTGGCCGTCGGGGTGGAGCCCGACAGGATGGCCTGGCCCACGAAGAAGCTGGCGAACGACACTGCCTCGGTCACCACCAGCGCCACCACTCCGAACACCACGGCCTTGGCGGCCAGCACCACGGGCCGGCGGGGGATGGCCGCCAACGTGGCGCGGATGGACCCCGACCCGTACTCGGCGCTCATGGTGAGACCTCCGAGGACGCCCATGGCGAGCTGTCCGAACAGGAGCCCGGTGAGGCTGATGCTGGTCGGGTCGAACAGCGCCCTGTCGACGAAGCCGGCGTTGCGCCAATTCGAGGCCTCGCTCGAAGTGGCGAGGATGTCGATCCCGATGCCGAGCGCGACAGTGGCGAGAATGCACCATGCCGTGGAGCGCACCGAGCGGATCTTGGTCCACTCCGAACGCAGCGCACCGGAGAAGCGGTACTTGCCGGCGGGGAGCGCCCGCAGCGCAGGCGTGACGGCGACCATCAGTGCCGCACCTCGGTGGCGTCCGCCGCGGTGCCCTCCTCGGCGCGGAATTCGACACTCTCGTGGGTCAGCTCCATGAAGGCCTCTTCGAGCGAGGCCGCCCGGGGACTGAGCTCGTGCAGCGTGACGCCGAGCCCGGCGGCGAGATCACCGATGGCGGGGGCACCGAGGCCGTTGACGACCACCGCCCCGTCCGGCTCGACATGGACGCGGGCACCGGCCTCGACCATGGCCGCGGTGAGGGGGTCGGGTGTCGGTGTCCGCACCCGCACCGACGCCGCCGAGCTCTGGCCCACGAAGTCGTCCACGGGTTGATCGGCGATGAGCTTGCCGCGGCCGATCACGACGAGGTGGTCTGCGGTGAGCGCCATCTCGCTCATCAGGTGGCTGGATACGAACACGGCGCGGCCCTCGGACGCCAGGCGCTTGAGCAGGTTCCGTACCCACAGGATGCCCTCGGGGTCGAGCCCGTTGATGGGCTCGTCGAAGAGGAGCACGCCGGGATCGCCGAGGAGGGCGGCGGCGATGCCGAGCCGTTGGGTCATGCCGAGGGAGAACTTGCCGGCCCGCTTGCGGGCCACCCCCGCCAGCCCGACGAGCTCGAGAAGGTCGTCGACCCTCGAAGAGGGGATGTCGTTGGTCTGAGCCAGGGCCCACAGGTGGTTGTACGCGCTGCGGCCCGGATGCACCGCCTTGGACTCGAGGAGCCCGCCCACCTCACGGAGGGGCCACGGCAGGTCGTGGTAGCGACGGCCTTCGATGGTGACACTGCCGCCGTCGGGCCGGTCGAGGCCCATCACCATGCGCATGGTGGTGGACTTGCCCGACCCGTTGGGGCCGAGGAACCCGGTGACCTGGCCGGGCCGGACGTCGAACGACAGGCCGTCCACGGCCAGCGTGGGGCCATAGCGTTTGGTCAATCCTCGGGCCTCGATCACGCGCTGCCACCTGGTCGCGGGGAAACCGGCCGGGTGTCGGCGCAGGCCGGCGCGGTGGGTTCCCGGTCAGCGTAGGCCATGGGCACGCGCTCTCACGGTCGTGCCCCGGGCCCCGCGTCCGTGGCGGGGGTGAGGGATCAGCGCTGGTGGGGGTGGCCGCCGCGGAAGAACCGGTCGAAGAGGCCGTCCACGCCGGCGCCGTGAAGCGTCATCCCACCGTCGACGACGAGGGTCTGCCCCGTGACGAAACGGGCGAGGTCCGAGCACAGGAACGTCACGACGTCGGCGACGTCCTCGGGCTCACCAACCCGGGCCGCCGGTGTGAGGCGCCCGTAGAGCGCGTCGGCATCGGGGACGATCTCCAGAAGAGGCCGCGTGAGGTTGGTGCGGATCATGCCCGGCGCCACGGCGTTGACGCGGATGACGGGGCCGTATTCGAGGGCGGCCGACGCCGTGAGCGCGATCACCCCCGCCTTGGCGGCCGAGTAGGGCGTCTCGCCCGCCGAGGGCCGGGTTGCGCTGATCGAAGCCGTGTTCACCACGGCGCCGCCGCCCCCGGCCAGCAGATGGGGGACACCGGCTCGCATGCCGTTGAACACCCCGGTGAGGTTGAGGCGCACGATGCGGTCCCACTCGTCGGGGTCCCAGTCGGCCAGACCGGCCATGGTGCTCCCGCCGGCGTTGTTGACGAGGATCGAAAGGCCCCCCAGGCTCTCCACCGCGGTGTCGACCGCGGCGCGCAGCGCTTCGGCGTCGGTCACGTCCACCGTCAACGCCACGCCCTCGATCTCCTTGGCCGTCTCCCGGGCGCTGTCGCCGTCGATGTCGAGTGCGGCCACCTTGGCCCCCTCGGCGGCGAAGCGCCGGCACACGGCGCGGCCGATGCCCGAACCGCCCCCCGTCACCACGGCGTGTCGTCCGTGGAGCAGTCCCATCAGCCCACCTCCTCGGACGGCGCGTCCCCGCCGGGCTGGCCCGGTCCGACGAGGTCGTCACGCAGCTGTCTCTTGAGCACCTTGCCCTGGGGGTTGCGGGGCAGTGGTTCGGACCGGAACCAGATGTGCGCCGGCACCTTGAAGCCCGCCAGCCGCTCCTTCACGTGCCGGGCGAGCTCCTCGGCCGACACCTTCGTGCCAGGGCGCAGGACGACGGCTGCGCCCACCTCCTCGCCCAGGACGTCATGGGGCACGCCGATGACGGCGGCGTCGGCCACGGCGGGATGTTCGAACAAGGCTGCCTCCACCTCGACCGAGTACACGTTCTCACCACCTCGGATGACCATGTCCTTGGCCCTGTCCACGATGTAGACGAAACCGTCGTCGTCGATCCGGGCCACGTCCCCGGAGTGGAGCCATCCTCTGGTGAAGGTGGCGGCGGTGGCCTCGGGCTTGTTCCAGTAGCCGCGCACGACGTTGGGCCCCTTGATCCACAGCTCACCGGTCACCGTGGGTCCCCTGGGCAGGTCGTCGGTGGGCTGCGCGCCGGCGAAGCCGTCGGGAACCACCCGCACGTCGCACACCGGGACGGGCGGGCCGACGCTGTCGGGCCTGCGCACGTAGTCGTCGCCGGTGATCATCGTGGTCACCGACGAGGTCTCGGTGAGCCCGTAGCCGTTGGAGGGCGCGCTCACCGGGAAGTGCTCCTTGATGCGGCGCACGAGATCGGGCGGGGCCGGTGCCCCCCCGTAGGCGACCGACCGCACCGACGACGTGTCACGAGTGGCGAAGCTGGGCGAGTCGATCACCTGCATGACCATGGCGGGGACACCCCCGAAGGTCACCACGCGCTCGCGCTCGATGAGCTCGAGGGCCCGTTCGGGATCCCAATGGTGCATCATGACGAGCTTGTTGCCCGCCGCGGTGTTCGCCACCAGGACCGAATGGCATCCCGTGGCGTGGAACAGCGGCACCGAGAGCAGGTAGGCGCCCGGACGCCCCTGTTCCCCGTCGCCGGGGCCGCGCCGGCTCGGCGAGCGCATGCCCGCTCGGGTGTTGAGAAAGAACAGGCTCATCAGGTTGGTGCCCATGTTGCGGTGCGTGCCCACCGCACCCTTGGGCTTCCCGGTCGTGCCCGACGTGTAGAAGATGGTGGCGTCGTCTTCGGGCGCGATGGACAGGTCGGGCAGGGTGATGTCGGCGGCCGGTTCGCCCACGAGCTCTTTGAAGGAGACGACGGGAACCGGGGCGTCGGGCATGGCCGGTACCTCGGTCCGGTCCTCGTGGGTGACCACGACCGCTCGGAGGTCGGGGAGCTCGGCGAGGTGCGGCGTCAGGCGCTCGAGCCGGGCTGCGTCGACGAAGGCGACCTTGGTCCCCGAGTCGGCCAGTCCGTAGTGGAGCTCGGGGCTCGTCCACCAGGCGTTGAGCGGCACCACCACGCCTCCGGCCACTGCCGCGCCCCAGAAGGCCATGGCCCACTCGGGCAGGTTGCGCATGGCGATGGCGACGCGGTCGCCGAGCTCGACGCCGAAGCGGCTGCGCAGCCCGTGGGCGATGGCGGCGGCGGTGCGGAAGTGCTCCTCGTAGGTGGTGCGCTCGTCCTCGTAAACGAGGTAGTCGATGTCTCCGTGACCCCGTGACAGCTCCAACACCACGCGCAGGTTGGCCGGACAGTTCTTCCACACCCGAGTGGGAATGCCCCGGATCTCGACGTCCTCCATCTCGAAGAGCTGCCCGGGGGCCGTGATCGCCTGTGTCGCC
>JARLGQ010000049.1 GCA_031292675.1 Acidimicrobiales bacterium
GCGGCGCACCCCGCCGGCCAGGCCACCGGCCGTCGAAGGCCGCGCCAGATCAGAAGCCGCTCGGAAATGTCTCCGGTGGCTCGCCCGCGTCCCAGAGGGAAGTGCGCTCGCGCGGATCCCGACGAGGACGATTGGCGCTCCGTACCTTCGAGCAGCCTTACGCCGTGAAGAACGACATTCCTGCACGGTCATTCGACCGGAAGCGAGCCGAGTTGAAGAGCCATGACGCCACCCGGACGTGAATCGCGTGGCGCTAGTGCACTCCTGGTGATTGGTGACGAACGACCACCACGGGACATGTGGCATGTGTGACGCAGTGCCTGCTTACCGAGCCCAACAACGTGCCGGCGAACGTCCCGTGGCCGCGGCTACCCACCACGAGCATTTCTGCGTGTTTCGAGGCCGCAATGAGCGCGGGAGCGGGTTGGCCCTGGACAACGATCTCTTTTACATCAAGTGCACTGTGGGGTCCAAGGACGCTCTCGACTTCCTCGGCAAGCCGCTTCCGGGTCTCGTCCTCCGGGTCCCGGCCCGGCGGCAATGTAGGCGTACGACCCCATGGAATCGGCGCGGCCCACGCCATCACCGTCTCCAACGTGGCTCCTGTCACCCTGGCCTGTCCCACCGCCCACTGCAACGCCTGTCGAGACGACTCCGAGCCGTCCATGCCGATGACGATCACGTTGTGACTCTCAATCCCCGTGTCCATCTCGCCACTTTCGTAAAGCCGGCCAACCCCCTGTTTCGATTTCGGAGGAGGGGAACCTCATGGCCACGACACCAAAGTGGTCAGTGACATTAGACCATCGCTCGCCGGGAGATGCCGGGAACTGATCGAGAGGCCCCGGACGCCCTGAGGCTTCGGGCTTCCACTTCGGGATGTGGGCCAGGTGCGGATCGCTGCACTCTTCGTCTGGTGCTGGTCCTCAAGTATCTCCACATGCCGTAAGACGTCGAGCCAGCCACGCCACCACGCGGTGATGACCCGAGCCGCTGAACACTGATCACGCCATCGGTTCAATCTCGGCTTGGGGTGGCCATCCCGTTTCGCACTCGGCGTTGGCCGACCTCATCGTCGACATCATTTGGGCGCGGTTGGGGAACCTGGCTCGACGTCGTCACAGATCCTCAACGGCCCGTTCGTGTCGCGCAGGCCGCACCTACCTGGTCGTTCGTACTGAAGAGTCTCCGGGCGATACCGCCAAGGAGATCGCTCCATCAGCCACCCGATGTTGTCAGGTACCGGACGCAGCCCTCCACCGTGGAAAGTTCGGGATAGTCGCGCTCTGGGATCTCGAGCCCGGTCCGCTCGTGCAGACCGGTTACGAAATTGAGGAAGTCGATCGAGTCGAGGTCGAGTGCCTCCTGCATCGTCTCGTCGGGCCCGACGCTGTCGAGGTCGGCCTCGGGGGCCACCTCCCCCAACACGGTGCGGATGAGGTCTCGGGCGTCGTCGTCGGTCATAGTTCCTCCGGGTGTTGCAGCAGGCGGTCGATTGTGCCCAGGAACCGACCACCGCGGTGGCCGTCACTGACGCGGTGGTCGGCGGACAGCGTAGCCGTGGCGCACGAACGAACCCCAACCATCCCGTCGGCCGCCCATGCCCGCTCCGCCACACGACCGAAGCCGACCAAAGCAACCTGAGGCGGGTAGATCACGCCGAATACAGAGTCGACGCCGAGGTCGCCAAGGTTGGTCACGGTGATGGTGGGATCGCTCATCTCCGAACTCCGTAGCATGCCACCGCGTGCCCGGTTCACCAGGTCACGAAGCGCCACCATCAGCTCGTCGACAGAGAGTCGATCGACGTGATGGATGGCCGGTGCGATCACCCCGCCGGTACGCAAGGAGACAGCCACTCCGACATGTACATCCGCACTCGGTTCGAATGTGTCGCCTGTCATGAATCCGTTCATCTCCGGGACCGTGGCCACGGCGAGCGCTGTCGCCTTGATAAGGAGTGCCGGCACGACCAGACGGGCAGTGACCGGGCGTTCGACGTTCGCTTGTTCCAACCATGCGACGGCGCGGCTCATGTCGATGTCCGTGCTCAGGTAGTAGTGGGGGATCTCGCGCTTGGACCGGGCCATCAAGGCACCGATCGCCCTGCGCATCGCAACCTGCCGCGCATCCCCGGCGACTGTGCCCGAGATCGCCGCGTCGGGTCCGGGCTCCTTGGGCACCTCTTCCTCGCCGGACTGACCGAGAGATGGCGCCGCCTCAGGCAGCTTCCCCTGAGCGGCTCGACGCACGTCGGACACGACGATCGCGCCGCCGGGTCCCGTCCCTTGGACGTCATCGATTTCGATGTTGAGCTCGTCGGCCACACGGCGAGCCAATGGCGACGAGCGTACGCCGGTCAGAGAGGGGTGGGCTCGACGCACAGGCGGTGGGGACGGACGAGCACCGAGCACGGGTGCGCGTCGCCCCGCATTCATAGGAGCATGGCTCACCTGACGGAGGCGGGCCCCCGCGCTCTCGACGTCCGCCCTGGTGATCATCCCACCTGCACCGCTCCCGTCGAGGGCGTGCACGTCCACCCCGAGCCGCTCGGCGAGGTGGCGCAGAACCGGCGAAACGACGAGCCCACCCGACCGGATCATGCGTGTCGACGCCGCCGCGGGCGCGCCGACCGCGGACCGCCGGCGCTTCGTTGCAGGTTCGGGGGCGGGTTCGGGGGCGGGGGCACGTGCGGCGGTCCCCCCGGATGCGCCGACCCGGGCGAGAGCCGTGCCCACCGGCACCTCGTCCCCCTCGGGGACGAGCAGCTCCTCGATCACGCCCGCCTCGAAGATCTCGACCTCGATGGTGGACTTTTCGGTCTCCACGACAGCCACGACATCACCTCGCCGCACCACGTCACCGGGGCCTACCAACCACTTGGCCACCTTGCCGACCTCCATGTCGGCGCCAAGTGACGGCATCTTGAACTCACCCATTCACGCCCCCAGCATGTGTACGGCGGAGACGACATCTCGCACCTGCGGAGTGGCCTCGTCCTCGAGGTGCTTGGCATAGGGCATGGGCACCTCGGCCGTGCACACGCGCGCCACGGGGGCATCGAGGTCGTAGAAGGCCTGTTCCACGATGCGGGCCGACACCTCAGCGGAGAGGCTCCCGGTTCGCCATCCCTCGTCGACCACGACGGCGCGGTGGGTGCGTACGACCGACGACACGATTGTGGCCGTGTCAAGAGGTCGCAGGCTGCGCAAGTCGACCACCTCTGCCGAGATACCCTCTTCGGCGAGTCCATCGGCGGCACCGAGGGCGACCCGCAGCATGCCGCCATAGGACACGATGGTCACGTCGGAACCCTCGCGGCGAACGACCGCCGCATCGAGGTCGACTGAGCCGGCATCGTCGGCAAGCTCGCCCTGTTCGTTGTAGAGGGCTCCGTGCTCGAACAATAGAACCGGGTCGGGGTCGCACAACGCCGGCCACAACATGCCCCGGGCATCTTCGAGTGTCGCCGGCGCCAGGATTCGAATGCCCGGGATGTGCGTGTACCAACCCTCGAGGCTGTGCGAGTGCTGCGCGCCGAGCTGCCGACCCGCCCCCGTCGTCATACGGATCACCAATGGGACATTGAATTGGCCACCTGACATGTAGAGCAGTGTCGCCGCGTTGTTGACGATCTGGTCCAGGGCAAGCAAGCTGAAATTCACCGTCATGATCTCCACGATGGGGCGCATCCCACCGAGCGCTGCGCCGATGCCCGCTCCCACGAAGCCTGATTCCGACAGCGGCGTGTCCCGAACGCGCTCGGGGCCGAATTCCTCGAGCAGGCCAAGGCTCACGGCGTAGCAGCCGCCGTAACGTCCGACGTCCTCACCCATGAGAAAGACGCGCTCGTCACGCCTGAGCGCGTCATCGAGCGCCATGCGCAACGCCTCGCGATAGGTGACGGTGCTCATGAACCCGTTCCCGGGCCGGGAGCTTCGGTGACGACAAACCGTTCGAGATCTTCGATGGGCTCGAGCGTGCCGGCATCGGCGAAGGCAACGGCGTCGTCCACCTCTGCGTCTACGTCCTGTTCGATCTGCTCGAGCTCGCCCTCCCCGAGCGAGCCGACGCTCGCCAACTGCTGAACCAGATGATCGATAGGGTCCCGATGCTTCCAACCCTCGATCTCAGCTTTGTCGCGATAGCGGTCCGGGTCGTACATCGAATGAGCACGGAACCGGTAGGTGCGCAGCTCGAGGAAGTGAGGCCCGCCGCCGACGCGCACGGCTTCGGTCGCTGCAACGGCGGCCGCCTCGACCGCCACCACATCCATGCCGTCCACCTCCCAGGCAGGCATCCGATAGCTGGCTGCCTTGAGTGAGAGGTCGGTTTCCGACTCTGAGCTTTCCAGTGCCGTGCCCATGGCGTAGAGGTTGTTCTCACAGCAAAAGAGGACGGGCAGGTGCCAGAGCGCGGCGAGGTTCATCGACTCGTGGAATTCACCCTCGGCCACCGCTCCGTCCCCGAAGAAGCACGCGGTCACCTGGCTCCGGCCCTGCATATGGTCGGCCAAGGCCAGACCGACGGCGAGGGGCAGCCCGCCGCCGACGATAGCGTTACCGCCGAAGAAGCGTGTGGCCTTGTCGAACAGGTGCATCGATCCACCACGACCCCGGCTGCACCCCTCGACCTTCCCCTCGAGCTCGGCCATGGCCGAGCGCATCGTCACACCCCGCGCCAACGCATGGCCGTGTTCCCGATACGTGGCCACCACCGCGTCGTCGCCATTGAGCGCCTGCATGACACCTACGGCGCAAGCCTCCTCGCCGATGCCGAGATGAAGGAATCCTCGGATCCGCATGTCGCTGTAGAGCTCAACACAGCGTTCCTCGAAGCGGCGGATGCGAACCATCTCCCGCAGGAGGTACAGGCCGTGGGCGGGCTCGGGCGACGAGGCGCCGGCCGGAGCCGGCGCGGCCTCGGTCACGGACCTACCTCCAGCGTCGAGGTGTCGCCTTCGGCGAGTCCGAGCTCCCTGGCCTTGAGCAGCCGTCGTAGGATCTTCCCGCTCTGCGTGTGGGGCAGCCAGTCGGCGAATTCGATCTCGCGCGGTGCCACCGCGGCGCCGAGTCGAGCTCGGCAGAAACCGATCAGCTCGCGGCGCAATTCGTCTCCGGCGACGACGTGGGGATTCAACAAGACGAAAGCCTTCACGACCTCTCCCGCCACAGGATCGGGTTTGCCGATGACCCCCGCTTCGGCCACGGCGGGGTGCTCCATGAGGGTGGACTCGACCTCGAAGGGACCGATCAGGTGCCCCGCCGACTTGATCACATCGTCACCTCGCCCGACGAACCAGAAGTAGCCGTCGGCATCCCGGCGGGCGAGGTCCCCGCTCAAGTACCAGCCACCGACGAAACAGGCCTGATATCTCTCGTCGTCATCGAGATAACCGCGGAACATCGACGGCCAACCCGGTCGCAGCGCGAGCTCCCCCTCCTCGCCTGTTTGCGCCTCGACCGCGGTGCCGTCATCGGATTTGACCACCTCTCCGTACTCGTCGCGTACGAGGATCGTCGCCTCGATCCCGGGAAGCGGCCGTCCCATCGAGCCTGGGCGGATGTCGGAGCTGGCGTAGTTGGCGATCATGATCCCCCCGGTCTCGGTCTGCCACCAGTTGTCGTGGACGGGGAGACCAAGGACCTCCTGGCCCCACAACTCCACCTCGGGATTGAGGGTCTCGCCAACGATGGCGACGAACCGCAGTCGGCTCAGGTCGTGGTCCTTGGCGGCCTCGGGGCCGGCCCGCATGAGCATCCGTAGGGCGGTCGGCGCCGTGTACCACACGGTGACCGCCTCCGCCTCGAGCGTGGCGTACCAGCGTTCGGCGTCGAAGTCGCCCTCATCGACGATGCTGGTCGTGCCGTGCACGAGCGGCGACACGATTCCGTACGAGGTGCCCGTCACCCATCCGGGGTCGGCCGTGCACCAGAAGATGTCCTCGGGGTGCAGGTCGAGGGCGATACGCCCGGTGGCGTGGTGTGATACCACAGCCTCGTGCACGTGCACCGCCCCCTTGGGTGTTCCCGTGGTCCCGCTGGTGAAGTGGAGCAGGGCCATGTCGCCGGGATCGGTGGGTGGGATCTCGTAGACCGGATTGGCCTCCTCGAGCAGGGCGGCGAAGTCGAGGGTGTCCGGCGTCGTCGATGCCTGGGGAACCGCATCGCGGCCCGAAGATATGAGCACGTGACGCAGCTCCGGCAAGAGATCTCTGATCTTGGCCACCTTGCGGCGGTACAACGGTTCCGTGGTGACCAAGACGCTTCCCCGACCGAGCTGGAGCCGCTCCCGGATGGGCTCCGGCCCGAAGGCCGGGAAGAGTGGACACAGGACGCTCTTGTGCTTCAAGGTTCCTATGACCGCCACATAAAGGTCGGGCACGCGCGGCAGCAGCACGTACACCCGAGCGCCTGCCGACACGCCCAGCCGGTCCAGAGCACTGGCGAAGCGGCTCGAGCGGTCGGCCAGCTCGCCATAGGTCAGGTCGTGCCGGCCGCCGTCGCGATCCAAGCATCGCAAGGCGACATGGTCATGGCGAGCTCCCGCCGCGTGGCGGTCCACTGCTTCATGGGCGATGTTGAGCCCGCGCCCGTCTGGAAGCCCGTCCAGCGCCCGGCGCGCCACATCCCACGAGAACGTGGCGCACTCGGCCGTGTAGTCGCCCATGTTGGGAGCGACTTGGCCGCGAGTCGCGCTCTTGCGGATCGTCTCCCACGACATCAATCAACCCCCTGCTCACCTCATGCCCACCGGACCCACCTCTCGGGCACGATCACGTTACGCCGCCCACTCTCAGGGCTCCCAGGGTCGAAGGTCACCTCACACCCCTCCGGGAATACGGGGGGACCCGGCTCGATCGGCTGTCCGGGGCCCGAAAGGGGCTCCTGATAGCACCCCGTGACCTTCGACCCTGGGCCAGGGCCGTTGACTGCCACCATCATTGGCTATGCCCCTGACGGGCCAAAGTAGCAGCGAGTTTGCCCCGAGACGCCTGGCGCTCCCCGGGGGGCGCACGCTCACGATCCGGCCCTCGAGCAGGGCAGATACCGACGCGCTGAGGCAGATGTACGCATCGCTTGACGACGACGACCTGTATCGACGCTTCTTCCAGGCGCACCTGCCCACGGCGGAGACCATCGGGCGCATTCTGAACGCTGACGAGCGCGGCGGGATGGGACTCGTCGCCGTGCTCGAGGGGCTCGATGGCACGGTCCGCATCATCGGCGAAACGAGCTACGAACTGCTCCCGGACGGTGGCGCGGAACTCGGCATCACCGTGGCACCGGGGTCGCGCGGCTGGCTCGGTCCCTACCTGCTTGACGCCCTGATCGAGGCGGCGCGCGCCCGAAACATCACCAACCTCCAGGCCGACATTCTCGTCGAGAACCGGCGAATGCTGGCGCTGATGCGGGCGCGGGGATACGCCACCATGAACCATTTCGAAGGGCCGTCGATCGTTCGCGTCGTAATTGGAACCTTAGGCAGCACACCGCCGTGGCCCGGGACTCACCGCGCCGCGCGCGTGCTCGTGGAGACACCCGGGGGTCGTTGGCATGGCGAAGCCGCGGCCCGGGCCGCCGGGTTCGACGTGCTCATCTGTTCCGGACCGCCTACCCACAGGCATTGCCCGGCTCTGGCGGGCCAGCCGTGCCCTCTGGCGTCGGCCGCCGATATCGTGGTCGACGCGGTGAGCCCGGACACCTCCGCCGGACGCGCCCTGCTCGACGCCCATAGACGCTTCCACGTCGGCGTTCCGGTCTGCGTCGAGTTCCCGCCCGGGGTGACGACAACCGGGGGCCAGTCAGAGCTTGGCCCGAACAGTGACGACACCGCGGTCGTGGCACTGCTCCAGCGTCTGACACTTCCGTCCGGCCCTCCCTGACGCGGAGGCAGATCCTGTCGCGGCGGGTGGCGCGCCTTCGGCCACTCGGCGTGGTGAAGGGGGAGGCACCGATCAGAAGCCGAAGAGAAGTCGAACAGAGCCATCCCAACCGATTCACCGCGCGCCCTGGCCATCCGAGGCCTAGTCAACGATGGCCTGTGACCCGGGCCCTCCGAGCTTCCCTTGTCGGCGATGCTGCGCCCAACGCGTCACGACCCGTTCCTCGCGTTCAAGCTCGTCGAGGTGCAGCTCGAGGCGCCGCAACGCCTCTTCGAGCAACGGCACTCGTCGCCGCTCGATCGCCCGAAGACGTCGCTCGGTAGCTCGTAGCTCCACGTCGAGCAGGGCGAAGGAGGTATCAGCCACGGCATAGGCGACCCCCGCTTCGAGCGCGCGTCGATACGAAGCAGCGGCGGGAGAGACTGCGGAGTTGGCCGCCGCAGAGTCAGCAGGTGCGAGTGTCGGCAACGCACAGCGCGGATCATCAGGGTGGCGAACGCCCATGGTGTTGCGCCATGTCACCTCGACGCTAGCTCGACCGGCGACAGCTGCGCTGCTCAGCGTCACATCAGCCGCGCCACCCAAAATCGATGCGCGCAAGCCCCAGGTCTCCGCCTCATGACACGAGACCACCCAGCGTCGATGAGTCTCCTCCCGCAGCTCGGCCAGGCGATCCCGCTCGCGTCGCACGAGCTGTCGCTTGCGGTCGAGGAGCTTCATGCTGCGTCGCGCCGAGGCCAGGCGACCCCGAAGCCACAGGCGCCCGGCGCGCCCCGGAGGCACCTGCTCAGGCACGCCTCTCACCACCATCGCCTCCCACAGTGGTATCCCCTTCCACCTCGACCCTTTCTCTGTAATAAGTGGCAACATCCGCGGTCGAGATCATGGTCAGCTCACGACGGGGAAGCTCCGAAGCCACTCGCCACGCACGATCCAGCGTGTCCTCCAAGGAGCGCTTCTCGTCGACGCGCTGGTCGACGAGAAGCGAGTTGAACGCATCGGCAAATTCCAGATAGCTCCGATCCGTCTCCGTCAGAGCTCCTGTGCCGATCAGTTCCGCAAGGTCCCGGACCTGGCGGGCACGCGCCAGGGCCGCAACCAGCTGGGCAGCGATCCCGGCGTGGTCGGCCCTGGTGCGGCCTTGACCGGTTCCCTTTCTCATGAGGCGCGACAGCGACCCAAGGACGTCCACCGGTGGGTAGATCCCTTCGCCGTGCACATCGGGCGACAGGACGATCTGGCCTTCGGTGATGTAGCCGGTGAGGTCGGGAACCGGATGTGTGATGTCCCCCGCCGGCATCGTGAGTACCGGAACCTGTGTCAAGGAACCTGCGTTGCCACGTATGCGCCCACAACGCTCATAGAGCGACGCCAAGTCGCTGTAGAGATACCCGGGATAGGCACGCCTTCCGGGAATCTCCCCGCGTGCGGCCGAGACCTCTCGCACCGCTTCGCAGTACGAGGTCATGTCGGCCAGCACGACCAGTACGTGCTGACCCAAGTCGAATGCGAGGTGCTCGGCGACGGTGAGAGCCACGCGTGGGGCCAGGATTCGCTGTACAACCGGGTCGTCGGCGGTGTCCAGGAAGAGGGCCAGGTCGCCGCTGGCGCTTCGGGTCTCGAGGACGTTGCGTATCGCAGCGGCGTCAGCGTGAGTGAGCCCCATCGCAACGACGACGACCTTGAATGGCTCTCCGGCCACACTCGCCTGTGCGGCAAGCTGAGCGGCCAGCTCGAAGTGCGGGAGACCGGCGGAGGAGAACACCGGGAGCTTCTGGCCGCGCACGAGCGTGGTGAGCGCGTCTATGACTGAGATCCCGGTCAGGATGGGATCGCGTGGAACATCGCGCACCGTCGGGTTAAGCGGTGAACCCGCTACCGGGCGGGTGACGGCCCCGAGCATGGGCGGACCTCCGTCGAGCGGTTCTCCCATCCCGTCCCAAACCCGCCCCAGCCACCCCTCTCCCACGGGGATCTCGAGAGGCCGTCCTTCGAATGCAACCGAAACCGAAACGGGGTCGATGCCAGAGGTGCCCTGAAGGACCTGCACCACGGCCACGTCGCGGTGGACCTCGAGCACCAGAGCGCGGCGCAGTTCGCCCGAAGACAGACGCACGCTGGCAAGCTCATCCCAACCGACCCCCTCGACACCTCCCACTACGAGCAGCGGT
The DNA here is from genome assembly GCA_031292675.1 of Acidimicrobiales bacterium. GTDB lineage: Bacteria > Actinomycetota > Acidimicrobiia > Acidimicrobiales > UBA8190 > Chersky-840. The sequence goes on from JARLGQ010000049.1 coordinate 10,057, forward strand.
CCTTCGGCCTCGAGCGCCCCGTGGTACTCGACAGGAATTCGGGGCAGGCCGCTCTCCCGAGTCGTCATGACAGTTCCCCAAGCTTCTCCAGCGCCGTGAGCACCTCGTCGCGTCGTTGCTCAACGCTGGCAACATCGTCGGGACCCGCTTCGTCACGAACACGCGTAACGCCCGACAGGTCGCTTTCCTCGACCACCGAGGGTGCAACGCCCTGGTCTATCAAGGACAGGCAACGGTCGTAGACAGCGAGGACCATCTCGAGCAGCGCTGCCTGCTTCTGAGGGGCGCACGTGGCGTCGTTGGCGCTCAGAGCACTCTGCTGCAGGACCGCCTCGCGAAGGAGCCGCCCGGCGAGCAAGACAGTGCGCTCACGCCCCGGCAGTGCCGCCAGCCCAACGAGCTCGACCATCGGAGCCAGCCTGTCGGCCTCTGCCAGGACCGCGATTGCACGGGCTCGATCGGCTGCCCAGCCGGGTCGGCCCGCCGAAGCGTGCCACGCACCTACGGCCTCGGCGTCGCGAGAGAACGAGCGATGCCACGTGATGGCCGGGTAGTGACGGGCATATGCAAGGTCGCGATCCAAGGACCACAGGCAGCGCACGAAGCGTTCAGTGTGAGCGGTGACGGGCTCTGTCATATCGCCACCAGGTGGGGACACGGCACCGATGGCTGTCACCGAGCCCTCTTTACCACCCAGGGTCTCCACCTGGCCGGAGCGCTCGTAAAACGCTGCCAGGGCAGAGGCGAGTCCAGCCGGATAACCCTCTTCCGCGGGCAGTGCACCGCTCCGCGACGAGAACTCGCGAAGGGCCTCCGCCCAGCGCGAAGTGGAGTCCGCGAGGAGCACGGCATCATATCCCATGTCGCGATAGAACTCGGCAACGGTCATGCCGGTGTAGATGCTGGCCTCGCGCGCCATCACCGGCATATTGGACGTGTTGGCTATCACGACGGTGCGCTCAAGGAGGGTCAAACCGGTCCTCGGGTCCTCCAGGTCGGCGAGGTCGGCTAGTGCGTCAGCGAGCTCGTTACCCCTCTCGCCGCACCCTACGAACACGATCACGTCTGCCTCGCTCCACTTCACTATCTGCTGCAAGAGAACGGTCTTGCCGGTGCCGAACCCGCCGGGCACTGCTGCGGTAGCTCCCTTGGCGATCGGGAACAACAGGTCGAGCACGCGCTGACCTGTCAACAGGGGGGCAGAGAGCTCGCGTCGCGCCCGCATCGGACGCGCCGTGCGGACGGGCCACAGCTCGCTCACGGCCACCTCGCGACCGCCCACGATTGCGATCGTATCGGTGTCAGTGACCTCCACATCGTCGGCAATCCACTCGAGGTTCCCCGACACCCCCGGGGGAACGAGAACGCGATGCTCGACGCCCGAGGGCGTCGGGACGGTCCCGAGCACAGTCCCGGGACCAGCGACCTGGCCAGGCGACGAGCCCGCCACGAACCCCCATGTCTTCCCGGTGTTCTCTTCGAGCGAGCCAGGCGTAAGCCAAACAGGCCGTCCGGTCAAGGGACGAAGCAAGCCGTCGAAGACACCACCGAGCAGGCTTGGACCGAGCTGGGCGGAGAGCGGCCGCCCTTGGCTAGCCGCCGGGTCGCCGACGCCCAGCCCTCCCGTGTACTCGTAGACCTGAGCGGTGACAAGGCCAGGGCGCACCGAGACCACCTCGGCGGCGAGGCCAGCGTGGCCGATCGCCAATACGTCCAGCATGGCCACATGTTCGAGCCCCTCCACTTCGACGAGCGGCCCGCTCACGCGCACCACACGGCCCGCGGAGCCGCCTTGTGTCGCACGCGCCACTCCTTCGGCCGGAGTGCTCAGGCCCACAGCCCCTCGACCTGCTCGGCCATCGACAACAAGACATGATCGATGAGCATTGTCGGCCCGATGGCCACTCGACGGTTACCGGACCGCGCCTCAACCACCAGAGCGCCGTGCTCTGCCCGATCAATCGGTGCGTCCCCTCCGAGGCACTCCTCGACGAGTGCCGACAACTGGTCGATAAGCATCCGGCCCTCTGTCGTCTTGGCACGGCGCTCCAGGGCCCCGATGGCATCGTGTCGGAGTGCTTCGTAGGCGCGCCGCCGTGCCCTCAAGACCATCTCGCGTGCATCGCGGCGGGCCTCCACCAGTTGCAGTGACGCGACCGACTCGGCCGCCGAAGCTCCTTGAGCTCGGGCTTCCGCCAAGAGGCGGCGTGCCTCGGCATGTGCTCTCGATAGCTCGACTCGGACATCTTCGGACGCGTCGGCAAGCTGTTGTTCCGCACCCAGTCGCGCCTTTTCGACGAGGGCTTCGGACACCGGCTCGAGGGCGGACGCCATGTCGTCTCGCCAAATGATCGACCGAGCAACCCGAGAGCGGGAAGACCGGGTTGTCGTCGTAGCGCTCCCCCTGGTCATGGCGGCATGACCGCAGTTAACACGTCCTTACGGGGTGCCTCCCCATGAGCCAGGGCAGCGGCGGCGTTGGTGGTGAGCAGTACTACGGCCACGTCGTCGGGCATCGACTCCCAGGTGCGGCACACAGCGTCGGGGGCCTCTGCGACGAGCACCGTGGCTCCTGCGAGCGCGAATCCCTCGACGCGCACTGCTTCGCCGAGCGCGACGACTCGGCCCATCACCCGACCACTCGCGAGCAAGACGAACTCTGCAACTGCTATGCCTTTCCGATCAGGAGAATGGCGATCACGAGGCCGTAGATGGCGA
>JARLGQ010000382.1 GCA_031292675.1 Acidimicrobiales bacterium
ACCTCGTTGGTTGTGCACATGGGCCCGCTCGGTGCCGGGCTCGAGGCGAAGCTGGCGCGCAATCTGGTGCAGTACGGATCCTGGCTCGCCGCCTACGAGGCGCAGGTGCTGGCCGAGGCGGCCGGGATCGAGCTGGCCAAGCTGGCCGAGGTCATCAGGGAGAGCGACAAGCTCATCGGCGGGGCCTCCCGGCTCATGTTCCGGGACACCGTCGCCCCCATGCCACCCGACACCCATCCCGGCATCGTCGACGCCATGGCCGCCGGCGCCGCCCTGGCCCACAAGGATCTGCAAGCAGCCATCGAGCTCGGACTGGGCCTCGGCCTCGAGCTGCCGCTGGCGCGGATGGCCGACGCCCGGTGCGACGCCGTCTTCGGGCTCGAAGGGCGCCACCGGCCCGGCGGGGGCGAGGGGGATCCGACGTGACGGGGTCCTTCGGCGAGGAGCGCATGCTCGTCGACGGCGCCTTGGTGCGGGCCTCGACGGGTGCGGTGTTCGAGACGGTCAACCCCGCCACCGAGGAGGTCCTGGGGGTGGCGGCCGACGCGTCGGAGCAGGACGCCGAGCGGGCCCTGGGCGCGGCGCGGCGCGCCTTCGACGAGTCGACGTGGTCCACCGACGTCGCGCTGCGCGTGCGGTGCCTGCGCCAGCTCCGCTCCGCCATGCGGTCGCACGCCGAAGAGCTGCGCGCCATGACCATCGCCGAGACCGGTTCACCGCTGTTCATGACGCGTTCGGCCCAGCTCGACGACCCCGTGGAGTCTTTGGGATGGGTGGCCGATCTCGCCGAGTCCTATGAGTGGACGACCGACCTGGGTGTGGCCGAGCCGTTGGGGATGCCGGCACGGCGCTGGATCCGGCGTGAGGCCGCCGGCGTGGTGGCCGCCATCACCCCGTGGAACGTCCCCCACCAGATCAACCTGGCCAAGCTGGGCCCTGCGCTGGCGGCGGGCAACACCGTGGTGCTCAAACCCGCTCCCGACACGCCGTGGTGCGCCACGGTGCTGGGGCGTCTCATCGCCGAGGAGACCGACATCCCCGCCGGGGTCGTCAACATCCTCCCCTCGTCGGATCCCGCCTTCGGGGCACGGCTGGTGCGCGACGGCCGGGTGGACCAGGTGACCTTCACCGGGTCGACGGCGACCGGGCGCGCCGTGATGGCAGACGCGGCGGGAACCCTCAAACGGGTGTTCCTCGAGCTCGGCGGCAAGTCGGCGTTCGTGGTGCTCGACGACGCCGACCTGGCCGGCGCCTGTGGCGTGGCCGCCTTCACCGTGTGCGTGCACGCCGGCCAGGGGTGTGCCATCACCACCCGGTTGGTGGTCCCCGAGGAGCACTTCGGTGACGCCGTCGACGTGGCCGCCGCCGCGCTCGCCAAGCTGCCCGCCGGGGACCCGACCGACCCCGGCACGATCTGTGGCCCGCTCATCAACGCCCGCCAACGCCAGCGGGTCCTGCGCTACGTGGACCTGGCGCGCCAGGAGGGCGGGACCATCGTGGTGGGCGGCGGCCGGCCCGCCGCGCAGACCAGGGGGTTCTTCGTGGAGCCGACGCTCGTCACCGGGATCGGCAACGATTCCCCCGTGGCACGAGAAGAGATCTTCGGTCCGGTCCTCGTCGTCATCCCCCACGACGGCGACGACGACGCCCTGCGCATCGCCAACGACTCCCCCTACGGGCTTTCGGGTTCGGTGTGGTCGGGAGACAGGGACAGGGCCATGGCCTTGGCGGCGCGCCTGCGCACCGGCACCGTGGGCGTGAACGGCGGCGTGTGGTACAGCCCCGACGTCCCCTTCGGCGGCTACAAGCAGTCCGGGATCGGGCGCGAGATGGGCGTGGCCGGCTTCGAGGAGTACCTGGAGACCAAGGCCGTGGCGGAGCCGGCATGAGCCCCGAGAGGCGGCCACCGCACCCCGACCGGGCCAAGGGCATGGCCAAGATGCAGGAGGTCTACAACTTCTCGGTCGACCCCGACGCCGTGCCGGGCGACTTCGTGGCCTACACAGTGGACCACCTCTTCGGCGACGTCTGGTCCCGCCCCGGCCTGTCGGTGTTCGAGCGCCGCCTTCTCACCATCGGGGTGCTGGCCGCGCTGGGCAAGACCGACCTCCTCGACGTCCAGTTCCAGAGCGCGCTCGACAACGCCGAGCTCGACGAGGACCAGGTCCGCGAGGTGGTCGTCCATCTGACCCACTACGTGGGCTGGCCCCTGGCGACGGGGGTGAGCGAGGCCGCCGAACGGGTCATCGCCCGCCGCCGCGCCAAGCCCGCGGGTGGCGGCGCGTGAGCGCAGACGACTTCGCCGGCAAGGTCGCCGTCGTGACGGGGGCGGGCCGGGGCATCGGCCGCGCCTATGCCGAGGGTCTCGGAGCGCGCGGCGCAGCCGTGCTGGTGGCCGACATCGACGAGGCGGGCGCCAAGGAGACCGCGCAGTCCGTCGTCGCCGCGGGCGGGACGGCCGTGGCCGCGCCGGTGGACATCGCCGATCCCGACTCGGTGGCGGCCATGGCCGGCGCCGCCACCGAACACTTCGGCGGGATCGACTTCCTGGTCAACAACGCGGCGATCTTCGGCGGCATGAAGCTGGACTTCCTCCTCACCGTGGACTGGGAGTACCTCCAGCGGTTCCTCGACGTGAACCTGCTCGGCGCGCTCGTGTGCGTCCGGGCCTGCTACCCGTCGATGGCGGCGAGGGGAGGGGGCGCCATCGTGAACCAGTCGTCGACCGCCGCCTACCTGTACGCCGGGTACTACGGATGGGCCAAGGCGGGCGTCAACTCCCTCACCCAGCAGCTCGCCCACGAGCTCGGCGGGATGAACATCCGGGTGAACGCCATCGCCCCCGGCCCCACCGACACCGAAGCGGCCCGCTCGGTGGTGCCCGAGGCGTACATGCGGGACCTGGTGGGCTCGCTGGCGCTCAAGCGCCAGGGGACCCCCGAGGACCTGGTGGGGATGTGCATGTTCCTGCTGTCGGACGACGCCCGCTGGGTGACGGGGCACATCTTCAACGTCGACGGTGGACAGGTCATGCGCCCGTGACCGTCGGCCCCGGGGGCGGCCCGGCCCCGGTCGTGGTGGTCGAGGACCACGAGGACGGAGCGGTCCGGGTCGTGCGGTTCAATCGCCCCGACGCCCGCAACGCCTTCGACGGCGCTCTCTACGACGCCGTGACCGGTGCGATCACGGACGCGGCGGCGTCGAGCGCCGTGCACGTGGTGGTGCTGACCGGCACCGGCTCTGCCTTCAGCGCCGGACAGGACCTCAAGGAGATGGCCCGGATCGTCACCGGCCAGGCCGGCCCCGAGGCGGCCAAGGGATTCCGGGGGTTGCTCGACGCCGTGGGCTGCTTCGACAAGCCGTTGCTGGCCGCCGTGAACGGGGTGGGGGTCGGTCTCGGGTTCACGTTGCTGGCCCATTGCGACCTGGTGTTGATGGCCGACGACGCCCGGCTGCGCGTCCCCTTCGCCGAGCTGGGCGTGCCCCCCGAGGCGGCGAGCAGTTACCTCTTCCCCCGCACCATGGGATGGCAGCGCGCCGCCCACCTCCTGTTCACCGGGACCTGGATGGGGGCCCCGGAGGCCGTGGACGCCGGCATCGCGCTGGCGCATCACCCGGCCGAGTCGTTGCTGGGCGAGACCTTGGCCCTTGCCCGTGTCATCGCGGCGGCTCCGCTCGACGCCGTCATGACCGCCAAGCGCCTGTTGCTGGCGACCCGCAGCGCCGAAGTAGCCGCGGCCCGAGCCCGCGAGGACGCCGCCTTCGTCGAGTTGCTGGGCTCGGCGGCCAACCTGGCGGCACTGGAGCGGTTCGGCTCCGACGCCGGATCGTGACGCCCCGGTGGGAGCCTCCGGTGGCCCGGGTAGGATGACCGGCCGTGCCGGAGCGGACCGCTCGGTCCGGTCCGGGGCGGTTGTCGGCGCTTGTAGCTCAATTGGATAGAGCATCTGACTACGGATCAGAAGGTTGGGGGTTCGAGTCCCTCCAAGCGCGCTGAGCACCTCCGGTGCGGCGCCGGCCTCCAAACGCGCCGAGAAGGTCCGGTCGCTTCGACACGAACATCCTGCGCACTACTCGACTGGTGGCGGCCCGACGGCGACAGAGGGTGTCAACACTTCTCCGGCGGGTGAGCCGCTTGCGTCTCCACCGTCCCAAACGACGAGCTCCCGTCCCGTCCAGGCCACGCTGGCTTCGGACAGATTCCGTACCGGACCGCGCGGGAGGGCCAGCCAGGCATCGGTCACCGGGTCATAGGCGGCGCCATCACCAGGCGAGAGGATCGCACCATGCCCGGTGCCGATTTCCGCTCCTTGGTTGAGGACCACGACGGCGCGACCGGTCCAGGTCTCCGGCACGCTCTGCACCAGCACGGCGCTCGATGGAATCTGCCTCCACACGTGCAACACCGGGTCGAAGGCGAATCCGGTCCCAGTGGTGTCAGCCGCACAGCCCATGCCGGGCAGGCAGCCGGTGCCACCGAGAAGCAGGACCTTCTGCCCCGTCCAGATGGCATCGGCGCCGTACATCTCGACATCGTCCGGTGGCGATGGCACCTGGGACCACGACGACGATCCCGCCTTCCAGGTGAACGCCTGTCTGCCGGTTGAGGACCGGAACGTGGGTCCGGTCGGGGGGGTCCTGAGCTCGTCGGTCACCCACACCAGCAGAGCTGTCCCGGTCCACGCCACCGTTGCCCCGACGGCCGAAGCAGGATGCGACAACGGCAGGACGGGAAGCGCGCGCCACTCGTCGGTCCGGGGGTCATACGTCGCTCCGCTGTAGAGAGACGTCCCATCGGCTGCCATCCCTCCGAAGACGATCGCCTCGGCCCCGTTCCAAACGGCGGTCGCCCCCGTTCGTGCCACGAGTGGTGACGGAGGCAGGAGACGCCAGGCCCTGGTGGTGGGGTCGTAGGTGGCGCCATCGGCAAAGGCATGACCGCTCGGTTCGCTGTTTCGCTCACCGCCCCACACCATTGCTTCTCTGCCCATCCATACCGTGGCCGCACCGAGGCGAGGCGCCAACGGTGAAGGAGGTAGACGGCTCCAGGTTCTTGTCGAGGGGTTGTACGCGGCCCCGTCCGAGAGTCCGGCTACTCCGGCACCTCGTGGTGCGGCCCCACCCCACACCACGAGCTCACGTCCCGTCCACACCGACGCCTGACCGTCGCGTGCCGAAAGCGGGCCCGGTGCAAGACGTGACCAGCGGCCTGCTGCCAGTGCGGTGGCCGAACCCCGGGAGGTGCCACAACCAGGAGGCTGGCCCGCGCATGGCCCGGTCACGAGCGGGGAGGCCGTCGTCCTTCCTTGGCCACAACTGGCGGCGAGGATCAGAGCTCCGAGACCCACAGTGGCGCTCCAGGGTCGGCGAGTGCTCATGTGTCGCCACGACCGGTCATCGTTGTGTTTGACGGAGACGGTGAGCGATCGGTTCCCGGATCTTCCGATGATGCTTCGGATCCGGACCGTTCTCGGTGCCGATCTGACCGGTTAGATCGGGGTCCCGTGGTAGCAGCCGACCGTGTAGGGATACTCGAGAGTGGCGTCGTAATGGTAGATGCGGGTCTCTTTTCCGTTCCACATCACCTTGCTGGTCCGGCCATGGCATTTGTCGAGGTGCGCGTCGCTCAGCAGCGTGCCGTCGGCGTTTCGCTCCACGTAGATGCCGTATCCGTCGACGGCAAACCCGACGAGGGTCGAACGGCCCGTGGCGTGGTCGAGGATGCACGCCGGCACGTCGTGATGGTGGTACCGGTCCGCCTGGTCCGGGTGCCCACCGCAACTGTCGAGGACCTCATGGGCCGCGGCATCCCTGCCGTTGGCGTCGAGCGCGTTGTACAGGACCACTCCGTCGTCCAGCACGCCGATCGGACCGAGGTTGGTGCACGAAGGGTGTCGTGCCGCGACGGGATCGGCCGGGAGACTCCAAGTGATCGGGTCGGCGGCGATGTGGTTGGGGTTGGCGTCATACGCGTGGGCAGGGTCGGAGGCGGCGATGGGGAAGACCCCCGTGGTGTGGTCCACGGGGAGGTCGGTGGTCGTGATCTTCCGGGTCGTGCCCGTGACCGTTACCGAGTACGAGGCGGTCGGCCAACTGACCGACCCTTGGACTGCGACCTTGGCCTCTGAGTTCCAGGTGCGGTTGCCCGCGTTGATCCACGGTGGTGTCGCTCCCGGTGGAGGAGGAGGAAACGTGGTGCTGCACGAGTCCACCCATCCCTTCTTGGGGGTGCTCGCCACGTGACCGTCCCCGAGGGGAACGGCGCTCGGGCTGATCGCCGTGTCGGCGTGGGACGTGGCGTAGGCCACCGTCCCGAAACCGAGCCCGATCAGGGCGATGAGGCCGCCAACCACGACAAACAGGCGCGT
>JARLGQ010000383.1 GCA_031292675.1 Acidimicrobiales bacterium
ACCGCCATCCACGGCACGGCCCGGGCGTCGGGCAGGGCCGACCCGGCGGCGGCGGCCGCGCCGGCGGCCCCGTCGGGCTCACCGGCGTCGCGCAACGGCCGGTTCGACGCGGCGACGAGCCTGCCCGCGGCATGGACCACCCGGGAAACTGCGTCGGGCAGGCCGGCCGGCGCGCTCACCTCCACCTCGGCACCTGATTCCCCGGCCCACGAAGGGCCCTCGTCGGGGGAGAGCTCGCCGGGGGGGAGCACCAGGACGACGGCCTGCTCGGCGTCGAGGACGCGCCGGGCATGTTCGGACAGCACCCGCAGGACCTGCGGCTCCGCCAACGGTGCGTTGACGGCGAGCGCAGCCTCCATGAGGCGGCGCAACTGGGCGGCATGGCGCGTGGCCGCCTGCTCGGCCTGACGACTCTCGCCCCACAGCAGGACGCGCTCGATGGCGATGGCGACCCGCTCGGCGAGGCCGGCCGCCGTCTCGAGGTCCGAGCGCCGGTACCCGCGCCGTCCGGCACCGGTGACGAAGCTGAGCGCTCCGAACGACAGTCCGCGCAGGTGGACGGGCACCACCAACATCGACTCGATCTCCGAATCGGCCCCGGTCTCGCGGTAACCGCCGGGAGGGGCGGGCTCTCCCCCGTGCGGAGGGCCAAGGCGCCTGGTGCGGATGACGACCTCGGGCCGTCCGTTGGCGAGCACCCGCCGCACCAGCGCGTCACCGTCGGGGTGCGGGTGACGTGTCAGGGCCGTGTCCCACCGCCCCTCGGCACCGTCGGCGACGCGCCGCAGCTTCCCCTGTTCGTCGACGACGTCGACGGCGAAGAAGTCGGCGAAGGCCGGCACCACCACCTCGACGAGCCGCACCATGGCTTCGTCGTAGGACTCCAGCGCGGTGGCGAGCACGTCTCCGGCTCGAGCCAGGATGGCGACGTGCTGGCGGGCGTGCTCGGCACCCAGACGGCTCCGGCGCTCGGCCTCGTCGAGCCGGGCCCGCTCGATGGAGGCGGCGGAGCGGTCGGCCACGAGCTGGAGCAGCTGGAGATCGCGATCCTGGAAGCGGTGACGGACGCGCGTGCCCACCTGGACGACCCCGATCACCTCGCCGCCCACGAGCAGCGGGGCGGCCACGAGCGACGACACCCGCTGGCGCAGGAGCGGCGCGGTCTCGGCCGCCTCCGCCACGTCGTTGACGATCACCGCCTGGGCGCGTGACGCCACCTCGCCCACGACCCCCTCGCCCACCCGGACCTCGAGGCCCTCGATCACGCGCACGTCCAGGCCGTAGGACGCCCTGACCGTGAGGCTCGCCCCGTCCGCCGTCACGAGGAAGATCGCCGCCACGTCCCCGCCCACCACACGCCCTGTCCGGGCGAGCAGCTCGTCGAGCAGCTCGTCGAGGGGGAGGAAGGAGAGGCCGGGGTCGGTGACCGACTGGATGGACCGCAAGGCCACCCCGGCGTCGTGGAGTCCGAGGCGGATGCGGCGCTCGGCCACGCGCCGGAAGACCAGGATGACGATGACCATGACGGCGCTGGCGAAGACGAACAGCCATGCCAGGGTGCGGTTGACGGTGAGGAAGTGGAAGACGACGAACGAGAACAGGGCCCAGGCGACGACGAGGGCGGCCTCACCCAGGAAGGTGTGACGGCCCAGCGCCTGGTGCAGGAGGCGGTCCGCCTCGGGCCCGTGGTCGTCGGGGACGATGGCGGTGGGGTCTGCCGGCGTCGAGTCCCAGCTGGGGCCGCCGGCCTCCTCCTCACGCCGAGCGAACAAGCCGGCCAGGCGCCCGCTGCTCGGTGACTTCGGGCGACTCACTGAACACAGATCCTACCTGCGGTTTCCCGCCAAGGCCGGGCCGGGTTTCCCACGGAGGCGGACCCGGTTCCGCCCGCCGGGCGCCTGCACCGGGGTTCCCCGGTGCAGGCCCGGCCCCGGCTGTCAGCGGTGATGCCGCCCGTTGTGGGTCCAGGAGGGACGGCTGGTCGTCGTGGTGCCCCCCGAGACGCGGTTGCTTCTCGAACCGCCGTTGCTTCTCGAACCGCTCTTGCCACCCGTGCCCCCGGTCACCGAGACGGTCACGGTCGTGCTCCCCGTTCCCACGCCGGCGGAGTTGTAGGCCGCTACGTAGTAGAGGTGGGTGCCGGCCGACACGCCGGTGTCCTGGTACGTGGTCACCGCCGGTTCGGGCCAACCGGGCCATGCGATCTCCTGACCGTCCCGGTACACGTCGTCTCCGAAGGTGCCCGGACGATTGGTCCATGACAGGGTCACCGTGCTGCCGCTCACCGATGCCTTGACCCCGGTGGGGGCGCCCGGCGGGCCGGTCGTCGCCACGTCGGTGGTCGTGGGGGGCGCCACGGGGGTGATGGTCACAGCAGGCGCGACGGTCGTCGTGGTCGCGGGCGGAGCCGTGGTCGTGGTCACGGGCGGCGCCGTCGTGGTGGTCACGGGCGGCGCCGGGGGCGTGGTCACGGGCGGAGCCGTGGTCGTGGTCGAGGGCGGCTGCGGGTTGGCGCTGGTGGCAGCGAAGTCAGCCCTGAACGCCGCCTCGGACTGGGGGAACTGGGTGATGTCGGAGTTGATGGATCCCGCATAGCTGAAGTACGCCTGCACGTCGAAGTCGTTGGCGGGGTTGTTCACGATATTGGCCACGCCGTTGATGTACGAGGGGTCGTCAGACCCGTTGAGCCCCCATTCGGGGATCGCGACCGGGAGTCCCTGCGCCTGGGCGAAGGAAACGGCCGCCTGGATGTTGGCCGCGTACCCCGAGTAGTCGTACTGGTCGACGCCGATGATGTTGACCTCGGAATTCCCCGGGTACTCGCTCTGCCACGAGACCCCGTTGGTGTTCCCCGTGCCGCCGTTGGGATTCCACATGATCTGGAAGCTCGGGCTGACAGCCCGAAACCCTGCGACAACGGTGTCGAAGGCACTGATGAAGCTCGCCGCGGTCGGCAACGTCAGTTGATTCCAGTTCTGGAACCACCCCGAGAGGTTGTTGTTGAACTCCCACATCACGCGGATGATGGCGTGGGACTGTCCGGCTGCGACAAGGGTCTTGGCGATGGACTCGGACTGCGCCTGCGTGCAGGCGCCCACGCCGAGCATGAGCGTGCCGCCGCCGGGGATCGACGGTGGGGAGTACCCGGTGTCGCATCCCGTCTGGCCGAGAGAGTTCGAGCCTCCCACGTAGTCGCTCCACACCTGTTGCGTGACGCCGAGCTGCGAGGCCGACGAAGTGCCGTTCACCCACAGGCCGAGCAGTGGTGAGGTGGACGCCCCCGAGCTGGCCAGGGCGCCACCGGCCACGAACAGGCCCCCGATGGAAGCGATCACGAGTGTCAGGCACAGCAGTGCGCCTGTGACCGCTCGAGGCACTCCGGCGACCCGTCGCGCCATGTCGCTGACACGAGCGGCCCCACGTTGCAGTTGCGTCGTCTTTGCCTTGTCCACGGTCTCTCCCCCCGACACCGGATGCAAAACGGGCGCGTGGGGCTAAACCGTGTTGGTCCTGCTCCCCCCGCCGATTCGACAACCCGGCCGCTGTGCGTTCCCCCCGTAGGGAGGGTCTGCATGATTTCCCTGGTTGTTTTCTCTTCCGTGCTGGTGTCTCGTGTACTGCCCCAGATCACACGTTGACGCTGTGTCATCCGTCACATGTGTTATCGGCTCAAATCACACCGAACTTGGACAAGGACGGCGCAACGATCCGTGAGGCATCACCCGAATGCGGCGCGAAACGCCGCCAACGACGAATTGAATTGCCCGTCGAGCAGGTCGTGCGAACCATCGGACGCGTCGTAGTTGAAGTAATTCGTCCATGCCACGTTGTCCTGCGCGATCCAACTTGCGAACTGTGTGATGAAGTACGGGTCGTCTCCCATGCCGTGACCGTCGCTCGTCGTGCCGATGCCCCACTCCGGGACCACCATGGGCCTTCCTTCGGCCGCGGAGAAACCCGCCAACCAGTCGAGGCCCCACGACTGTGACAGCTGGTTGGCCCACGCGTTCTGCGGCGTCGGCGGTGTCGACCAACCCTCGTCGTACACGTCGATGCCGACATAGTCGACGTACGCGCTGCCGGGATAGGCCTGCGCCGGTGTGTACGCGCCCCCGAAGGAGTCTCCCGCGTTGGGGTTCCACACGAACTTGAAGGATTGGCCCGGAACCGAGCGCATCGACGTGACGATGTTGCGGAAATACGTCGCGAAGTTGGCGGCGTCAGTGGTGTCGGTGACCTGCCACGGGTACCAGTTGCCGTTGAACTCCCATCCCAGTCGCAGCACCGCGTCGGGCGCGCCAGCCGACACGAGCGTGTCGGCCAGGGTGACGTAGTACGAGTCGTACTGGCCGGCTGCTCCCGCCGCCAGGGTCCCCTGCGCATTGCCGTTGCTGTCGGTGGGAATGATGGGTACCCCCAACACGAGGGTGTAGCCGCTGCCGCGCCATTGGCCCGCGATCCACGTCACGCTGCTGTCGTTGGAGATCCCCGCCCACCCTTCGTCGGTGGGGAGGTAGTCCGACGCGTAGGTCGGATGCGTTCCGGTTGCCGCCGCGAAGCTCGCCACCCCGGAGGGATCCCCCGATCCCACGTACACCCCGAGGGGAACCGATTGTGCGGTACGGGGGGCCGGGCGGGCCGCCACCGGCGCCGGCTTGACGGGCCTGGCCACGACGTCGCTCGTGACCGGTGGTGCCGGGGCGGTCGTGGGGGGAACGGTGCTGGGCACGGTGGTCGTGGGGGGAACGGTGCTGGGCACGGTGGTCGTGGCGTGGAGCACCGTGCTGGGCCCGGTGGCGTCGACCGCCTCCGGCTGTCGCCCGGACCCGGTCAGGTCGACGGCGACGGTCACGGTCAGCGCAGCGACGAGCATGGCGACCACGATCTCCTTGGGCAGTCCGATGAGGTGCCCGACACGATTTCTCGGCATGACTCCCGGTGGTGAAATGCAAGGAGCCACGTATCTCGTGGCTCATTGACCACTATCGGCGCTGGTTTTGACCACCTTGAGCACTCAGCTCCGGCATCCGGTCGTCACGCAATGTGATGGCGACGTAATGACTGTGAGTGGAATCACGGCCGATCCAGGCGTGGGATGTGCCCGGACATAAGGACTATGGGTGCCGGAATTGACGATCTTGCGCGCGCTGGGCGTGATCCAGGGACGGGGACGAGCCGAAAGCGCCCGATCACTCGAAACGACCAAAAGTATTTATGTCGTCCCTATGCGCGCGAAAGAGCACGTTGATATGGTGTTGGGATCACGGCGGAACTCGCATCCTGGCCGCGCGCGGGGGAGAAGGTCGGCGTAGGCAGGGAAGACGACGGGGGGGAAGACATCCTCCGGTTGCCGTCCCCGCGCGCCGTCGTGCGCCACGCCCTTCCCCCCCTGCTCGACAGCACGATCGTGCCTGGAGCGCTCTTCTACCTCGTGCTGTTGCTCGACGGCTTCCACGGGGCGCTCATCGCGGCGCTGTCCTGGTCGGTGCTGGCACTGCTGCGCCGGCTGGTGCGCGGCCAGAAGGTCCCGGCCGTTCTCGTGTTGAGCGTCGTCCTCGTGAGCGCCCGGACGGTGGTGGCCTATGTCACGGGCAGCGCCTTCTTGTACTTCGTCCAGCCCACGGCGAGCACCTTCCTCGTGGCCCTCCTCTTCCTCGTCACCGCAATGGCCCGCCGCCCCATCATCGAGCGCCTGGCCCATGACTTCTGCCCGCTCGACCCCGAGATGTTCGCCCGGCCCTTCGTGCGGCGGTTCTTCCTGCGGTTGTCGCTGTTGTGGTTCGTCGTCCTCGCCACGCAGGCCGGGTTCATCATGTGGCTCCTGCTCGAGTCGTCGGTGCGCACCTTCGTCCTCGAACGGTCACTGGTCTCGGCCGTGCTCACCGTGGGCGGGATCTCACTGTCGACCCTGTGGTTCATCCGAATCATGCGCGGTGCGGGGCTCACCGTCCGCTTCTCCGGCGCACTCACCTCGGGCAGAGCCGAGCCGCCCACCGCCTGACCGCCCGCACCCGGCAGGTACCGTGAGTCCGATGCCGGGCCCGGTCCGCGACGACGAGAGGGGTGGTGGCGCCTCCGTACCGGTACCGGGACCGGTGGCCCTGGTGGGCAGCGGAGAATTCCTCGACGTGATGGCGCCTGTGGACGCGGGGCTCCTCGAGGGCCGGCCCCGGCGGGCCGTCATCGTGCCCACCGCGGCGGCACGAGAAGGTGAAGAGCGCGTGTCGTACTGGCTCGAGCTCGGCCGCAGGCACTACGAGGCCATGGGGGTCGAGCCCGTGGGCCTCGACGTGCGCACGCGCCGGGACGCCGAGGACCCTGGCATCGCGGCGTCCGTCAAGGGCGCGGGGCTCGTCTACCTGTCGGGCGGCGACCCCCACCACCTGTCCGACACGTTGCGCGACAGCGCGCTGTGGCTCGCCATCGTGGCGGCATGGCGGGAGGGGGCGGCACTGGGCGGATGCTCAGCCGGGGCGATGGCACTCACGTCGGGTGCTCCGGACAACCTCCTTCCCACCGGAGGTGCATCACGTCGGGCACCCGAACATCCCCGCCTCGCCAACGGGCTCGGCCTGATCGGGGGCCTGGCGGTCATCCCCCACTTCGACCAGATGGAGCGGTTGCGGCCCGGGGCCCTGGAGTGGTTCGCCTCGTGGCAACCGGGGGGCACCAGCCTCGTCGGCATCGAGGAGCAGACCGCCCTGGTGGTGGCGGGAGGACGGTGGCAGGTCCAGGGGGTAGGGGCGGTGTGGGTCCTCGACGCCGGCCGTCGGGCTCGGTACGACCCCGGTGACGAGGTGCCGCTCCCCGACCCCGGTCCGGCCCCGCCCGATGGCCGTCCCGATGACGCGCCCCGGTGACCCACCATGGAATGTTGCGTCCGCAAATAGTGTTGGGATCGGTGTGAGCCCGACCGAGACCCGAGGAGCTGCCACATGCCGGCCGTGACCGTTCAAGACATCCTGTCCCTGCCCCGCCTGTCCGCGCCCGATCCCGGCACGGCGCAGGAACGACCGGTGGTCTCGGTCACCGACGCCCCCTCGGGCTACGAGGGCGAAGGGTTCCCGGTCCGGCGCGCCTTCGCCGGGGTGGACCTCGCCCTGCTCGACCCCTTCGTGCACATGGACCAGATGGGCGAGGTCGAGTACGGACCGGGCGAGCCCCGGGGCACCGCCTGGCACCCGCACCGGGGCTTCGAGACCGTGACCTACATGATCGACGGCACCTTCCAGCACCAGGACTCCACCGGTGGCGGGGGACTGATCACCAACGGCGACACCCAGTGGATGACCGCGGGGGCCGGCATCCTCCACATCGAGAGGCCGCCCGAGGCGCTCGTGGCCGCGGGCGGCCTCTTCCACGGCAT
Source organism: Acidimicrobiales bacterium (assembly GCA_031292675.1). Taxonomy (GTDB): domain Bacteria; phylum Actinomycetota; class Acidimicrobiia; order Acidimicrobiales; family UBA8190; genus Chersky-840. The sequence continues at coordinate 7,367 of JARLGQ010000383.1, forward strand.
CCAGCTGTGGGTGAACCTGCCTTCTCGCGACAAGTGGGCGGCCCCCCGCTACCAGGACATCGGGGCGGGCCGCGTGGCGCTGGTGGGGTCGCCCGACGGAGGCGCCCTGGTGCGCGTGATCGCGGGCGAGGTGGACGGGCACGCCGGGCCGGGCGTGACCCACACGCCGATGGCCATGGCGCACGTCACCGTCAGCCCCGGGGCGCGCGTGACCCTGCCCTGGGCACGCGACCACAACGCCTTGCTCTACGTCCTGGCCGGCGAGGGATCGCTCGGGAGCGAGGGGCGTCCGGTGCACACGGGCCAGCTGGCGGTGTTCGGCCCCGGCGACAACATCGTCGTCTCGGCTCGCGACCGCCAGGAATCGCGTTCCCCCGAGCTCGACGTGCTCGTGCTCGGCGGCAGGCCCA
>JARLGQ010000384.1 GCA_031292675.1 Acidimicrobiales bacterium
ACTGCCGGAGCAACTCGACGGCCCGGTCGACCTGGCCGGCGACGTCTCCCGACAGCACCACCCGGTGCCGGGCCACGTCCAGGGTGCGCACCGCCCCCACCGAGGTGGGGCTGCGCGCCGCACCCCAGGGCCCGGTGCCGAGATCCGAAGCCGTCAGTCGTCGGATGCGGGTCATGTCGACCTCGGCCCGACCCACGGGGTCCACCTTGCACGGCTCGGTGAGGCGTTCGGCCGTCGACAGCACGGCCGGGAGCGCCACGATCACGTCGCGCCAGCCGTCGTCGAGCTCGCACCGCACCTTGGCACCCTCGTCGGAGAGGGTCAGCTCCTTGATCCCCCCCGCGAAGGGGAGATCGAGCAGCTCGGCCACCTCCGGACCGACCTGGCCGGTATCGGCGTCGATGGAATTGCGGCCCACGAGCACCAGGTCGAAGGGGCCCTCCCGTCGCAGGGCGGCCGCCAGGGCCAAGGCGGTGGCGAAGGTGTCGGACCCGGCGAAGGCGGGGTCGGTGACGAGGACGCCTTCGTCCGCGCCCCAGGCCACCGCTTCGCGCAACGAGTCCTCGGCCACGGGGGGACCGAGGGTGAAGACGGTGCAGCTGCCCCCGCGGTCGCGGGCGATCTCCACGCCCTTGCTCACGGCCCGGCGGCAGTAGGCGTTCATCTCGAGCTCGATGCCGTCGCGCTTCAGTCGGCCGTCGGGGAGCAGCTCCATCTCCTCGGCCCGCGGTACCTGCTTCACGAGCACCGCCACCCTCACGGGCGGAGCCCCGGTTGGAGGCCGACACGGGCCGCCACCTCGGACATCTCGTCCTGGGCGGCCCCGAGCTCGGCTTTCCCGCACGTCACCACCAGTCGGTCGACGCCCAGGTGGCCGAGCTTGTCGAGGGTCTCGGATGTGACCTGGGTGGACATGGCGCTGATGGTCAGCTCCAACGCGTTGCGGTCGCGCCCCGCCGCCTCGGTCTCGGCGTGGAGGCGGTCGAGGGCCCGGGCGAGCTCGTCGCCCCACAACCCCAACGGCTGCCACCCGTCGCCGCGCCGCGCCGCGCGCCGGATCGAGGGTGGGCTGTGACCACCGATGTGGATGGGCACACCACCGGGCCGGAAGGGCTTGGGGTGGGTGTGCGCGTGCGAGAAGGCGAAGAACTCACCGTCGAAGGACGCCCCGTCGGGCTCGGTGTCGGCCCACAGGGCCCGCATCACGTCGATGGACTCGTCGGTGCGCCGTCCCCGGCTGGCGAAGTCCACCCCGCACGCCTCGAGCTCCTCGCGCATCCACCCCACCCCGATGCACAACCGCACCCGGCCCTTGCTCAGCCGGTCCACGGTGGCCAGGCGCTTGGCCATGATCACGGGATGGTGCGCGGGCAGCACCAGCACGCCGGTGGCGAGCCCGAGCGTGGTGGTGACACCGGCCAGGAAGGCCAGGAGGTCGATGGGATCGGGGATGGCGCAGTCGTCGGGCAACGGCATGCGACCCGATGGCGCGTACGGATACCGGCTGGTGTATTCCCCGATGACGAGGGGGTGCTCGACCACCACGACGGACTCGAAGCCCAGCGCCTCGATGTGCCGGGCGAATTCCGCCATCCAGTCGGGATCGGCACACACCCCGGCCCGCACGGGCGGCAGCGCCGCCATCTTGAGCGTGGTCACCTGGCTCGGCCTCCTTGATTCCGCGCCTGTGCACCGGACGCGATGCCCGTGGGACAGGTGCGGGGCATCAACGCTCGGCCAGGGGACGGTCGTCGCGCCAGTCGAGACGGAGCTGGCGCTCGGCGAAGCGCCACACCCCGGACTCGCACACGTATTCGTCCTGGTAGCGCACGGCCATCACGAGCAGGCGACGGCCCCCGTCGCGCTCGTAGACGTGGTGGGCCAGGCACACCGTCTCGCCCCGGGCCCGGCCGCCTCCGGGGTCGACGTCGAGGACCTGGCTTCCAACCACGTGCGTGGTCGCCAGGTAGGGGGCCAATCCCGCCACCAGCGCGTCCTTGATCTCGGCCCGACCCCGGCGCACGTTGGGTGACCCGTCACGCCCCGGGTGGAAATGGGCCACGAGCCTGCCCTCCGCGCTGAACAACCCGGCCACGGCGTCGGTGTCGCCCCGGTCGACGTCGCGCGCGTAGGTGTCGACGAGCTCCCGCAGGGCCAGGCGCGTCTCGACGTCACGGTGTCGTCCCTCCATGCGGCCGCATCGTAGGCCCCGGCCCCGGTCCCCACACCGTGTCGTCGTCACCATCGGTGGCGTGCGATGACCACGATCCGTGGCGGGCTGAATTCCACCCGGAGTGGGCATCGTTCCTGCGACCGAAGAAGTCCGGCGCCGTGGTGGCCGGCGCTGCTTCAGCGGGTGCGTCCCGGCGCCGATGGGTCAGCCAGACGAGGAGGGGTCGTCCATGAACCTGGGTGAGCGTTGCGACGAGATCGTCCGGCTGATCGACGAGACCTTGGCCGGCGTCGCCGGCGCCGACGCCGATGCCGTCACCGCGGCCGCGGACGCCGACGCCGGACCGGTGGCGACGGTCATGTCCCTGCCTGTCCCCCGGGGCCCGGCGGGCCTCCGGTGCCCGGGATCGCCCGACAAGGGCACGCGCCCGGGCCGGGCTGCGGCCGGCTTCTGACCGGGGGTTTCACAGAAAACCCACAGGATGAGGATCCACACTGAGGGCGCCCTATGTCCGAGCCCTCGCGCATCCTGGTCGTAGACGACGAGCCCAGCATCACCGACCTCCTCTCCATGGCCCTGCGCTACGAGGGCATGGAGGTCCAGGTTTCGCACATGGGCCGCGACGCGCTCGAGGCCATGACCAAGTTCCGCCCGCACCTGGTCGTGCTCGACGTGATGCTCCCCGACCTGAGCGGCTTCGAGGTCCTGGAACGCATGGGCCGCGACCGCATCGGGGGGCGCCTGCCGGTCCTCTTCCTCACGGCGCGCGACACCCTCGACGACAAGCTGCGCGGCTTCACCCTGGGCGGCGACGACTACATGACCAAGCCCTTCAGCGTCGAGGAGCTCATCGTCCGGGTGCGGGCCATCCTGCGCCGTGCCCATGGCGAGGGGGACGACGGCCGGATGAGCGTCAGCGACCTCCGCCTCGACGAGGAGAGCCACGAGGTCCACCGGGGTTCGACACCCATCGAGCTCACGCCGACCGAGTTCAAGCTCCTGCACTACCTCATGCTCAACAGCGGGCGCGTGGTGTCGAAATCGCAGATCCTCGACCGGGTGTGGAATTACGACTTCGACGGCAACGCCAACGTGGTGGAGATCTACATCAGCTACCTGCGCAAGAAGGTCGACACCCTGGGCCCCCGCTTGATCCACACCGTGCGCGGCGTGGGCTACTCCCTGCGCCCCACTCCGGAGTAGGCCGTGGCACTGCGGCTGCGCTTGCTCCTCGTGCTCGTGGGCATCGTCACCGTGGGGCTGGTGGTGGCGGACGTGGCCACCTATGCGTCGCTGCGGTCCTACCTCTACTCGCAGGTCGACAGTCAGCTCCAAGACGACGCGCAACCCATCGGCACCCAGGTGGCGGACGCGTTCGCCGGGCCCTTCCGACGGGCCCAGGTGTTCCCACCCCCGGGACTGTGGGTCCAACTGCGCGACCAGAGCGGCCAGATCATCTCTCCGCCCGAGGCCTATCCGCTGTCGCCTCCGAACCTCCCCTTGCAGTTGCCCGGATCGGGGAGCACGTCGACGAGCCCGGTCCTGTTCGACGCCTCGAGCGGCGGGTCCCCGAACGTGGAGTACCGGGTCCTGGCCGAGCCCATTCAAGTGGACGGCTCCCAGGTCGGAACGGTGGTCGTCGCCATCCCGCTCGATCCCCTCCACCACACCCTGGGCCGACTCGTGCTCATCGAGGTCCTGGTGTCGATCGGTGTCCTCGGAGGGGTGGGCGCCCTGGCGTGGTGGATCGTGCGGCGAAACCTGCGTCCCCTCGACGAGATGGCCGCCACCGCCGGGGCCATCGCCGGGGGTGACCTGTCCCGGCGGGTCGAGACCACCGACGAGCGCACCGAGGTCGGCCAGCTCGGCAACGCGTTGAACACCATGCTGAGCGGGATCGAGGGTGCCTTCGCGGCCCGCGCCGCGTCGGAGGAGCGCCTGCGTCGGTTCCTGGCCGACGCATCGCACGAACTGCGCACGCCGCTGACGTCGATCCGCGGCTATGCCGAGCTGTTCGACCGCGGCGCGCGCGACCGTCCCGAGGACCTCGCCACCTCGATGCGGCACATCCGCGAGGAGGCCAACCGCATGAGCACGCTCGTGGACGACTTATTGCTCCTGGCCCGGCTCGACCACCAGCGCCCGCTCGTGCTCGAGCACGTGGACCTCACCGACATCGTGACCGCCGCGGTCGACGCGGCGCGCGTGAGCACTCCCGATCGTCCCATCACCCTCGAGGTTCCCGGTCACATCCCCGTCGTCGGGGACGCCGACCGGCTCCGCCAGGTGGTGGACAACCTGCTCGCCAACGCCGTGCAGCACACCCCCGACCGTTCGCCCGTCGACGTGCGGGTGAGCACCGAACCGGGGTTGGCGTGCTTCGAGATCGCCGACAGGGGCCCGGGCATCCCGCCCGCCGAGCAGGCCCACATCTTCGAGCCGTTCCACCGCGCCGACCCCACGCGGGCGCGCGCCACCGGGGGTGCGGGCCTGGGCCTCACCATCGTGTCGGCCATCGCCCACGCGCACGGCGGGACCGTCGGGGTGGTGTCGGACCCGACATCGGACGACGGGGGCGCAGGCACCACCTTCTGGGTGCGGATCCCGCTGGCGGGCCCTCCGCCCGACGCCTTGACCGAAGCCGCGCCCGCAGTCGGACGCATCGGCGATGCCGTCGACGAGCCGATGGACGAACCCGACGCGCCCGAGTCCACGCCCGCCGCCCACCCGGAACCCTCGGAGCGCGTCGCCGCCACCGAGGAACGTTAGAGGGTGCGCGCCGTGCTGTCTGTCTGTCTGTCTGTCTGTGGTCAGACCCTGGCGATGCCGGCGAAGCGGGTGAAGCGGTCGACGAAGGCGAGCTGGGTCACCCCGGTGGGCCCGTTGCGGTGCTTGGCGATGATGATCTCCGCCGTGCCCCGGTCCGGTGAGTCGGGGTTGTAGATCTCGTCGCGGTAGATGAACAGCACCACGTCCGCGTCCTGTTCGATGGACCCCGACTCGCGCAGGTCGGCCAGCACGGGCCGCTTGTCCTGGCGCATCTCCAGGTTGCGCGACAGCTGCGACAGGGCCACCACCGGGATGTCGAGCTCGCGCGCCAGCACCTTGAGGCCGCGGCTGATCTCCGACACCTCCACCTGGCGGTTCTCCGCCCGGCTCTTGGTGTGCCCGCTCATCAGCTGCAGGTAGTCGACGACCACGAGTCCGAGCCCCTCGCGGGCCTTGAGGCGACGGGCCTTGGCCCTGATCTCCATGACGGTCAGGTTGGGGTTGTCGTCGATGTAGATGGGGGCGTCGCCGAGGCGGCCGATGGCGTCTGAGATCTTGGGCCAGTCCGACTCGAGGAGGCGGCCGTTGCGCATCCGGGTGGCGTCGACGTGCGCCTCGGAGCACAGCAGGCGCTGGGTGAGCTCGAGGTGGCTCATCTCGAGCGAGAACACGAGCACCGGGACGCGGGCGTGCACGGCGGCGTGCTGGGCGATGCCGAGGGCGAAGCTCGTCTTGCCCATGGCGGGCCGCGCCCCCACCACCACGAGGTTCGACTTCTGCAGGCCCGCCAGGCGCTCGTCGAGGTCCCCGTAGCCGGTGGGGACGCCGGTGATCGTGTCCCCGCGCTCGAAGAGGTTCTCGAGGTGGTCGAGGCTGGCGGCCAGCAGCTCGCGCAACGGCGCCATCGTGTCGACCACGCGCCGCTGGGCCACTTCGAACACCATGGCCTCGGCGCGGTCGATCACGGTCGAGACGTCCTCGGGAAGGCTGAAGCCGAGCTCGGCGATCTCTCCCGCCACCACCACCAGCCGCCGCAACAGCGCGTGCTCTTCGACGATGCGCGCGTAGTGCGACGCGTTCGCCGTCGATGGCGTGTTCACCTGCAGGGAGATGAGCACCGATGCGTCGCCGACGTCGTCGAGCAGTCCGGACCGGCGCAGCTCGTCGGCGACGGTCACGGGGTCGGCGGGCTCGCCCCGTGTGTAGAGGGCGGTGACCGCCGCGAACACATGTCCGTGTGCGGGCTTGTAGAAGTCCTCGGCCACACAGCACTCGAGCGCCGCCGCGATGGCGTCGCGCGACAGCAGCATGGCGCCGAGCAGCGATTCCTCGGCGTCGAGATTGTGGGGGGGGACACGGCCTCCGACGGCGTGGAGTCGGCGGGGGGATACCTCTTCGAATGCCTGGGCCATGGTCCCCCTACCCTCGCTCACCGGGCCTGGGGGTAACGAGGGGTGCAACCCTGCGAATTTGCGGGGGACAACCATGTGGACGAAGGCCTCGTCGGGAAGGAATGGCTGGGGATAACCCCGGGGCCGGCCCGGGCCCGTCGTGGCAGCGCACCGGTCCAAAGTGCCAGCCGGGTGTGACGTCGCTAGGCGCCGCCGGAGCGGCGGGAGGTCGCCGCCCTGGTCAGGAGCCGGCGGCGACCTCGACCGTCAGCTCGACCTCGACCTCGGCGTGCAGCTTGACGGGGACGACGTGGGTGCCCACCGACTTGATCGGCTCGGCGAGGTGGAGCTTGCGGCGGTCGAGGACCGCTCCGGTCTGCGCCTGGACGGCCTCGGCGATGTCCGACGCGGTCACCGAGCCGAACAAGCGCCCCTCGGCGCCGGCGCGTGCGGTGATCGTGACCGTGGCCGCACCGAGCAAGCCGGCGGCGGTCTCGGCGGCTTCTTTGTCCTCGGCGTCACGCAGCGCGCGCGACCGTCGCATCGACGCGGCCTGAGCCTCCACACCACCGGTGGCGGCGAGGGCGCGACCGCTGGGGAACAGATAGTTGCGGGCAAAGCCGCGCGCCACCTCGACGATGTCGCCCTTCTTCCCCACGCCGGAGATGTCACTGCGCAGCAGGACTCGCATCACCGACCACCCGGCGTCGCGCCGACCATCTCGGTTGACCG
>JARLGQ010000385.1 GCA_031292675.1 Acidimicrobiales bacterium
ATCGCCACCCTGGAGGAGGTGGGCGCCAAGAAGGTCATCGCCTCGTGCCCGCACTGCTTCAATTCCCTGGCCCGCGAATATCCCGACCTGGGTGGCAACTTCCAGGTCATCCACCACTCCCAGCTGCTCAGCCACCTGGTGGAGTCGGGCAAGCTCACGCCGGGGAACATGGACGCCAAGGTCACCTACCACGACCCCTGCTACCTGGGACGCCACAACCGGGTGTTCGACGAGCCCCGGAACGTCCTCGACGCCATCGGCGGGGTCGAGCAGATCGAGATGAAGCGGTGTAAGGAGCGCAGCTTCTGTTGTGGCGCGGGCGGCGCCCGCATGTGGATGGAGGAGAGCCTCGGCAAGCGCGTCAACCTCGAGCGCACCGACGAGGCCCTCGGGACGGGAGCCGACGTCGTCTCGACGGCCTGTCCCTACTGTCTCATCATGCTCGACGACGCCGTGCGGGCCCGGGCCCGTGAGGACGACGTCAAGGTGCTCGACCTGTCACAGGTGGTCGAGGCGTCGCTCCAGGTTTCCGCCGACCAGGAGTAGCCCGGATCATCCCGGGCCGATCAGTTGCCCGGTTAGTTGAGGGCTCTGGTGTCGGCGTCGCGCAGTCGCTCGGACATGGCTACGAGCAGCTTGCGGCTCAACGTCGGCAGCTCGTCGAGCAGGCCGTTGAAGCGCCGCTGCTCGAGCACGAGAAGGGTCATGGGCGTCTCCGACACCACGGTGGCCGAGCGTGGCTGGCGGTCGAGGAGCGACAGCTCCCCGAACCACTTGCCGGGCCCGAGGGTCGTGACCCTCCGTCCGTTGCGCCGCACCGAGGCGGTGCCGTCCACGACGAAGAAGAACTCCCGGCCGATGGTGCCCTCCTCGCACAGGACGCGCCCGGCGGGCACGATCACCTCCTCGACGGCCCTGCGGACGGTGCGCAATTGGCTCGCCGAGCAGGCCGAGAACATCCAGATCTTGCTGAGGTCGAGTTCGTGCTTTCGCGGCATGGCGAGAGGCTATCGGCGGTCGAAGGCCGGCGCCGAGACTGTTCCGAGGATCGGCCCCGCAGGCGATGTCGCTACGATCGCCCGATCAGTGGAGGACCACAGCCCGACCCCGGGATTACGAACGCCGAGAGCGGTCCGTCGGACGAGTCCGTGTCGACCCTCCGGGGGGCCGGCGTGGACGTGGACGTCCGCAAGATCCGTCGTGTGGTCGGCGGGGCCTGTCTCGTGGCCCTGGCCGTCCTCGTCGTCGTGCTCTTCGTGGCCGGCGCCGACAAGAACGCGCAGATCACCAGTCTGCGCCGGCACGGGGTGGCTGTCCGGGTCACGGTCACCGGGTGCCTGGGCCTTCTCGGCGGCAGCGGCAGCAACGCGGCGGGGTACGCGTGCAAGGGAACCTTCACGCTCGGCGGCCATCGGTATGAAGAGGCCATCCCCGGAAATGCGCTCCACCCTCCGGGGGCGAGGATCCGGGCCGTCGCCGTCCCCGGCAACCCGCCGCTTCTCTCCACCACCCGCGCCGTGGAGAGCCAGCAGGCGTCATGGAGGGTGTTCATCCTCCCCACGGTCCTTCTCGTCGTGCTCCTCCTCCTCGTCGGAGCCCTGGTCCTCAGGCGCCGGCGCAGACCCGAGCACGCGGGTGGCGCGCCGCGCCCTTCGCTCCCGAACAACCCCGCGCGCTAGCCTTTCCCGATGCTCGGAAGTCGCGACGGCGACGACTCGGAGGGTGGTACCCCACCCCGGATGAGCTTCGGCCATCGCCTGCTCCTCCTCCTGCCGCGCTTCAAGCACGACCCGGACAAGGCCCCGCTGCGTGACCGGCTGAGCAGCGCCTTCCTCAAGCCCGTCGACCCGGACGCCGCCTCGAAGGCCAGGGACAAGGCCGGAAAGCCGCAGACCTTCGAGGAGATCGAGCACGCCGCGAAGTACGGCGACGACAAGGAACGGCTCCTCGGGCTCCTGTTGGCGCCCGTCTCCGCTGCCATCGGGATCGCCGTCGTCAACGACCTGATCGCCCACGACCCCGCCGTCGGGAACAAGCAGCACGTGAACGTCTCGGTGTACCACGAGCTGCTCCTGGTGCTCCTGGGCCTGTCGGTCCTGATGATCGTGACGGCGTGGTTCAGGAAGCGCATGTACCTCGGCATCGTGATGGCCCTGTACGGGCTGGCCATCTTCAACCTCAAGTTCTGGGGCTTCGGGATCCCCTACGTCCTGATCGCGGCCTGGCTGCTGGTGCGGGCGTACCGGCTCCAGCGGGAGCTGAAGGAGGCCAGCGGGGACTCGCCCCGGCGCTCCGGAGGGGGCGGATCCGCCCGGGGGGCGCCGCGCACGCAGGCCAACAAGCGCTACACGCCGCGCAGCTCGACGACCAAGCGCCCGGCCCGGCCCAAGCCCGAGAACGAGAAGCGGGCCGGCTGACGCCCTTCTGTCCCTGAGGCACGGTGGGACACCGCCCCCGGAGGGGCTTCCCAGGCAGGGCATGGGGCAAGGGGGCAGTTCACGCGCTGGTAACACTGGCGTGACCGTGCCGAAACTCCGGGGTTGCATTCTTTCGGCGGCAGGGCGACCCGCCTGCTGTGGCCTTGGCGCACCCGGCGCTGCGTGACGCCTTGGCCGTGGCTCGGGGAGCCGGAACGTTAATGACCGCACGAGAGGAGCACCGGAGCCGTGCTAGGCGCTGTAGTACCCGTTCCGTATCCCAGTTGGCTGAATACGGGCGACAACACGTGGCAGATCGTCGCAGCCACGTTCGTCGGCCTGATGAGCCTCCCCGGCCTGGCGGTCCTCTACGCATCGATCGTCCAGAAGAAGTGGGCGGTGAACGTGCTGGCCATGATGTTCGCCGGCTTCTCGCTCGTCCTCGTGGCCTGGGTGCTGTGGTCCTACAAGATGGGCTTCGGCGCCACCTCGATCGGAGGGGGGGTGCGGAACGGGATACAGACCCAGCTCACCGGCACAGGGTGGGTCAAACACTTCTTCGAGAACTTCGTCGGGAAACCGGGGGGCATCACCGACAGCGTCGGTGAACAGGGCCAGGCGGTGTCAGCGGCCAACACCGTCATCCCCTTCCACTTCCCCACGACGTCGCTCGCCTACTTCCAGTTCGTCTTCGCGGCCATCACCCCCCTGCTGTTCCTGGGGAGCGTGCTGGGCCGGATCAAGTTCAGCGCCTGGTGCCTGCTGGTGCCCCTGTGGTCCACCTTCGTCTACGGCGTCGACGCCTTCCTGCTGTGGGGCGGCGGCTACTTCGCCCAGGAGGGCTCGCTCGACTTCTCCGGAGGATTCGTCATCCACATGTCGGCCGGTGTGTCGGGATTCGTGGCGGCCTGGGTCTTAGGCCCCCGGCTGGCCCGAGATAGAAAGAACGCCATACCGAACAACCTGGTCATGGCGGCCGTGGGCGCCGGCATCCTGTGGCTGGGCTGGAACGGGTTCAACGGTGGTGACCCGTACTACGCCGGCACCGACGCCGCCGCCGCGGTGGTCAACACCAACGTGTGCACGGCGGTGGGCGTGCTGGTCTGGATCGGGTTGGACGCCTGGTTCTCCAAGCAGAAGAAGCCCACCTTCCTGGGTGGCGTGAACGGCATGATCTGCGGTCTGGTCGGGATCACACCCTCTGCCGGCTGGGTGAACGGCCGGGGGGCGATCTACGTCGGGGTGGTCGTCACCGTCATCGTCTGGTTCGCCTGGAACTTCCTGTCCAAGGTTCGGCCCTTCTCGAAGGTCGACGATGCGCTCGGGGTCGTCTACACCCACGGCATCGCCGGCCTGTTCGGTGGGTTGCTGCTGGGCATCTTCGGTGACCCGAACATGATCGAGTACGGCTGCGGCCATCTGAACTCCGCCGGGCAGGTGGTGAACACCTCGGCGACGGACTACGTCTCGTCCTCCGCCCATTGTGTGCCGTTCTCGGTGGCCGGTCTGATGTACGCGCCACACTCCGCCCACCAGCTGTGGGAGCAGTTCAGAGCCGCCCTGTTCGTCATCTTCTGGTCGGCGCTGGTCACCTTCATCTTGATGAAGCTCATCGGACTGGTCCTGCGCGGGGCCCGGTACAAGGACGAGATCCTCGAGATCGGCGACCTGGCCATCCACGACGAGGAGGCCTTCCCCGACGAGACCCTCGCCGAGCGGGTGAGCTCCAGCAGCGCCTTCGAGATGGCCGGGCTGACCGGCGGTGCCAAGGCTCCGCCGATAGCGTCGGATCCCCCTGCCGCAGGCGCACAGTGATCCGACCGAGCTCGACGAAAGGGAGCGCACAATGAAGCTGGTCGTGGCAGTCCTCAAGCCCTTCAAGCTCGACGAGGTCAAAGAAGCTCTGAAGACGCTGGGCGTCCAGGGCATGACCCTCACCGAGGCCCAGGGTTTCGGCCGCCAACGGGGCCACACCGAGGTCTACCGAGGTGCGGAGTACGAGGTGGACTTCGTCCCCAAGATCCGTGTCGAGGTGCTCGTCGACGACACCCAGGCCGACGAGGTGGTCGACGCCATCGTCCAGACGGCGGCCACCGGCAAGATCGGCGACGGCAAGGTGTGGGTCATCCCGATCGAGGCTGTGGTGCGGGTCCGCACCGGGGAGAGGGGCCGCGACGCCCTCTGACCCGGCACGGTCTGGCCCTCTGGCCGGCACGGCTCGCCTCCCCCCGGGCAGCCGGCCGGCCGGGGGGATCAGCCTGCCTGACGGGCGACGGCTTCGGCCGCGGCCCTGATGGCGTCGGGGTCACCCAGCTGGCGGTCCTCGACGAGCTCGAGGTCGTCGTCGAAGCGGAACCACCACGGCACCCCGGTGGGCACCTCGAGGCCGACGATCTCGTCGTCGGAGATGTCCTTCACGTACTTCACCAGGGCCCGGATGGAATTGCCGTGGGCGACCACGAGCACGCCGGGGAAGGCGCGCAGGTCAGCGGCGATGGCGTCCTCCCAGTAGGGCACCATGCGCAGGACCACGTCGGCCAGGCACTCGGTGTCGGGGAGGACCGCCGCCGGGAGGTCCCGGTAGCGGTCGTCGTGGACGGGGTGCCTCTCGTCGTCTCGTGACAGGGGCGGCGGGGGGACGTCGTAGCTGCGGCGCCACTTCTTCACCTGCTCGGCGCCGAACCGGGCCGCGGTCTCCTTTTTGTTCAGGCCCTGCAGGTCCCCGTAGTGCCGCTCGTTCAGGCGCCAGTGGCGCCGGACCGGCAGCCAGCTCCGGCCCATCTCGTCGAGGGTGAGGTTCGCCGTGCGCACGGCCCTGGTGAGGACCGAGGTGTGCAGCACCCGCAGGTCGAGCCCCCCGCGCTGCTCGGCGGCGAGCAGGGCGCCCGCCTGGCGGGCTTCGGCCTCGCCCTTGGCCGTGAGGTCCACGTCGGTCCACCCCGTGAACAGGTTCTGGGCGTTCCAGGTGGATTCACCGTGGCGGAGCAGGACCAGGTCGGGCACAGTGTGGAGCGTAGTCAGGCGGCTGCCGGGGAAAGGGCTCCGCCGGCGGGGCGTGGGGACCGCCCATGGGATCCCCTCCGCCCGTTGCCGCTACCGCCCGTACCGCACACCTTCCCGACCCGGGTGAGCCATGTCCCCCCCGAGCAGGGAGCGCTCCAACTCGAAGGAGTTGGGTTTCGCATGAGTACAAGCAAAGCCGAAACGGCTCCCGCCGGGCAGGGTCCAACGGCCCCCCCGGCCGGGTCGAAGCTCCCGAAGGTCCCGAAGTCTGAAGTCCCTGAGCACCCTTGTCCCCCTGGGCACATCAAAGTTGACAGTATGGCACTCAAGATCGCTATACTGATGACAGTCAACTAAGACAGAAGACGAGATTCCCGGTGAGATTCACCGGGCGCAACCCAGAATACGGAGGCACCCCCATGCCCAAGGCCGTCGGAATCGACCTCGGCACGACCAACTCGGTC
>JARLGQ010000050.1 GCA_031292675.1 Acidimicrobiales bacterium
CGGCGGGCTCAGTCCCCGTCGCGTGACCCGGCACGGTCCGAGCCCGCGCCGGCCGGTCCGGCTCCGCCGGCCGGTCCCCTGGCGCCGTCCTCTCGCTCCGAACCCGCCGCTTGCGGCGCCGCCGCCGGTCCCGGAGCGTGCAACGGAGCGATGCGGATGCGACCGATCCGGTTGCCCTGGACCCTCTCGGCCACGAGGCGCACACCGTCGACCTCGGCGGACTCGCCCTCCACCGGGACCCGGCCGAGCACGTTGAACAGCAGACCTCCCACCGTGTCCCAGTCGCCCTCGGGGAGCTCGGCGTCGAGCAACTCGTTCAGCTCGTCCACCGCCATCCGGGCCGTCACCGACACGGCGCCGTCGTCGAGGGTCAGCACGGGCGGCTCCTCGACGTCGTACTCGTCGACGATCTCACCCACCAGCTCCTCGAGGAGGTCCTCGAGGGTGACGAGCCCGGCGGTGCCGCCGTACTCGTCGACGACGATGGCCTGGTGGAACTTGCGCTCCTGCATCTCTCGCATGAGCCGCGACACGCGCTTGGTCTCGGGGACGAAGTGCGGCGGCCGCGCGAAGTCGCGCACCGGCCGGTCTCCGTGACCCTCGCGCTCGGCTCGGATGAGGTCCTTGGCGAATGCGATCCCCACGATGTCGTCGAGGTTCCCCTCGTGCACGGGAAGCCGCGAGAAGCCCGCCGCGATGGCGACGTCGAGCGCCTTCGACACGGGCAGGTCGGCCTCCATGGTCCGCATGTCGGGGCGAGGGACCATCACCTCGCGCACGATGGTGTCGCCGAAGCCGATGATGGAGTGGATGAGCTCGCGCTCTTGGGTCTCGATGACCTCTTCCTCCATGGCGACGTCCGCCATGGCCAGCAATTCGGACTCGCGCATCCCCCCGGCCTCGCGGCCGTGCGACCGCATGAGGAGATTGGCCAGTCCGATCAGGCCCCTCGAGAGCATCCGGACGGGGGGGAAGCCCACCAGTGCCGAGACGACGGGGGCGACGAACAGCGCCGATCTCTCGGGGTTGAAAACCGCCCAGTTCTTGGGAAGTGCCTCGGCCAGCACGAAGATGACCACCACTTCGAAGAAGGTTGCTGCCAGCACTCCCCAGGCCCCGAAGAACCGCTCCGCCAGGATGCCCACCAGCGTCGCCGTCACCAGCTGACAGATGAGGACCAGCAGCAGGATCGGGTTGAGGAACGCCTGGGGGTGCTCGACGAGCCGCACCAACCGGCCCGATCCGCGCCGGTGCTCGTCGCGCAGCGACAGCGCCTTGGCCCTGCTGGTGCGCGACAACGCCGTCTCGGCCAGCGCCAGGAGGCCTGCCCCCACGAGCAGGACCACCACCACGACCACGAGAATCGCATCCGTCGTCCCGAAGTGCCCCGTGGCGAGCACGGCCGAGGACACGATGCCCGCCCTACGGAGCGGCCCGATGGAAGCGCGCCAGCAGTTCCCGCTCGCGGCTCTCCATCGTCTCGGCCTCTTCGTCCTCGCCGTGGTCCATCCCGAGCAGGTGCAGCAGACCGTGCACGACCAGCAGCGCCACCTCGTCTTCGACGCTCACATCGTGCTCGACGGCGTTGCGGGCCGCCACCGAGGGACACACCACGACGTCGCCCAGCAGCGTGGGCACCTCGTTCTCGTCGCTCGGGAGTCCTCCGCCGGGGCCGGTCCCGCCCTCGTCGGGAGAGCGCCCGCCGGGCTCGGGGTCCTCGTCGATGGGAAAGGCGAGCACGTCCGTGGGCCCAGGCTCGCCCAGGAACCGCTCGTGGAGCTCGGCGATGGACGCCTCGTCGACGAAGAGCAGCGACACCTCGACGTCTTCCTTGACACCCTGGGCGCCCAAGACGTCACGGGCCAGCTTCACCCAACGCTCGATGTCGACGGCCGCCTCGGACTGCTCGTCGGCGGCGAAGACGTCAACCACCACCGTGCTGACCTCCCTGCTCGACGCGCGCACGCGACGAGCGGCCGCCGCCGCGCCCGCTGCGACCGGCAACGGGGCGTCCGGCGCCGTTGGCGTCGTCGGCCCTCTCGTAGGCGGACACGATGTCGGCCACGATCCGGGCGCGCACGACGTCGCGCTGAGTCAGATGCACGAAGGCCAGACCTGGCACGGACCCGAGCACCGCCTCCAGGCCGGGAAGCCCCGAGCGGCCACCGGGCACGTCGATCTGCGTGACGTCGCCCGTTACCACCACCTTGGACCCGAAGCCGATGCGGGTGAGGAACATCTTCATCTGCTCGGGCGTGGTGTTCTGGGCCTCGTCGAGGATGATGAAGCTGCGGTTGAGCGTCCGGCCCCGCATGAACGCCAACGGGGCGACCTCGATGGTCCCCCGCTCCAGGAGGCGCTGCGCGCCCTCCGGGCCCAGCAGGTCGTAGAGGGCGTCGTAGAGCGGGCGGAGGTAGGGGTCGACCTTTGCCATGATGTCGCCGGGCAGGAACCCGAGGCGCTCTCCGGCCTCCACCGCGGGCCGGGTCAAGATGATGCGGTCGGCGTCGCGCGCCTGGAGCGCCTGGACCGCCAGCGCCACCGCCAGGTACGACTTCCCCGTGCCGGCCGGACCTATGCCGAAGGTCACCACGTTGGCGGCGATGGCATCGGTGTAGCGCTTCTGCCCCGCGGTCTTGGGCCGCACGGTGCGCCCCCGGGCCGAGCGCAGCAGCTCGGTCGTGAGCACCTCGGCCGGGCTCACGTCGTCCTTCACCATGGTGATGGTCCGGCCGACGTCTCCGGCGTCGAGACCCTGGCCCTGCTCCAGGAGCGTGACGAGCTCGTCGAAGAGCCGGCCGACCCGTTCGGCGTCCTCGCCGTCGATGGTGATCTCGTTGCCGCGCACGACGATGCGCGCTCCGTGGAACGCCTCTTCGATCAGCCGCAGCAACTCGTCTCTCTGACCGAGCAGGCCCACCATGAGGTGGTTCCCGGGGACGAGGATCTTGACCTGGGTGGACGACACGGCGCTCGGTCGCGAGGCTACCAGCAGGTCCGGAGCACGCCGCCCCCCGCCGTGCTCACCACGCCCCGGGGACACGGGCACGGCCGGGCACGGGCGCCCCGCAGGCCGGGCTCACCCCGGCGGCCAGGCCAGTCGACGTCCCCCCACCACGTGCAGGTGGAGGTGGGGCACGGAGTTCGACGCGTCCTCGCCCAGGTTGAACAGCAGCCGGTACCCACGCTCGGCGATCCCCTCCGCCTCGGCCACCTGCCGAGCCGCCACGAACATGTCGGCGAGCACCTCGGCGTCGCCGGGACCGATGGCCGCCGCGTCGTCGATGTGCCGGCGCGGCACGACGAGCACGTGCACGGGGGCCTGGGGGTTGACGTCACGGAAGGCCACAGAGAGCTCGGTGCGGTGCACGACGTCGGAGGGGATCTCGCCGGCGACGATGCGGCAGAAGAGGCAGTCGGTGTCGCTCACCCAGGGTCGCCCCGTCTCCTACAGGGACTCGCTGCGATCACGCCCGGCACTCGAGCCCTTCACTTCTGGATACAGGTGCTCGAGGCTGCCCGGGGGGATACGGCAATTCTCGATGAACGCGTCCACGTCGTCGGACTTGAGACGGATGACGCGCCCGAACTTGAAGGCGGACAACGCCCCTTCGTCGATGAACCGGTAGAGGCTGCGCAAGGTCACGCCGAGATGCTCGGCCGCCTCCTTGGTGCTCAACCACCGGATTTGCTCGCTCACCGCTTCTCCAGGCCGGCCCCGGCGCTCCGTATCGCACCGTGCAGCGTCATGCTATCCGGTGCACTTCACGGCTCGACCGCGACCGTCGGGCGAGATCGGGCCGTGGGCACGGCGCTTGGACCGGGCCCCGGGGAGCGGGGACCAGGGGGGCGCCGGTCACCCCGACCGAGGTCGAGGGCCCGCGCCGGGGGTGATCGTCAGGCGACGACGCGCAAGCCGAGCTCGTCGAGACGACGGCTCATGGCGTCGGGGGTGACCCCGAACAGACAGGCGATGGCCCGCAGGTCCTCGGCACGGATGGTGATCATGCGTCCGTTGAAGTCCTGGCGCTGCACCTGGATCATCGACAGGAAACGCCGGAGCAGGTCGCGCTCGGGGCCGCTGACCGAATTGAGCTTGGTCAGGTCGATGGTGACCTTGTCGTGGCCGTCCCACGGCCGGAGCTGGCGTCGGGCTCGGCCCGGGCTCTCGCCGTTGCCGTTGCCCTCGCCGTTGGGGCCCCAACGCGTGGCGTCGTCGTCCTGCGGGAGCAGTTGGTCGACGGGAACGTCGTAGAGCTTGGCCAGGCGCTGCAGCCTCGGCACCGAGATGGCGCGCTCGCCCCGCTCGTAGGCGCCGAGCACCGACGCCTTGAATTCCTGGTCCGACATGGCCTCGACTGCCTGGAGCGAGAGGCGCATCTGCTTGCGCACCGCGCGTAGGCGGGATCCCACCGCACGGGCGTATGCCGCCCGTGCGGACTCTTCCTGCTCGTCCTCTTCAGGCAACACCGTGTTCACCATGACAATCCAGATCCTCGCCGCTCGTCCCGTACTTGCCGACGGCCCCCGTGCGGACCCCGCGAGAGCATGACAACCGTGCCTGATCCCACCGTCGGGCACATGCGCGGATAATCCCTGTCAGTCTCGCTCACTCAGCGTGGTGATTGCAAGAACCGGTTCTCCGTGGCCGGAACTGCGATCTCCCTTTCCGGCTTCGGTCCGCCTATTCGCAGCGGCGGCGACATGCGGCTCGGAGTGGCCCGCCGCGACCCCCGGGGGTCGGGATGCGCCCCACCCCCCGAGGCGCCGTCAGGGGCGGTCGGTGCACCGGTCCGATGGCCCATCGGGACCCCGGGGAGGTCCCACCAGGCCTTCACGCAGGGCCCATAGGAGCAGGCCAGCGGCCACGGCGGCCGTCTC
>JARLGQ010000051.1 GCA_031292675.1 Acidimicrobiales bacterium
AGAGCCACCCAGGCCCGTCCGGGACCGTCACGGCGCGCGTCGACGGGGAGCTCGGCCACCATCGACGCCGTCGTCGCCTCGAAGTCGCGGATGTGCATGCACAGCGTGACCCCGGTGCCGTCGGAAAGGACCTCGGTGGGGGCACCCACGACGGGCCCGTCGCTCCCGGGCGCGCCCCACGCCCCGCTGCCGTGGTCGCGCAGATGGGCCACCGCGGCGCGCGCCGGTCCGGAGGGGACATCGGAGACAGGCGAGTCGACACGGCGCGCCACGAAGGCCCGGCTGGCGGCGAGGCGGCCGTCGGCGAACCCCGTCGGTGTCCCCGGGTCGCGCCAGGTGTCGAGATCCGTCCCCGGGGCGACGCCCGGCGAGGCGCGTGTCCAGTCGCGCCGCAACGTGAGACGGTTGGAGATGGCGCCGCCCCCCTCGATCGGGCGGGCCGCCCACGACCGCCCCGAGGTCTCGAGGACCCACGCCGAGGCGCGGTCGGAGAGGAGGAAAGAGGACCAGTAGGCGACGTCGTTCTCGGAGTCGCCCACACCCCCCTGGCCGTGCCGTTCGAGGAGCCCGGTCATGACGTCGAGGGCGTCCTCGGCACTGGCGGCGCGCTCGAGGCCGAGGCGGACCAGGTCCATGCCGAGCAGGGCGGGGGGAGCGGCCCGGGGGTCGTCGACGGTGTTCACCATCTCGTTGCCGATGGCGACGCCGTGCTCGTTGACTCCGTGCTCCGCACCCCACAGCCACGAGGGGCGGGACAACAAGGTGGCGGCGGCACCGTCGTCGGGGAGCTCGAGGTACTGGGTGCGGAGCCGGCCCCCCGGGGGGCGGCGTCCGTGGGCTTCGACCACCTGCAACTCGCGCACGGGGCGGTCGGAGTTCTTGGCGAACAGCGTGCCGTGCCCGCCGAGCACGCAAAGGGTGTCGCACACGACGGCCGGTGCCGCCTTCGGCTAGCCGGTCCCCGACGGGTCGGGGCTCAGGCGGCGCCCTTGTCGGGTTGCCACCCGGCCAGGTCGCCGAGACGGGGGTCGTTGGAGAAGATCTCCACGATCGGCGCCCGCAGGCTCAGGCGCTTCTGGATCCGCTCGACGTCGAGGATCTCGTTCCACAGCACCAAGGTGGCCACCACACCCGAGCCCCCGGCCCGTGCGGTGCGACCCGAGCGGTGCAGGTACGCCTTGTGGTCCTCGGGCGGGTCGAAGTGCACGACCACGTCCACGTCGTCGATGTCCAGTCCACGCGCGGCGACGTCGGTTGCGACCAGCACGTGCAGCCGCCCGGCGGTGAAGTCCTCGAGCGCCTTCTCGCGGCTGGACTGGCGGAGGTCGCCGTGGATGGCCGCCGCCCGCACCCGCTCACGCCCGAGCTGCTCGACGAGGCGGTCCGCACCGCGCTTGGTCCGCACGAACACGAGCGCCTTGGAGGCACCCCGGCAGATCGACGCCACCACTTTCACCTTGTCCATCTGGTGGACCTGCAGGAAACGGTGCTCCATCGACTCGACCGTCGCCGTGACCGACGCCACCTCGTGGCGCACGGGGTCGTGCAGATGGCGCTTGACCACCCGGTCCACGTCGCCGTCGAGAGTGGCCGAGAAGAGCATGGTCTGGTGGCGGCCTTCGATCCGGCGCAGCACCCACTCGACCTGGGGCAGGAAGCCCATGTCGGCCATGCGGTCGGCTTCGTCGAGCACGACGACCTCGACCTTGGCCAGCGACACGGCCCGACGGTCGGTCAGGTCGATCAGCCGTCCCGGCGTGGCGATCACGACGTCGACACCCCTGTGGAGCTTCTTGATCTGGCGCTCGATGTCGGCGCCGCCGTAGACGACCACCACACGCCGCCCCGCTGCCTTGCCCAGGGGCTCGAGCACGTCGGCCACCTGGACGGCGAGCTCTCGGGTGGGCACGAGCACGAGGGCACGGGGGCTGTCGGGGCCGCCGGTGCCCGCCCGCATCAGCAGGGGCAGCCCGAAGGCGAGGGTCTTGCCCGAGCCGGTCTTGGCCTTGCCGCACACGTCGCGCCCGGCGATGCCGTCGGGGATGGTGAGCGCCTGCACCGGGAACGGGGCGGTGATGCCCTGGGAATGCAGCACCGCCACGAGCTCGGGGGCCACGCCCAGCTGCTCGAAGGTGGTGGGGACGGGAAGGGGCGCGTCGAACTCGGGATCGGAGCTCCCCAGCTCCGCCGGGCCCCTGGAGGTCAATGTCATCGGTTGTGTCGCTCGCTTGTCTTCGCTGACGGCCGCCCATCGGCCGCGGGGCGGGCCCGCCTCGATGACTCCGCCCCGGCCGCATCTGTGGCGGCCATCGAAGAACCGGTGAGGAAGACCCCGGTGCACGCGACACTTCGTCGCGGCTCCGACTCTCAGTGTAGCGGTCAGGGCCCCGAACTGGACGTTTCCGATCTCGCGCCTGGTCAGGCCCCCGCCGCGCGCGCCGGTGGTCGCCCGACGCGCCGTGGGTCAGGTGGCGACCGGGGCGCGGTAGATATCGCCCCCCGTGGAGCGGAACTCCACCGCCTTGGCCTTCATGCCGAGCTCGAGCGCCTCCTCGGGGGACACCCCTTCGGAGTCGGCGAGCGCCCGCACGTCGTGGCTGATGCGCATGGAGCAGAACTTGGGCCCGCACATC
>JARLGQ010000386.1 GCA_031292675.1 Acidimicrobiales bacterium
CGCTCTGTCGGGGACGCCGACCATGGACCGCGATCGGAACCTGTACTTCGTCTCACCGCGCAGCTACTCGAGGACCCTGTCCACCATCTACACGGGACGCTTCACGTCGGGGAAGGTGACGGGTGTCCATCTCGTCCCGGGCATATCGCCCCGGACACCCGGGGTCGTGGACTTCGACGTCGAGGTGAGCTCGGACGGTGCGACCCTCTATGTGAGCGTCGGCCACTTCGACGGGGGGACTGCTCCGACGAGCTCCAGCCTTGCCATCTTCGACAAGGCCGGGAATCGTTTCGTTCCCGACCGTGCCAGTGCCGACATCCTCCACGCCGTCAACGTGCCCGGAGAGCTCACCTACGCGGCGTCCATCTCGGCCAATGGCCTGGAGCTCTTCTTCACCAGAGCGAACCCGGCCAGAGGAGGAGAACCTGCCGTCTACCGAGCCGTGCGCAGCCGCCTTCGTCAGCCGTTCGGGCAGGTGGAGCGGGTGGCCGCGATCACCGGGTTCGCAGAGGCTCCTTCGATCAGCGCCGACGGCACGACCCTCTATTACCACCGCCTCGTCGGAAGCCACTTCGAGGTCGCGGAGGTGACTCGACCGCGGTCCGAGACCCCGTGAGCCCATGCCGGCGCCATCTCCCGACGAGTGGACCGAGGCCGGTGGCCGTGACGCGTGTTCAGCAGTCTGGTGGACAGGTGGCGCAGCCCGGGGCCGGATCTGTCAGGCTTGGCGAGACCGGCTCACCACACGCAGGGAGACGACGCCATGGCTGCCGAATTGATCCTGGAATTCGAGGGCGTAACGACGAAGGAATACGAGGCCGTCAACGCGGCGCTCGGCATTGACATGAGCTCCGGCAAGGGTGACTGGCCCGACGGACTCCAGACCCATGCCGCCGGACTCAACGAGAACGGCGACCTCGTCGTGATCGAGGTATGGGACACGCCCGACCACCAAGCCAGGTTCATGGAGGGGCGCCTGGGTGAGGCACTCGCCAAGGGGGGCATCACCGGTCCGCCCTCGCGGATCACCTGGATCGAGCTCGTGGCCCATCACCGTCCCGGCGGCTGATTGCCGGCTCGCCAGAGCCGATTTCGCCCGGCGACGGCGCCGAAGCTCAGGAAGGCGCCGTCGGGTCCCGGGAGGCCGGAGTACACGAGCCGTCCGGTCCCGGGGGGCCGGATCCCGAGATCAGGGCTCGGGCACGGGGAACACGTTCGGCCTTTGAGGCAAGCCGGCTCGGTGGGGCCTGGCAGTGCTCGCGACAGCAAGCACGAGCCCCGATCAACGTGGGCCAGGGAGATGATCTGAGCCCCCGACGCACGATTCGAGGCCTTTTTGGCGCTCGCCACGCTCTGGGCCGAGGCGTTGGGGAGAACGGCCGGCGAGACGCCTCGTGGCCCCCGGGACAGGCTCAAGAATACCGTTGACCTGGTCGATCTTTCGATATGGCGTTGGGACGGCTGCGTCGGCTCGTGTCGGGCGAAGGCAAAGGCGTGCATTTCGCGGCCGTGTTGTTCATGGGGCCGCTGGCGGCGGTGGCCATCTTGGCCCTGCGGGAGATGCACCTCGTCGCCCGGTCACCGATCTGGCTGATTCCGCTCATCCTGGTCGGTGGACAACTGCTCACCACCGTCACCGGTCTGTGGTGGAACCGGTGCCAGAGTCGAGTCCGGCTGCACGTCTGGATCGCATCGCAGGCGATCCTGGTGACGGCGACGATCTATGCCACCGGTTGGGGACCGGCCCTGGCGATCGGATTGGTCCTCGTCGGCCAGGAAACGCTTGCGGTCGCGGGATCGTCGTCGGAAGGCGTGATACTGGGATGGACCTTGTCCTGTCTGGCCATCGGTCAGGGGCTGATCGCGCTCGGCTGGGCCCCGTCACTGGTTCCGGTGCCCGAGGTCCACGGGCTGGCCGTCCTGATGGGGATCGGAATCGCCTTCTCGTATCGGTCCTTGCGCTCTGCGCTGATCGAAAGGGAGGAAGCGGCTGCGCTGACCGAAAGTCGTGAGCGTCGGTTCCGCGCACTGGTGCAAAGCTCCTCCGACCTGGTGTTCGCCGTCGACCTGACCAGTACCGTGACCTATGCGAGTCCGTCCTGTACGAAAGTGCTGGGTTACGAGCCCGAAGTGCTACTGGGCTCAGAGACGGGACTGCTGGTCCACGAAGACGACATCGAGGACCTGCGGGCCACCCTGGGCAGCACGGTGGGCGATACCGGGGGGTCGGTCGAGTTCTGCATCAGGGTCCGTCATCAGAACGGAACCTGGAGATGGCTCGAAGGACTGGCGACGAACCTCCTCGACGACCCGGCCGTTGCTGGCATGGTCATCAACGCCCGCGACGTCACCGAGCGCCGGACCCGGCTCGAACGCCAGGCCGCGATCTCCGATCTGGGCCGAGAGGTGCTGCGGGCCACGACGCTCGAAGCGTCCGTGAAGTCCGCAGCAGGTGTGATCAACCGTATCGTGCACTCCCGTGAGTGCACGATCACGGGCGTCCTCGAGAGCAACAGGGCCGGCGAGACA
Source organism: Acidimicrobiales bacterium (assembly GCA_031292675.1). GTDB lineage: Bacteria > Actinomycetota > Acidimicrobiia > Acidimicrobiales > UBA8190 > Chersky-840. The sequence continues at coordinate 2,530 of JARLGQ010000386.1, forward strand.
TCCGATGCTGAATCCGAACTGTCTTGGGACGGCGCAGGGTCAACAGCATCGAGCGATCAACCGGGCCTTCGTGTCCCCGTGGGCGACCCCGACCATCCCCTCGCCTACATCGAGGTGTTCAAGGACGATCTCATCACTCCTGCCGACGAGCAGTTCGTCGAAAGTGTCTCGGGCATCGTCTTGTCGGCCACAGTGCGATTCGGTGCCGAAGACGCCATCCGACACCAAGCCATGCACGACCCGCTCACGGGTCTACCGAACCGCGCGCTGTTCAACGACCGGCTCGAGCACGCACTGAGTCGACGCAGCCGGATCGCCGGATACGTCGCGGTCATGATCGTCGATCTCGATGGATTCAAGAACGTCAACGACAGTCTCGGTCATCTCACTGGTGACGAATTGTTGATCGCCGTCGCCGACCGCTTCGGAGCGCAGCTTCGAGGATTCGACACGATCGCACGCCTCGGCGGCGACGAGTTCGCCATCCTGTTCGATGAGCTCGACACAGCTGATCAGGCAGGCCGCGTCGCTCAGCGGGTCCTCGATGCCCTCGTCGTCCCCCTACCGCTACCCGACCGGGAGGTGGCGATCGGTGCCAGTGTCGGTATCGCGCTCACGGACCAAGCCGACACAAAAGCCGATCGACTCCTGGCCGACGCCGATGCCGCCATGTACCGCGCCAAGCGTGAGGGGAAGGGGTGCTACCGCGTGTTCGAAGCCGCCATGCATACGGCCGCCGTCGAGCGCATGAACCTGGAACAGGAACTCCGCACTGCGATCAGAGACGGTGCGCTCACCGTCCACTATCAGCCCATCGTCGACGCGAACTCCGAACACATCACTTCCTTTGAGGCCCTCGCCAGGTGGCAACACCCGACACGGGGTTTTGTCCCCCCGAACATCTTCATTCCGCTCGCCGAGGAATCCGGGCTCATCATCGATCTGGGCCGTGCCGTGCTTTTCGAAGCGTGCCAACAGGCCCGACAGTGGCACGAGAGGCTCCCTGAGGTACACCCGAGCATCTCGGTGAACGCATCACGACTTCAACTTGCAAACCCAAGCTTCGTCTCTGTCGTCGCCGAAGCCCTGGCGCGAGAAAAGCTCCAACCCTCTTCACTCATTGTGGAGGTCACGGAATCGATTCTGGCCTCGGAGTCGGGGCACGTCATCGCGACGCTGAATGAATTGCGCCGAACGGGAATCCGAGTCGCGATCGACGACTTCGGAACCGGCTATTCGTCATTCGCAGCACTGGCAGAGCTTCCGATCGACATCCTCAAGATCGACAAACGCTTCATAGACAACCTCGTGTACGACGATCAAGGGCGGGGTTTCGTCAATGCCATCATGCAGCTCGCTGACACGCTCCATCTGGAGACCACCGCCGAAGGTGTGGAGCAGCTCGAGCAACGCGATGCGCTCGCCGCACTGGGATGCACCCACCTTCAGGGCTATCTCTTCTCTCGGCCCATGCCTGGCGACGAGACCCTCGAGTATCTGGCTCGCGGCGGCGAGCGACATCGGCCTGCGCTGATCTAGGGTCTCAGTCCCAGCGCGGCACGGGCAAGGCCCTATGCTGCGCTCACACCGGCTCCATACCGTGGCGCCGCATCAGAGCGAGCTCTGCATCGCGATCCGGCGGCTGGGGCGACGCCCACAGCTGCTCCAAGTCCTCGAAGTAGCCATCCAAAGCAGGGGCGTGAAGGACGAGGAGACGAGCTGGCTCTTCGCTCGTATTCCCGAAGGTGTGCGCTTCTCCCGCGGAGACCAACACAAACATCCCGCTCGTGCCCAGAAAGACCTCGTCGGCGACATGGAACTCCACGGCGCCGTCCAAGACGAAGTAGGCCTCGTCATTGCCGACATGGCGATGCGCCGGCGGCATTCGGCCACCGGCCGGAAGCGTCCTCTCCATCAGCGAGAACCGACCCTGAGTATTCGACGCCGTGGCCTTGAACCACATCTCGCTCCCACGCGCCTCGCGACGCAAGCCCTCGCCACTCTCCCAAAGGAACACCGAAATACCTCCGAGGTCCGGGTGCACAATTCGGACCGCACATTAGGCCAAAGCTGATCTCAGCTCACTCGAATGCAGCCCGCGGTTAGCTCGCCGGGGCGATGGGCAGCGGCTGGTCACAGGTTGGTGCTGTGGGCCTACCTGCGAACCGGTCCCCCAACCAGCTGACCACCTCTGGCGCGATGGTCGAGGAGAGCTGGATGTGTCCGACATCGGCAAGCCACAGCGAGGTGAGGTCGGACCCGGCATGACAGGCGCGCTCGATGTAGAGAGCCGTGGTGTTGGGAAGAACTACCTGGTCATTCAGGCTTTCAGCCACCATCAAAGGTTGGGTGGGTGACAGCAGGGGTGCCGTTTGATCTTCGGCCGCCGCCCGCCACCCGGAGACGCTCACCGGGTTGATCTTGAAGAAGTGTTGCTTGATGGCATTGCGGATGAGCCCTTCCACCGCGGCGGATGTGATGCACTTTGACGCGATCCTCCGATAGTTGTTGTAGCCCGCACTGGTGGTGATCTGGGCTACGGAGAGGTGTGGGTAGACCGTCGGCCACGAGAGCAGTACCTCCGGACCTATGACCCAAGAAAGGGTCGAGTCGTACGTCTCGTTCAAGAGCGGTATGAGCTCGGCTGCGGGAGCAGAGGCAACCGTCGCCACGAGATGTAGCTCAGGTGCATACGAACTCACCGACGCAGCTGTGAACAGCGCCGAGTTGCCACCTTGCGAATGTCCCCATACCGCGAATGAGTTGCCGGCGTCAGCCGACGGAATGAACTTCAGAGCCCGGACGCTGTTGAGCACGTCATGCGCCTCGTCGTCTCCCACGAGATACCCTGTGGTGCCGGTGGTGCCCAGGCCCGCGTAGTCGGTAGCCGTCACCACCCAACCACGAGCCATCATCGAAGTCACCCATGGGATGCCCGCCACGGGATCCGGAGTCCTGGAAGGGGCGCACTGGTCACCCATACCCACCGTGCCATGGGCCCAGGCGACCACAGGTCGCGGCGTACCGGCGGCGTCGTTGTCGGGGATGAAGACCAAGCCCGAACTGAAGGCCGTGGACCCGTCGGCTCTCTGGGTCCTGTACAGGATCCGCAGCCCCACCCCGTCGGCCACGGTCGTTCCGAGCCGTTGGCTGCGGACCACTTGGCCAAGGGGACCCACCGCGGACAGACCGGTCGTGTCGTAGAAGGGTTGGAGCGCATTCTGCTGCCGAGTCGTCTTGACGTTGGAGTAGACGACCACCCCGACAACAACGAGTACGACAGCCAAGACGCCGATCACTGCGGTACGCAGGTGCCTGTGGCGCGAGAAGAACCCACCACGTTTCGACGCACCAGCGTTCCTACTGGGCACCAACAGCTTTCTAGCACGCCGGTCGCCGAGTTTCGCGGCTATCCGCCTTGCCGCCAGGCGACCTCCACTTCGAAAGCGTCGCCTTCGCGACAGCCGGGAAATTGAGACATCGGGTCGTCGCTCTTCACCAGGTGAGGGCTCTGAACGCTTCTCCCGAGATGGCTCGGCCCTTCACTGAGCGTCGAGGGCAACGACGCTCAGCAGGCGCCGGTACCTGATTTCGATGTCTTCCCGGTCATCGGCTTCGGGCACCGACTCCTGGGCACTTCGGAAGATCATCTCCGCCTGCCGGGCCAGAATGCGGCGCTGTTCAGCCGACAAGGTCTGGTCCATGATGTTGATCAACGCGTCGATCATGCGGATGATCACCGCCGGCATCCCTCGCGCCGCTTGACGGACCTTGTCGAAGGCGCGGTTCACCATTCGGGCATAGGAGGGATCGAAGTCGATGAGCCGTACGCGGCCGAACCGATCGCGGTAGACAGCCTCCTTGAGGTTCCGGCCCGAGACCCGGCTCAGCCCCGCCGAAAGCCAATCGATGCACGTGAGGGCGGTGAACGTATCGTTCACTGCTGGGGAAAGAGCACGGATGGCGATCTCGACGAGCTGATCGATGGCGAACACGGGATCCTGCATGAGCGTCCGGTGCCGGCCCGTCACGTGCGCCTTGGAAAGGGCCAACGCGACCTGACCGGCTGCGCCCCCTGGCCAGACGGTGGCGAGAGGGCGTCCGGCGACGATGAAGTGACCGGGTCGATGGTTGAGGCGAATGACCGAGTCGGTGCGGGCTGCGATGTCGACCAGCTGGGCGTACCCGACAAATTGCAGGTATCCACTCGTGTCTGCGGGGACGACCACACCCCTTTCGTCGATCAGTTGGAGCAATTCCTCCACGGACCTGCCTTTTCCGATCGGGGCGGGTGTCTCTGACCCATCCTTCCGTTCGGGGAATTCGGCGTCGATGGCATGCATGAGGTCGCGGGCGATGCCGGCGATCACCTCGGGCAGCTGGATCGACTTGGCGATGTGGTGGATGAAGTAGATGAGGACTGCCAGGTCCAAGAGAGACAGGGCTTCGGCCACGAAGATCGACAGGTGGGGTATGAAGTCGGGTTTCGGGGCGCTGATCGAAGCGAGGCTCAGGACCGAGTAGACGAAGGTGGCGACAAAGATCCCCAACGTCACCTGGTTCCCGATATCCCGGACGAAGTTCCGCATCATGCGTGGACCGAATTGTTGAGATGCCAAGGTCAACGCCAGGATCGTGATCGAGAACACCACGCCGACCACCGTGATGACCGCAGCCGCGATGGCGATCAGAACCTGCCGGCCGGCGTCGGGACTCCCCGTTTCGAACCGGATCCAGGTCGGAAGGGTCAGATCGTGGTGGAAGGCCGCGAAGTCGATGGCGAACGTGGCCACGAACAGCACACAGGCAACGGCGACAAGGATTGTCGGCACCAACCAGAGAGTCGTCCGGAGCGCCTCCCACCGCCAACTGGGCAACTTCCGCCGTCCGTCCCATGCGCGCTGGGCCTCTGCCTCCGCGCTCGAACCCTCATCCATCATCGAGGACCTCGCCTCCGTGGCGGCCTGCACCCCCGTCGCTCTCGGGCCCCAGGGACGGGACGGAGAGGAGGTCCACGGCCCCAGGGAGGGCTCGGCATGGGAGGAATAGAGATGCGTTCATCGGGCGCGGCCTCCTGGTCGCCGACCAGTCTTCCCGGCACACCTCAAGCATTGACAGTAGTCGGAGACTCTCGCCGCCGTAGACGACGAGCGCAGCGGCGGACACAGCCGGATGTGGTCTTCTCCCGACGCCTATCTTGTTCCGGCAGGCAGCGGCCGCCGTGAGGGCCTCTGAAGACACCGGCACGAGGAGGGGTCGATGGCAAGCCCGGGTGGTGGGCGACTGGGTCGGTCGTGGAGACGGTTCCGGAGGCGATCCGGGGGCGCACAGGTCGTGTCGGCGGTGGCAGCGCTTGCGCTCGTCGTCGCCGTCGTGTTCGCCGTCGGGGGCGGATCCTCTGGCAAGCCCTCGGGTACCGCGACGACGAGTGCACCCACCACGAGCGCTTCCCCGGGTCAGGCCAGCGGCAGCGCCGCCGGGGTCACCGCCAACAGCATCAGGGTCGTCTTCCCGGTTTCGAACCTGTCGTCGCTGGCATCGAGCTTCGGATTCGCCGGGGACGTCGAGTACAGCGAGCAGAGCAAGGCGATCAAGCTGTTCGTCAAACTGATCAACGACGGCGGCGGCATCCACGGCCGGAAGATCGATGCCCAGATCGTCAACTTCGACCCCACCAGCGAGACCGGGATGCGGGCCCTGTGCAAGCAGTGGACCGAGGGCGGCGATCCGGTCTTCGCCGTGCTCGACGGGATCGGGACCTGGACTGGCGACAGCCAGCTGTGCATCACCCAGGAGGGCCACACGCCCTTGCTCAGCCAGTGGACGACCGTCACCAATTGGACCAACGAGGGCTCGCCCTACCTGTGGTGGACCGGCCCCGACGACGCAGCCGTCCTGCAGGCCACCGTCGATTGGGGAGTGAGCTCCGGGCTTCTGGGCGGCGGCCACAAAGTGGCGGTCATCGCCGGCAACCGGGCAAGCGACGAGTTGGCACTCAACCAGTACCTCTTGCCCGATTTGCAGAGGGCGGGCATCACGCCGATCGTCAAGACGATCGCGGCCGACCCGTCCGACACCGCCTCCACCGACGCCCAGGCCCCCTTGGTCGTCCAACAGCTCAAGGCCGACGGGGTCAGCGCGGTGATCCCGCTGATCCCGTTCAACGTGTTCTTTCCCGTTTTGGGGGCCGAGACCCAGCAGGAATTCTTCCCCCGACTCCTGCTGTCGGACTACGAGAACTCCATCCAATCGGCGCTGGGGCTCATCCCGTTTCCTTATGAGAAAGCAATCGACGGTCAGGAGGGCTTGACCACCGAGACCCTCGGCGGGATCGATGACAACCGGCCCGAGTCCGAAGGCGGGTATGACCCCGGGGTGCGCAGCTGCTTCACCGCCTGGCACAAGGCCTATCCCCAGATCCCTCCGGGAAACCAGAACTACTTCATCGAGGAACAGGGGCCTGTCCAGGCTTGGTGCCAGGAGATCCGGCTCTTCGCGGCGGCGGCCACCGCCGCCGGGACGCACCTGGACCGACGCACGTTCGTTGCAGCCATGGCCACGATCTCGAACTTCCCCGGGGGATTCTCCCCGGTCCTGACGTACGGACCGGACAAGTACTACGGACCCACCGAGTACCGGATCGTGAGGCTGCACACCAACTCCCCTCCATCGAGCCAGTGCAAGTTCCCGCTGGACCACATCCCTCAAGGGGTGTGCTGGGTCGTGATGCAGGATTGGCAGCCGTTGCCGAGCCCGGGATGACTGCGGCCTCGGATCAGCCCGAGCCGCAGGACGCGCCGTGGTGGAAAAAGGCGGTCCTGTACCAGGTCTATCCACGATCGTTTGCCGACTCGAACGCTGATGGCATCGGTGATCTTCAAGGCATCATCGACCGTCTCGAGCACCTCGAATGGCTGGGGGTCGACGGGATCTGGCTGAGCCCGATCACGGTCTCACCCAACGCGGATTGGGGATACGACGTCGCCGACTATCGAGCGGTGCAACCCGATCTGGGAACGATGGAGACGTTCGACGACCTCGTCGCCCGCGCCCACGAGCGGCGCATACGGGTCCTCCTGGACATCGTCCCGAACCACACCAGCGAGAGACATCCATGGTTCGTGAGGTCCCGCTCCTCGACCACCGACCCCATGCGCGATTGGTACGTCTGGGCGGATCCAAAACCCGATGGGAGTAGCCCCAACAATTGGGTGAGCAGCTTCGGGGGCCCAGCCTGGACGTTGGACCCGAATACCGGTCAGTACTACCTGCACAACCATCTGGCCGAGCAACCGGATCTGAATTGGTGGAACGAAAGGGTCCGGGCGGAGTTCGACGACATCTTCCGATTCTGGTTCGACCGAGGAGTGGCCGGGTTCCGGATCGACGTGTGCAACATCATCGTGAAGGACGCCCGGCTCAGGGACAACCCGCCTGCCACCGCGGACGACGACTTCGACGCACAGCTGTTCGGACAGCGGCCGGTCTTCAACGGCAACCGGCCCGAGGTGCACGA
>JARLGQ010000387.1 GCA_031292675.1 Acidimicrobiales bacterium
ACAACGACGACGGCCTCGGCCAGCAGCGCAGCCTGCACGCAAAGCGCGATCCTGGCCGCCGCAAAGAGCTCGACCAGCACAGGTCCGGTGAACTCGGTCTCCAACTTCGGCTGTTCGGGAGCATGGGCCTATGCGAACGTGAACGTCGGGAGCGGCTCGGCCTCCTACGACGCGGTCATCGTCCTCCAGGCCCAGGCATCCGGGTGGGTGGTGGCCGACCGCGGCAATGCGTGCTCGAACCACCTGGTGCCGAGCGCCATCTATACCCAGGCCTGCTCGTCGAGCTGACGCACCGACGCTCACGTCGATGTGGTGCGCCTGCACGAGGGACCGCGGAGAGGGCAGCATGTGCCTCGCACCCAGGCAACGAGGAGAGCTGATGAGCGAGGCGAGGTCAGGCGACGACACCGAGTACCGGAGCGGATCGGGCGTGGACCCCGTCACGGGCGCCACGCTGGTGCCCGGGCCAAACCGGGAGCCCGCCTTCCTGGTTCCCGGCCGCGACGGGGCCGCAGCCGCCAAGATGGAGGAGTTCCTTTCCCGCACCGGGCGGCGACCGAACGTCGTCGTCATCTTGATGGACGACGTCGGCTGGGGGGACTTCGGGTGCTACGGCGGCGGGGTCGCGGTTGGCGCGCCGACTCCGAACGTCGACCGGATCGCCCGGGACGGCCTGCTCCTCACGTCGTGTTACAGCGAACCATCGTGCACTCCGACGCGCGCATCCATCATGACGGGCCGACTGCCCATGCGACACGGCCTCTTGATCCCTCCCATGTACGGCATGCCGGGCGGGCTCACCGGGGAGATCACGCTCCCGGAGCTCCTCTCGGACTCCGGGTACGTGACCCAGGCGGTCGGGAAGTGGCACATGGGCGAGAACCAGGACAGCCAGCCGCAGAACGTCGGGTTCGACGACTTCTACGGGTTCCTGTCGGTCTCGGACATGTACACGGAGTGGCGTGACCCGTACTTCTTCCCCGAGGTCGTCTACAGCGAGGACCGTACGGAATGGGTCAAGAACATGCCGTTCAACAAGTGCTTCGTGCACGCGACCCGCAACGGCCAGCTCGAGGAGGTCGAGGAGGTCACCGTCCCGGTCCTCTCACTGCTCGACGACAAGTGGTGCACGTACTCCGAGCAATTCATTCAGCGTATGGCGGGGTCGGCTGATCCCTGGTTCCTCTACCACTGCACCCGGGGAGCGCATTTCGACAACTACCCGCATCCCGATTTCCTGGGGCGCTCCCCGGCCCGGCACCCCTACAAGGACGCGATCGTCGAACTGGACGCCATCTGCGGCCGGTTGGTCGCCGCGCTCGAGCGGACCGGTCAACTCGAGTCGACGATGGTGGTGATCTCGTCCGACAACGGGCCGGAGATGGAGACCTGGCCGGACTCGGCGTTCACACCGTTCCGCTGTGCGAAGGGATCGACGTGGGAAGGCGGTGTGCGCGTGCCGGCCGTCGTGTCGTGGCCCGGCATGATTCAGCCGGGTTGCTCCAGTGACGGCCTGCTCCATCTGCTCGACCTCTTCGCCACGTGCCTGTCCATGGCCGGGGCGCCCGACCGGATGCCCACCGACCGCTACATCGACGCCGTCGACCAGCTCTCGTTCCTCCTGGCCCCCGACGACCGCGAGGCCGTGTCCAACCGGAAGTACCAGCACTACTGGCTCACGTCCCAGTACTCGGCGCTCCGGGTGGGCGAGTACAAGTACATGCTGTCCTCAATCTCGGACGACGACACGGACGTCCTCAACCCCGGGGGGTTCACGGGTGTGGTGCAGCGCTACGGGTACGGCCGCCTCTACAACCTGTACCTGGACCCCAAGGAGACGCGCTCGTACATGATCCGCAAGCTCGTCTACATCGATGCCATCATCGGCGAGATCGGGCGGCACCAGGCCACCTTCCGCGAGTGGCCGAACAAGCCGGCACCGGTGCCCGCCGGTTGAGTCCGCGGCCGCTGCCGCGACCCGTCAGGAACGGCCCAACTCGTCGGCGACCTTGCGCAGGTCGTCCCGGAAGTCAGGATGGGCGACATCGACCAACAGGTGGGCACGCTCGCTCACGGTGAGCCCGGTCAGCTCCGCCGCGCCGAACTCGGTGACGATGACGCCGGTGTGGTGGCGTGGCGTCGAGACCACCGAGCCTTCGGGCAGGAGCCCCACTATCCGGGAGACGATCTCGCCACTGCGCACCGCCGTCGAATGGAGGCAGATGAGCGAATGGGCGTCGAGGTGCAGCTCCGCCGCGGCCACGAAGTCCTCGTGCCCGCCGACACCCGAGACCTGCCGGTCGCCGATGTTGTCGGCCACCACCTGCCCGTAGAGGTCGACCGACAATGCCCCGTTGATGGAGACCAGGTTGGCGTTCCTGGCGATGACGGTGGGGTCGTTGATCGTCTCCACCGGGAGGAAGGCGACATCCTCGTTCCCGTCGAGCCATCCGTAGAGCTCCGACGTCCCGAGGGCGAAGGTGGTGACCGAGACTCCGTCGAACACCCCCTTGGCGTCGTTGGTGACCTTGCCCGCCTGGTGCAGCCGCATGAGGCCGTTGGTGAACATCTCGGAATGGACGCCGAACCCACCGAGGGGGCCCTTCGCGAGCTCGGTCGCCACGATGTTGGGGATGGCGCCAATCCCTGTCTGCAGGGTGGACCCGCTCTTCATGTAGGCCAACGCGTTGCGCGCGATCGCCGCGTCCACCTCGTCGGTCGGGGGCTCGGTGAGGGCGAACGGCGTGACGTTCGTCTCGATGAGCACGTCGACGAGGTCGAGCGAGATGGTGTTGTCGTACTCGGGAGGCAGGCTCTTGGTCCGGGGCAGGTTGGGGTTGACCTCGACGATGAGGAGCCGGTCCGGGTCCTCCCCGGCACGCATGAGCTCGGGCCGGGTGGCACCCATGTGGAGCGAGAGGTTCACGTTGCCGTACTCGTCGGGCGGGGCGGCCTGCACGACCATGACGCGGGGTGAGAACTTGGCCAGGATGGGCGCCATCTGGCGGAAGCCGCCAGGCACCAGCTCCACTTTGTGGCCCATGGAGTGAAGGAGGCGCTCCGCCGGCCCGAAGAAGCCGCAGCGGTAGGTCACGCCCGGCTTGGTGAAGACCTCGTAGAAATTCAGGCACAGCGCTCCACCCAGCTGCAGGTCCTGCCAGTCGTCCCGGGCCCCCAGGGCGTTCAGGAAGGTGTCAGGATTGGCCGGGCCCAACCCGAACCCGATCATGTCGACCGGCCGGATCAGGGACACGGCCTCTTCGGCGGAGCAGACGGTGGGCATGGCTCTACTCTCGCACCGGGGCGTCCTCCTGACCATGGCCATTGGTCCTGGTCACGGAGCGGCCGGCTGGCCGGAATCCGTTACTTTCGGCTCTACCCCCACCGCAGGCCCGGTTGCACAATGACTGGGACACCCTCCTCTTCCCAGACAAAGGTGCTTGGAGAATGGCGGCCACCCCCCTCGGTCGCCATTTTC
>JARLGQ010000388.1 GCA_031292675.1 Acidimicrobiales bacterium
CCACACAGTGGTCGGGGATCTCGCCGGTGACCACCGAACCGGCGCCGACGGCGACGTTGCGGCCGATGCGGCTTCCCGGGAGCACCACCACCCCGGTTCCCAACCAGCTCCCGGACCCAATGTGCACGCTCGACTCGATCGGCCACTGCGCCCCGATGGGTGTGTCGGGATCGCTGTACACGTGGTTCTGGTCGGTGATGTAGACGTAGGGCCCGGTCTGGATGTCGTCTCCGATCTCGATGCAGAGGTGGCCCACGATGTGGCTCCCCCGTCCGATCAGGGTCCGGTCGCCGATTGACACCACTGGATCACTCACCATCTCCTGGCCCGGTGCCATCCCCGCCGACAGCGACACGTAGGGGCCCACCATCGAGTGGCTCCCGATCCGGATCCAGCGCTCGTTGAAGATCGCCCCGGGAGGGAAGGCGATCAGGCTCCCCTCCCCGAAGGCTCCGAAGCGCCGGGCGCGTGGGTGGTTCGGCCCGATGGCGCCGAGGTCACAGACCCAGGTCCACCCGATGTCGATGGCGCTCGCAGCGACGCGGCGGGCCCACGGGGGCAGCTGGCGTGGCGATGGCACCCGCTGAACGTACCCGGTGACCCGAGGGAGATCGATTCGATCCCCCGTCGAGGCCCTCTCCCGTGGGCGTGACCGGGCCGGCGCCGAATTGCCCTGGATCGGGCACACGGGCATCGACCATGCGGCGGTCCGGCCCGCGAACGCGCCACAATCGGTGACAATGGTTGGCACGCTGTCCCCCCGCCCATGACACGGCCGCGTCTCGCGTTCAACGCGCTCTCGTTATGGCCGGGCGGCAGCGGCGTGCAGACGTACATCGTGGAATTGTTGTCCGCTCTGGTGGAGGTGGTCGACGCCGACATGGTGGCATCGGTGCGCGCCGACGCCTGCTCCCTTCTTCCTCCTGCGATCACCCCGATCGTCCGGCGCCCCGGACACGGGATGCGGGCGATAGCCACCGAGGCGCGGGGCCTCGGACCGGCCACGCTCGTCCACGGACTCGACGTTCACATCCCGGTCCGGCCCGGAGCCCCCACGGTGGCGACCGTGCACGACCTCGCCGTCTACGACGTCCCGTGGGCCTTCAAGCGTCGCTGGGTAATGCGCGAGCGGGCCGCGATCGCCCATGCCGCGCGCCGGGCTGACACATTGTTGGCCGTGTCGGAGTTCACTGCACAACGCCTCCACGATCGCTTCGGGCGTGATGCGACGGTGGTGCCCGAAGCCCCGTCGAGGGACATGGTGCCGGCGGTGGAAGCTGAGCTGGCCGAGGTTCGGCTCCGGTACGACCTCCCGAGCCGGTTCGTCCTCTGCGTGGCGACGATCGAGCCCCGCAAGGACGTAGCGACGTTGGCAACCGCGTGCCGCGACGTCGGGGTTCCTCTTGTGATCGCAGGGGCGGCGCGTACGACCGCGCCTACCGGGGCGCACCTCCTGGGCTACGTGCCGAGGTCCCATCTGCCCGCTCTGTACGGGGCAGCGACCGTGGTGGCGTACCCGTCGATCTACGAAGGGTTCGGCCTCCCGCCGGTCGAGGCCATGGCGTGCGGAGCACCGGTCGTGGCCTTCCGCATCCCGCCTTTGGAGGAGTCGCTGGGCGATGCTGCGGTGCTTACGCCTCCCGGCGATGCGGTCGAGCTCGCCACGGCGCTTCGCAAGTTGCTCGCCGACGACGAGGGCCGGAGACAGCTGGCACACGCGGGGCTCGTTCGAGCCGGGGCACTGAGCTGGAGCGCAACAGCATCGGCGACCGCGGCTGCCTACCGTCACCTCGGAGTGGCGTGCTGACGGTCACGAGGCCCATCCCCGCCACCTCGGACCCGCTGCTAGCGCCGATCACCCACGCGCCTCTTGGCGCCGACCGCGCCACTGACCACCGACGGGGGAAGGCGGGAAGCGATCCTCATGCGCCAAAGGCCCGGCAGATGGGCGCCCGTGCAACCCGAAGCGCTGCGGATGGCGACCCGCGCCTCGGAGGATCGGCCCGCCAGCAACAGGGCGCGGGCGCGACGCAGGTGCCAGGTGGCCCGCTGGCGTTCGGTCAGTGCCACCTGGTGGGCCGGACGCCCCTCGAGCCAACCGTCCCAGAACGCCAAGACGTCGTCGGCGACCCCCAGTCCGTGATCGGACCCGCGCCACGCGCCTGACTGCTCGTCGTGCTGCACCCAGTGCGCGAGGGGCTCGGGAAGGTAGAACAACGACCAATCGTCCTCAGCCGCGGAGAGGAAGAGCTGCAGGTCCCCGCAGCGGAGGTCGGGCCACTGCCGGGCTGCTCCCGTCCACACCTGGCGCCGCCACACGGTGGCGTTGAGGAGCAGGAACCAGTCCTCCCGGAGGAGGTCTTCGAGCACGTGCGCGTGACGTCCGGGGCGCAGGGGGAAGGGCCAGAGCTCTCGATGTTCATCGTGGTCGAGCACGGTCCCGCAGCAAGCCAGTCCGATCCCCGGGTCGCCGTCGAGTACCGCGACGAGCGAGGACAGGTATCTCGGCTCCCACCAGTCGTCGTCGTGTTGGACGGTCATGTAGCGGCCCCGGGCCCGGTCGAGAAGTGCGACATGATTTGCGGCGAATCCCAACCGATGAGGATTGGGGTAGTAGCGGACCCGTGGGTCGTTCACGGCCACGACCAAGGGTTCTGCCTCCCCGGTTTCGTCGCCGATCAGTACTTCGAAGTCTTCGAAATCTTGAGAGAGCACACTGGCGAGCGCCCCCTCCAGCACATCTGCCGGGCGTGACGTGGGCATGCAGACAGAGACCGTCACCGGCGGCGCGCCGGCGCCGGGCCCCGTCCCGCGCTCTTCGCTCGTGGAGCTCATGGCTCGTCCGTCGCCCTGCAATACGGCATGGCCACATATTCGCACACCCGCGTTTGGACGTATCCGGATCGTCGCGCATGAACGTCGCGCCGCCGATGCACCCGCCGACGGCATTCGGCCGACGCGGCCCACCGCCGGGCGGCTTCCGTCAGCCGGCGCGACGGTACGTGAAGATCTCCGTCGTATAGGGCAACGTGAGCGGGGGTGGGTAGCGCCGGGCTTCGGTGCGCACCTGCTCCAAGTACCGCTCGCGCTCGGCGTGGGCCAAGGCGGCCACGAAACTCACCGAGGCCACCCGCAGCACGACGCCTTCGACGTCGGTGGGCTGTCTCCACGGCGTCTCGAAGCGCGCCTCGGGCAAGAAGCGCGCCGATCCTCCTGCGCCGTCCGCACCCTCCTCGAGCGCCCGCCGCCACTCGCCCGAGGTCCCTGAGGGAGTGTCGCCCTGCAACGGGGCCATCAGCCGCTGGAGCTCCGCCTGCAGCGGATCGGAGAGGTCCCGACGGTTCCACACCACCGCCAGCCGCGACCCGGGGCGCAACACCCGGTGCATCTCCCCGACGGCCCGGGGCGTGGCGAACCAGTGCAGCGCCTGCGCCACCGTCACGGCGTCGACGGTCGCCGTGCCGAGAGGGATGGCCTGGGCCACGCCCGCCACCACCATCGCGCCCGGCACGGTGGTCGCCAGAGTCCGGCGCATCCCCTCGACGGGCTCGACGGCTACGACCGTCGCCCCCCGGGCCAGGAGTTCCCGGGTGAGCTTGCCCGTCCCCGCCGCCAGGTCCAGGACCCGCCGCCCCGGACCGAGGGCGAGCTGCCGGTCCAGCCACGCCAGCGCCTCGGGGGGGTAGCCCGGCCGTGCCTGCTCGTACACGGTGGCGGCATCCGAGAAGGCCGTCGCGGTGCGATGCACTCCACCGGCGCTCATGACGTGGTCATAGCCGGTGGGCCGGCGCCGGACCAGGTGGGGGTGTCGGCTCGACGGAGGCTCACCCCGCGACCTCAGAGCCGAGCACTAGCCTCGCCACGGTCCACTTTCGGTCGCCGCCCCCCTGACGGTGCGGACGTACGCCGGCGACGGTCAGACAGCAACCCCGGGTGCGGGGTCTGCAGGAGGAGCCCATGCCCGACGAAACCACCCCCGAGCAGCCCGGCGACGTCCCGAAAGGCGTCGGGGGTGACGACACCGGGGTGCCGGAACCGTGGGACCGCGCCACCCAGGCGGTGCCCGCCGACACCGGAGCCGGCGACGCCACCCAGGCGGTGCCCGCCGACACCGGAGCCGGCGACGTCACCCAGGCGGTGCCCGCCGACACGACCCGGTCCATGGCGAGTGCCGCCACACCCCCGGTCGGCACCCCCGTCACCGCCGCGGCGGGCGCGGCCGCGGCCACGGGGCCCGACGGCGACGCTGCGGGGGGCCGGGCTCGCAATTCCTCCCAGCGCGCCTGGGTGATCGCCTTGGTGGCGGTCGCCGTCCTCGTCGTGGGCTCCGGCATCGCCTTGGCGGTCACCGCCGGAGGGGGTACCAAGAAGAAGGCGTCGGGCGCCGCACTGAACATCCCGGTCGTGACCACGACGTCGCCCTCGGGCCCGCTGTGTCCTCTCACCGGGCTCCCCGCGCCCGGTGGCCACGTGCCGCAGCGCCCCGCCCTGGCGGTGAAGATCGACAACTATCCCCAGGCCCGGCCCCAGTCGGGCCTGGGCCAGGCCGACATCGTCTTCGACGAGCCGGTCGAGGGACTGATCACACGTTTCGCGGCCGTGTTCCAGTGCCAGAGCCCGGCGCTGATCGGCCCCATTCGCTCCGCTCGTGCCGTCGACCTCCAGATCCTCGACCAACTGAGCCGGCCCATCCTCGTCCACGTCGGGGGCATCGGCCCGGTCCTGTCGCTCCTGCAGAGCGGGAACCTGATCGACTTCGACCTCCGCACGCACGGGTCGATCGTCCAGACCGTCCCCGGCCGCTATGCGCCCTACGACACCTACATCTCGGCGGCGGCGGGGTGGGGCCTCGATCCTGGTTACAAGACGCCGCCATCGGCGCTGTTCACCTATTCCACCGCCACGCCTTCGGGTACGCCGACCACGTCGGTCCACATCCCGTTCTCGGGCACCAACAACGTCCTGTGGACGTGGAACGCGTCGAGCGGACACTGGCTGTTGTCCTACAGCGGGGAGCCCGCCCTGCTCGCCGGCGGTGGGCAGATCACGACGACCAACATCGTGGTCCAGACCGTGCACGTGACCTACGGACC
>JARLGQ010000389.1 GCA_031292675.1 Acidimicrobiales bacterium
ACGACGGGGACGATCATGGGTCGGCGCCGGGTTCTCTCCCCCACCAGGCGGCCCAGGGCCTTGCGGGCGTGGCGGCGCAGCGTCTCATGGTCGATGGCTCCTTCGGCCATCGCCTTTTCCAAGGCCGCCCTCACGACGTCACTGGCCTCCCCCAGGAGCGCTTCGGCCTCGGGGGCGTGGATCCAGCCCCGGGTCACGATCTCGGGCGGGCTCACGACCTCACCGGCGTGCGGGTCGACCGTCGCCACCACCACCACGACTCCCTCTTCGGCGAGCACCCTCCGGTCCCGCAGCACCCCGTGGCCCACGTCGCCCACGGTGCCGTCGACGTAGAGGAAGCCGGCGGGCACCGAGTCGCCCGGGTGCAGCCCGGCGTCGTCGAGCACCACCGAGTCGCCGTCCTCGCACAGCAGCGCCTTGCCGTCGTCGACCCCCATGCGCGTGGCCAGTTCGATGTGGTTCACGAGGTGCCGGTACTCGCCGTGGACGGGGATGAACCATTCGGGGCGGGCCACCGACAGCAGGATCATGAGCTCGTCCTGTCGGGCGTGCCCGCTCACGTGGACGGGCTCGACGCCGGTATGGATCACTTCCGCACCACGGCGGTAGAGCCCGTCGATGACGCGGCCCACGGCCCACTCGTTGCCGGGGATGGGGTGGGCGCTGATCACCACCACGTCGCCGGGGCGGAGGTGCAACCACTTGCTCTCGCCCTCGGCCATCAGCGAAAGCGCCGACAGCGGCTCACCCTGGGAACCGGTGGACACGACACACACCTTGCCGGGGTCCATGTCGTCGACCTGCTCGACGTCCACGACATGTTCCGGGGGGAGCTCGAGCAAGCCCAGCCGCCGCGCCAGCTCGACGTTCTTGGCCATCGACCGCCCCAGGGTCGCCACTTTCCTCCCCGTTCCGAGGGCGGCGTCGACGACCTGCTGCACGCGGTGGATGTGGCTGGCGAAACAGGTCACGATCAGGCGCCTTCCGACGCGGGCCTCGAAGAGGCGCCGCATCGTGACGCCCACCTGGCTCTCGGAATCGGTGAACCCGGGCTCCTCGGCGTTGGTGGAGTCCGACAGCAGCAGGCGGATGCCGGGTCCCGAGGCCAGTGTCCCGATGCGCGCCAGGTCGGTGAGCCGGCCGTCGACGGGCGTGAGGTCGATCTTGAAGTCACCCGAATGCAGGATCACCCCTTGCGGGGTGTGGAAGGCCGTGGCGAAACCGTGGGGCACCGAATGGGTGACGGGGATGAATTCGACCTCGAAGGGACCGATCTGGCGCCGCTCCCCGTCCACCACCTCGATGAAGCGGGCCCGGTCCGCCAGGCCCGCCTCCTCCACCCGGTTGCGGGCGAGGCCGAGGGTCAGCGCGGAGCCGTACACGGGAACCGACAGGTCCCGCAACAAGAAGGCGAGGCCGCCGGTGTGGTCCTCGTGGCCATGGGTGAGAACCACGGCTTCGACGGCATCGGCGTGGTCACGCAGGTACGACAGGTCCGGGAGCACCAGGTCGATGCCCGGCATGTCGGGCTCGGGGAACATGATCCCGCAGTCCAGCACCACGATGCGGCCGTCGAGCTCGAGACACGCACAGTTGCGGCCGATCTCGCCGAGGCCGCCCAGGAAGATGATGCGAACAGAATCAGGCAAGCGGCCCGCCCGCACCTGCACCGACGTGCACGTCGCGCCCGAGGTTCTCGAGCACCGTGCGGGCACGCTCCTCGAGCTCGGGGGGTGCGGCGCCGAGCGGCAGCCGGCACTGGCCGGCGGGGAGCCCGAGCACGCGGCATGCGGCCTTGGCCGGCAGCGGATTCGGGAACGCCTCGCTCGACTCGAAATCGTAGGACTCCAAGAGCCTGGCATTTGCCACTCGCGCGCCGTCGGCGTCGCCCTTGAACCAGGCGGCGATGATGTCGGCCGTTTCCTCGCCGGCCCAGTTGGTCGCCACGCTCACCGCCCCCACGGCGCCGACCGACAACAACGGCAGTGTCAGTGCGTCGTCCCCGCTGTAGAGCTCGAATCCCTCGGGGGCCTCGGCCACGAGCCGCGCCGCTCCCTGCACACTGCCGGCGGCGTCCTTCACCCCGACGATGTTGGGCACGTCTCGGGCCAGTTGCACCATGGTGTCGTGCGCGATCTTCCGGCCGGCGCGCACCGGGACGTCGTAGAGCAGCACCGGGAGCGCGGTGGCGGCGGCCACCGCCCGGAAGTGGGCGGACAGCCCGGCCTGTGACGGCCGTGAGTAGTACGGGGTCACCACGAGCGCTCCGTCCACGCCGACAGCTTCGGCCAGCTTGGTGCACTCGATGGTGTGGCGGGTGTCGTTGCTGCCTGTGCCCGCGATCACCGGGACCGTGACGGCTTCGGACACAGCTCGCCAGAGCTCACCGAGCTCGGCGTGGGAGAGCACAGGCCCCTCGCCGGTGGTGCCCGCCACCACGAGCCCGTCGCTCCCATGGTCCGAGAGCCAGCGCGCCAGGGTGACGGCTCCGTCCACGTCGAGTCCCCCGCCCTCGTCGAAGGGCGTGACCATGGCGGTGATCACCGCGCCGAATCGCCCGGGCCGGGGTGACGACTTCACGCCGTCAGGCTAGCCCGCCCGCCGGCGTGAAGCGGCAGGTGTCGGCTACGCCACGGCGCCGGTGGCGGGGGTCGCCTGCAGGCTGTCGTATTCCTCGCCCGTGTCGGTCCAGTCCTCGAAGCCGATGACGCCCAGCTCGGTGAACTTCACTCGCAGCCAGCCGTCGGCGGCATCGAGCAGGCCGAGCTTCTTGCAGTTGGGCACGATCTTCGAGAACAGCAACGACTGGAAGACCTGCCGATCGGGCACCTGCATGAGCAGCGGCACGATCTCTTTGGGGTTGGCGCCCATGCGGTCCCACACCTCTTGCTGGAGGAAGCGATCGCGCATGCGCACGGCCGCCTCGAAGGCGAACTCCTGGCGCTCGCGGATCTCGGCCGCCGAGAGCTGCTGGTAGTACTCCTGCAGGCTCAGCACTCTGAAGGCGACGTGCCGGGCCTCGTCCGACATCACGTAGCGCAACAGTTGCTTGAGCAACGGCTCGGTGGTCATCTGGTGCATGAAACCGAAGGCGGCCAGCGCCAGGCCCTCGACCATGATCTGCATTCCGAGATAGGTCATGTCCCAACGGTTGTCGGAGATGATGTCGTCGAGCAGCAGGCGCAGGTGGGCGTTGATCGGGTAATGGCCCGACAGCTTGTCGTCGAGGTACTTGGCGAAGACCTCGACGTGCCGGGCTTCGTCCATGACCTGTGTCGCCGCGTAGTACTTGGCGTCGATCCAAGGGACGGACTCGACGATCTTGGCCGTGCACACCAGGGCGCCCTGCTCGCCGTGCATGAACTGCGAGAGCGTCCAGTTCTGGCTCTCCACGCCGAACTGGATCCACTCTTTGTCGCCCCAGCGCTCGAGGGAGGTCCCGCTGACGTCGATGCCGTCGGTGAAGCCGCCGTTGGCGACGGCATTGGCCACCACGAGCTGCTCCTGGTCGACTTCTGTCTCCCAGGGGAGGTCGGTCTGGCCGTTCCACTGGGTCTTCTTGGCCTTCTCGTAGAGCTTCTCCAGCTTGGGCCGCTGACCCTTTTCGTAGTCCCAGGTGAAGATGGTGTCGTAGACCGAATGGACGGCGTGGCGCTCTTCGTCGACGTCGGTGTTCACGACCGAGAGGATCGCCTCGAGATCGTTGATGTCGTCGCGACCGATGATGTCGGCCGTATCGCGCATCTGCTCAGTCATGATGCTTCCCCTTTGGTGGTGAGCCTTGCTCGGCTGGACTGCAGAGATCGATCGGCCCGGCGGACGGAGCCACCCGCCACCGGTGCCCTGCGCATGCCCCCTTCGGGCACCCGCAGGGCGTGGACGCCGGGAAGGACGAACAGACGCACGAGACGCCGCACCTGCCGGGCATCGGTCAGGTCGACGCCGTCGGCCGGGCAAAGCAGGTACGACACGACGATGCGCGCCGCCCACTCGGCAACGCGCCTGGCCTCGGCCTGGTCGAGCCACCGCCCGAGGAACGGCGTCGTGAACGCGCAAGTCACGGCGAGGACTTGGTCCATGCGGGCGAACGCCAGTTGCGAGAGCACCAGCTCGGGCTCGTGCTCGAGCAGGTACCGCAGAGCGCGATGCTCGGTCACCCTGGTGGCGGCCTCGGTCATGCCGGCCACGAGCACGTCCTCGACATCGGTGGCCGCCCCCATGCGGAGGGCCAGCGCACTGAAGAAGCTCGAGACCTCGGTGTCGACGACGGCGCCGAGCACGGCGTCCTTCCCCCCGGGGAAGACCCGGTAGACGGTGGCCCGGCTGTACCGGGCGGCGCGGGCCACGTCGTCGAGGGTGGTCTTGGCGACACCCTGTCGGGCGATGCACGACAACGCCCCGTCGACCACCCTCATGCGGGCCCCGGTGGCAGATGCCGCAGGCTCCCCCCCGGAGAGGTCGGCGGCACCGGGCCCCCGAACCAGCTCCAGCGGTGCCACGCTCACGATGAGACGTTATTGCTCAAGATGTCTCATTGTCAACGTTCCTCAGCCGCGCCGAGCGGCACGGCATTCCATGCTCAGGGGCCGGCGGGCCGCGGCTCGGCTACCACTCCGGCGAGAAGCTCGGTCCGGCCCAGGGTCGCCACCTGCTCGGGGTCCCCCAGGTCCCAGTGTCCGGGGGAGGAGATGTACGACAGGATCATGCGGGCCAGGAAGTCGGCTGCTTCTTGGATCTCCACACCCTCGGCCATGCCGTGCTCGTGCAGGTAGGGAATGAGGAAGCCGGCGATGAGACCCACGGTCCGGTTCGACTCGACGGTGAGCTTGGGCATGAGCACCTCCGGCTAGGTCTCGAGCACCTTCTGGAGCACCTCGTGCTCCAGAAGGGATCGCCGGGCGAAGGTGAGACCTCGGTCGAGCACCTCCTCGAGCGAGGTGGCGCCGTGGACCTCCTGGTAGAGCCGCACGAAGAAGAGCACGTGCTGCCACGACACCACCGCGTCGACGAGCTCCTCACGGCCACCTGGGAAGTACCGGTACACCGTCGCCCGGGACAAGCCGGCTTCGCGCGCCGCGTCCTCGACGGTCGTCTTCGACAAGCCCCAGCGCGCCACGCACGCGTAGGTCGCCTCGAGGATCCGCTGGCGCGTCCCGTCCATGGCGCCCACGATAACGCCGAGGCTGCGAAATCCGAGGACGCGGGCTCCGGTGAAGCAGATTCCGGGAACCAGCCTGGGGAGCCAGAACCTCGGAAGCCAGACCCTCGGAAGCCAAACCCTCCGAAGTCAGAACGAGGTCAGAATCCGAGGAGGCCGTCGAGCCCGACGGTGAGGCCGGGCCGTTCGCTCACCGCCTTCACGGCCAGGATCATGCCCGGCATGTACGAGGTGCGGTCGTAGGCGTCATGGCGAATGGCGAGGCTCTGGCCCACGGCTCCGAAGAGCACCTCCTGGTGCGAGACGACGCCGGGGAGCCGCAGCGAATGGATGCGAACCCCGCCCGGCCCCTCCGCCCCGCGCACCCCGTGCACCACCTCTGACGCGGTGCGGTCGGCGGGCCACGCGTCACCGCCAGCAGCCTGCCGTGCCTTGCCGAGACGCTCCGCAGTCGAGAGCGCCGTGCCCGACGGCGCGTCGAGCTTGCCGGCGTGGTGGATCTCGACGATCTCGACCCCGTCCATGAACGGGGCGGCCAGCTCGGCCAACCGCATCATGAGGACGGCACCGATGGCGAAGTTGGAGGCGATGACGCAATTCGTCGACGAGCCCTCGAAGAGGGACCGCAGCTCGCCGAGCACGCCGTCGCCGATGCCGGTCGTCCCCACCACGGCGTGGACGCCGTGCGACGCGCACCACCGCATGTGCTCGACAGCGGCGTCGGCCACCGTGAAGTCCACGGCCACCTGCGCTCCCGACCGTTCCAGGGCCTCGACATCGCTGGCCACCTGCAGTCCCGCCGCGTCGGCGCCGGTGACCTGGCGCAGGTCGATCCCCGCCAGCGCAGGGTCGACGGCGGCCACGAGCTCGAGCTCGAGGTCGTCGGCGATCGCCCGGCACACCTCACGGCCCATCCGCCCACCGGCACCGAGCACCCCGACGCGCGTCATGGCCAAACCCTATCGACGTGCCGGCCAACTCGACGCGCCACGTCGCTCCGGGCAGGACCGCCCGGTCACGGCCCGTCGGGGTCGAAGGGGCCGACGACCGACAGGGTCCGCGTCTGTGTGGCCAAGGTGGCCGCCACTGCGGCCACATCCTCGACGGTGTCGCCGTCCACCTTCGCCAGGACCTCGTCGACCTCGAGGACCTGTCCGTGCAGGAGGAGGCTCGATCCGATCCTGCTCATGCGCGCCCCCGAGTCCTCGAGCGACAGGAGCGTCTCGGCCCGGAGATGGCCCTTGGCCACCGCCAGCTCCCGATCCCTGACACCGGTCTCACCCATGCGGTCGAGCTCACCGTGGACGAGGGCGAGCACCTCCCGGACGTTCTCGGGCGCGGTCCCCACGCTCACGGTCAGGGTCCCGACCTCGTCGTAGTGGACCCGTTCGGACCAGATCGAGTAGGCGAGACCGCGGCGCTCGCGCACCTCCTGGAACAGGCGGCTCGAGATCCCACCCCCGAGGACGTGGTTGAGCACGGCCAGGGGCCAGCGGTCCGGTGAGTGCCGGCCCGGGCACCGCATGCCCACCACCAAGTGGACCTGCTCGGTCGGACGTTCCTGGACCGTCATCGCCTCCACGGGACCCTCGGGAGGAACCCGCGACGGCGCCGTCCCCCCCGATCGGTCGGCGAACCGGGCGTCGACCTCGGCAGCCAGTCGCTCGTGGTCGACGTCGCCGGCCGCCGCCACGACGAGGTTCCCGGCGCGGTAGTGGCTGTCGAAGAAACCGCGGATCTCGGGCTGGTGCAACGACGCCACGCTCTGCGGAGTGCCCATGACCTCGCGACCCAGGGCGTGGCCGGGAAACATCGCCGCCGTGCACTGCTCGGCTGCGAAGTCCGAGGGCTCGTCGGCATGCATCAGGATCTCGTCCTGGATGACCTGCCGCTCGGCCTCGATGTCGTCGACCCGGAGGGCGGGGTCGGTCATGATGGCCCCCAGCACGTCGAGGCCCAGAGGGAGGTCCTCGGCGAGCAGGCGGATGTAGAACGCCGTGTACTCCTTGGTCGTGAAGGCGTTCATGTCGCCGCCGATCTCGTCGACCGACTCCGCGATCTCCGCCGCACCCCACTGCGGTGTTCCCTTGAACAGCAGGTGCTCCAGGAAGTGCGACGCGCCCGCCTGCGGGTCGTCCTCGTCGCGCGACCCGGTCCCCACCCACACCCCGACGGTCACCGAGCGTGCGTCGGCCATCGACTCGGTCACGAGGCGGGCACCGCAGCCGAGCGCCTCGGTGCGGATCACCGGCGTGCTCCAGAGGCCGGGGCCGGCGACAGCGCGGTGACGCCGGCCCCAGGGCTCAGGGACTGGGCATCAGGCTTCGGGGAAGCGCCGCCCCCCGCGCTCACC
>JARLGQ010000390.1 GCA_031292675.1 Acidimicrobiales bacterium
ACTCGAGGTCACCGCCGTATTCGGAAGGCCAATCGGCGTTGAGGTAGACGAGGAGATTGGCTCGGCGATGCCAGTGTCGCTTCTGGGGATGCACGGTGAAGTCGGCGTGGATGTTGAGATAACCCCCGGCCTGCGTCTGGTGCAGACCTGCCCCCTCGAGGGAATCGTCGCTCACGAGGTTGTCGATTCCGGTAAGGCCGCACAGGAACGCTACGAAGCGCGGCGAGGTCAGCTCGCTCCACACCGCCTGAAGTGTGGGACCCCAAGAGGTGGGGTCGCTATTGCTGAACTTGCGCTCGTTTGCGTGGACGTAGTTGATCCAGTGATTGTGATCGATTGGTGGGAACTCGGCCTCGGCCTGTCGTGCCACATCCGGACGCAAGAAGCTGTCGAGGGCGATATGAGGGAACGGCGAAGCCCCTTGGTAGCGGGTTCGCAGCACGGGCAACGTGTGCTCGAGCGCGTCGAGGTCGATGACTGAGTCGGCAACTGGATCAGTCTTCAAGATAGCTGGCTCTGTCGGGCTCATCGATCCGGACCCCCCCCTTTGCACGAATTCCATCGGTTCCATGCGAGCATGGGTCGGGAAGAAGGCCGTCGATAAGGGTCGAAAGTCCATTTCTTTGCCCCGGCGTGCCCTCACCGTCCCAATCCCGGGTTACGCACCGCCTGGTCTGGGGTCCGGCCTAGCGAGATCGTGCCTCCCCGAGTCGGGTGAGGCCGCATGCGCGGAGTTGTTCGATGCCCGCCGACGCGGCCACGGCGAGCACGCTGACGTCGGGTGCGGTCGCGTAGTCGCCGGTGATGCCGAAGTACAGGCGGCCGTTGTAAGAGAGAATGGCCGTGCTCACTCGGACTCCGTGGCTGATAGGGACGAACGGGCGGTTCTCGAGCATCTCGTGACCGAGGCAGTAGAGAGGAAACTGCGGCCCGGGTACGTTGGTGGTGACGGTGTTGATCGATCGTTGCGGGAGACGCTGCAGGGCACGGATCGTCATCCGGCTCAGGGGCCCCACGACCATCGGCGGAGCGAGGTTGCCAAGGACGATCACCATCTCGCCGGCCTCGGCCATGTGTGACTCCTTCAGCTCGCTCATCTGGTCGTGGACGATGCGGAGGCGCTCGACCGGGTCAGCGATCTGTACGGGCAGGTCGTAGAGCAGGGTCGAGACCCGGTTGTCGGGCACGCCCTGGGCGTCGTCGTGTCGCGTCGACACCGGCACCAGCGAACGAACCCGGGCTCGGTCGGCGTCCTCGCCCCGTGAGAGGAGCAGCTCCCGATAGCCGCCGCTGACCGCGGCGAGCACGACGTCGTTGATCGTGCCACCGAACGCGGAGCGGATCCTCTTGACGTCGTCGAGGCTCGCCGAAGAATGTGCCCAGGCGCGGTGGGGGCCGATGCTTCCCTCGATCGAGAGCGGCGGCGTGGCGGCCAGATCTCCCGCGAAGCGGGCAAGCCCCCGGACGTTCGCAACCGCCGAGCGGACGGTGCGCTTCGGCTGAGTGATGGCCCGGGGAAGGCAGCGCGCCGTGGTCAAGACGTCGGAGGCAAGGCCACCCCAGGCGTCGAGCACCTTGGTCATGTTGGCGGGCTCCGGTTGGGGTTCCCATGACTTGGACACGGTCACGGGTGTGTCGGCCTCGAGATCGAGCACCACTCGAAGAAGCTCGATGCCGGCAATGCCGTCGACCATACAGTGATGGATCTTGAACACGAGCGCCCATTGCCCTCCCTCGAGACCCTCGACGAGCCACGTTTCCCACAATGGGCGGTTGCGGTCGAGTGGCTGGGACATGATCCGACCCATCAGGCGGCAGAACGTAGCGTCGTCACCGGGCGCGGGTAGCGCGGTGTGGCGCAGGTGGTATTCGAGGGTGAAATGGGGATCGTCGACCCAGACCGGTCGGCCCAGCTCGAGGGGGACCAACCGCACCCGCTGGCGATAGCGAGGAATGAGGTGCAGCTTGGCGGAGATCATCGCTGCGACTTCGTCGAACGACGGAGGCGGGTCTCCAAACACGCAGGCCACCCCGATGTGCATGTGGCCGATCCCGTCCTCCAGGTGGAGGAACTCGGCGTCGAGCGTGCTCATTCGCTCCATCGGTGCCCTCCCCCACGGCGGAGTGATCGATGAACCATCGGAACGCAAGGCATCTCGGCTCGGCTCCCCGCTCAAAGACCCGTCAAGAGCCGGCTGACGCGGTCTTTCACGCCCGTCGGGATCAGGCACTGGGCGACGGCGACGCCCTCGGCGTCCCGGCCGACCAGGTACCGTGCCCGTGGCGCATCGGCGGTGAGGGCCTTGCCGATGACCCTGGCCACCGTTTCGGGACCGGCCATCAAGGCACGGTACGGCGCGAGGAGAGCGTGGACCCGGCGGTACTGCGCCTGGTAGCTCGAGCCGGTGCGACGGCCCAGATCCGCCTCCATCTCCTCCCAGATCTGGGTCTTGACACCCCCGGGTTCGATCAGGATGACCTTGATGCGGTCGCGGGCGACCTCGACGCGCAAGGCGTCGGAGGCAGCCTCGAGGGCGTGCTTGGACGCCTGGTACCACCCGCTGAACGGCGTCGTCGTCAGCCCGTAGATCGAGGAGACGTTGACGACTCGGCCTTGGCCGGCGGCCCGCATCCAGGGCAGGGCGAGGCGCGCCAGTCGCATGGGCGCCACCACCATGGTCTCGAGCTGGTGGCGAACCTCCTCGTCGGTGACGTCCTCGATCGCCCCGACACCCGAGTAGCCGGCGTTGTTGACCAGCGCCCACGGCCGTAGGCGTTCGACGACGGCACAGCAGCGCTCGGCGTCGGTGACGTCCAGGACGACCGTCTCGACGGTCACCCCCGCCCTCTCGGACGCCTCGGCCACCTTGGCCGCCTTGGCCCGCGACCGGACCGATCCGACCGAATGGAACCCGAGGCGCGCCAGATGCACCACCGTCGCCAGCCCGACCCCCGAGTTCGCACCGGTGGTGAGCACCGTCCGACCGCCGCCAACCGTCATGTTCCGCGCTCCCTGGCTCCCGGGAGCCGGTGGCCCGATGCCAGTCGGGACCCGCCGCTGACTCGATCGCGCATGGCTACAGCCCGACCGCGGCGTACCCGTTCATGGCGCCGTTGCCGGCCCCGATCCACAAGAAGACCACCAGGTCGCCCTTCTTCACCCGACCGGCGCGACGGTCCTCGTCCAGGAGGATCAGGGTGCTGGCCGCCGAGGTGTTGCCGTAGTGGTCGACGCTGATGGGTACCCGCTCAGGGGGAAGCCCGAGCATCTCGACAGCCTGGCGGACCACCACGCCATTGGCCTGGTGCAGGTACCAACGGGCCACGGCCTCCACATCGAAGTCGGTGCCGGTGAAGGGCTTGACCTTGGTCGGCCAGTCCTCTTGGAGCATCTCGAAGTCCCGTGCCATCAGCGGGGGGAAGACCTCGGCCACTTTGACGCCGTCCATCAGGAACACGTGATCGGCCAGGTTGCTGGCCGCGGTGTGATGCAGGCAGCCTCCCCCCGGGTAGGTGACGAGCCCGATGTCGGGACTGGTCTCGTTGCGCACCGCTAGGAGGCCATCGGGGACGTGGTCCTGGTCCCGGGGTGCCGAACGCCACACCGAAGCACCCGCACCGTCGGCGAACATGAGCGGGGCCAACCATCCCAGTCCGCTCTGGTGCTTGTAGTAGTAGTCGTGCACCTCGGGCCCGAAGTACCCCGATGGGCAGTTGCTCGCCACCACCAGGGCGGTGGCCGGGGCCATGGAGACGAGGGAACACGCCATGGTGCGGAACCCGGCCGACAGCCCGGCGCACCCGAGGTTGTGATGCACCAGGTCGACATCCCGGCGGAGCCCGAGCTCAGGCGCCAAGAACCGGAAGTGGTCCTGGCATGCGATGAGGTCGGGCGTCGTCGACACGTGGACCAAGACATCCACGTCGGTGGCGTCGATGCCGGCGTCGACGAGGGCGCCTTGCCCGGCTCGAAGCGCCAGATCCCCGTCGTAGAGGCCGCCGTCGGCCCGGCTCCGCTTGTGCCGCCCGCCGAACTCGTAGTCCAACCGCCGTTCGTGGATGCCGAGGTGCTTCACGACCCACTCGGGCTCCAGTGGCCTGCCGTCAGGGCGGACAGGACGAAGGTACCGCAGGATCTCCTCGTTGGAGACCCGGTGCTCGGGAAGATACGAACCGACCCCGATCAAGGACACCGAGACATCGGAAGCCAACCTTGGGATGGGGGAACTGGTCATGGCGCCACCTCACAGTCCAGCGAAATCGGCTCTTCTGCCGGCCGCGGTTCAATTCCCATCCAACGCCGGGAACGCCTTGTCAAACAGGGGCGAACGGCCCTATCCGGGCTCGCCGACGTGCCCTCGGAGGGAGTTGGGACCTTTGCCACTGTCCGCCCCTCTCTTCGAGCGCGGATACTTCCAGATGGGTCTGATCGAGGGGGATCAGATTCTCCGGGGTGGATGGGTCAGGACGGGGTGATGAAGCAGCTGGGCGGGCTCGATGCGGCGTTTCTCTACTGCGAGACGCCTACCACGCATCTCCATGTGTGCGGGCTTCTGATCCTGGATCCCTCGACCATGCCATCGGGGTACACCTACGACGGCGTCCGCTCGGTCCTCTTCGAGCGTCTCCCCAAGATCCCCTCGGTGCGTCAGAAGCTGGCCAAGACGCCATTCAGCTTGGGCCGACCGTTCTGGATCGATGACCCGGACATGGACATGGACCGCCATATCCACCGCGTCGTGCTCGAGGCCCCCGGTGACGATCAGTCGTTGGCGGACGTCGTCGGTGACATCGCCAGTTGGCCACTGCGCCGCAACCGACCCCTGTGGGAGATCTGGGTCATCGAAGGCCTGGCCGATGGGCACATCGCCGTCCTGGTGAAGATGCATCACTCCACCATCGACGGCGTCTCGGGCGCCAACATGATGGGGCACCTGCTCGACCTCGAGCCCGTCCCTCCCGTCCCCGCTCCCCCGTTGGGGGCCTGGCGCGTCGCGTCCCCGCCGAGTTCGCTCGAGTTGCTCGGTCGCAGCCTCGTATCCCGCCTGGGCGAACCTCTTGAAATCGCCCGACTCCTGCCGGCCACCGCGCTCCGCCTGGCGACCACGCTGTGGAGTCTCGGACGCCAGAAAGAGGGGGTCGCGTCGAGCGCCATGCCGTTCACGGCGCCGCGCACCCTGTTCAACAGCACCATCACCGCCCGGCGGTCGGTGGCCTTCACCGACGTGGCCCTGGCCGACATCAAGATGGTCAAGGACGCCTTCGGGGTCACCGTCAACGACGTCGTGACGGCCGTGGTGGGTGGTGCACTTCGCCACTATCTCGAAGGTCGTGGCGAGCTCCCGGACCGTTCCCTTCTGGCCGCGGCGCCCATATCCGTCCACGATCAGACAGCCGAGCGTGGGGGGATGACCAAGGTCTCGGTGATGTTCTCGACCCTCGCCACCGACGAGAAGGACCCCGCAGAGCGCCTCCGGACGATCGCCTCGGCCAACACCCGGGCCAAGGAGATCCACAAGATGGTCGGCGCTGACACGCTCATGCGCTGGGCTGAGCACTTCTGGCTCAACGCCTTTGCCCTGGGGGCTCGCCTGTACTCGACCCTGCACGTCGCCGACCACCATCGTGTCGTGCACAACCTCATCCTGTCGAACGTCCCGGGTCCACCGATCCCCCTCTATATGGCGGGCGCCCGCCTGGTGGGTCTGTACCCGCTCGGGCCCATCACCGACGGGGCGGGGCTCAACGTGACCGTGTTGTCCGAGGAGGATCGGGTGGGCTTCGGCTTCATCACCTGCCCCGATCTCGTGCCTCGGGTGTGGGATCTCGCCGATGCCGTCCCCGGAGCGCTGGGAGAGCTCGTCGAGGCGGCCACACGCGAGGTCCACGTTCCGAAGCGTCCAGCCCCGGTGCGTTCCTGACCGAGACCCGGTGCCCAGCCGGGCGGGCTCTCGAGACCTACGGCGTCGGGAACGAATCGGTCAGCGCACCGTCCACCAGCTTCCTGACCGCACTCGACCAGAAGAACCCGACATGGCCGCCGGGGTAGGCGGCCAGGGCGGGGCGCCCCCAGTGCAGCCACAGCCGCCGGGCCTGGCCGAACGTCGACATCCGGTCGGCCAGGCCGGCGAAGATGTAGCGACGGTCGAAGGGGACCTTGCAGTCCATGGCCAACGGCGAGACGACGCGGTGGGCGTCGTCGGCGGCCGGCCCCAGGACGCCGTGGGCGTCGGCGAGCCCAGTGACGGGCGGGAGGCTGTGTCGGCGGAAGAGCTCGGGCAGGCTCACCACCGGAATCCCGGCGACGACACAAGCCAGGTCGTCCTCGAGGGAAGCGACCAGCGCCACGACAAGTGCCCCGAGCGAGTAGCCGATCAGTCCCACGGCGTCTGCGTCCTGGCTCAGTCTCAACCAACGGATGACTCGACGCAGGTCCCAGGCGGCCTGGGCCATGCCGTGCATGGAGTCGACCATGTCGATGGTCATGAGGTCCTCGCCCCGCACCCGCCCCGATGCCCGAGGGCCGTGGAGGGGCAGCACCGGCACGACGACGTTGATGCCCCGGCGATGCAGCTCTCTCACACGGAAGGCCCGCAGGTCGGTCGAGGCGCTCGTGCCCATGCCAAATCCAGGGCCGCACATCAGCCAGGAACTGTGCCCTCGACCCGGCGCCCGTGACACCCAGGCGTGCACGGTGCGGTTGGCTTCGTGGCTCAACCACCTGCTTCTCCCCGGCTCCTCGGGATAGGGCTCCCATCCGCTCGAGAACGTGACGTGTTCGTAGCCCAGGCCCGGGGCGCGCTCGTGCCAGGCGCGCACGTCGTCGGGAGCATCGGGGCTGTGGTGGTAATCGGCGGGGCGATCGAGCCACCCGCGCGTCGAGAAGAGGGCCTGGATGCCCGCCACATCGGCCGCCGCCGGGGCGTAGTCGTCGGGGCCTGGCCAGAGGTCCGGGTGCCGGAAGAC
>JARLGQ010000391.1 GCA_031292675.1 Acidimicrobiales bacterium
GAGCACCGACGCCAGGGGGGTCGGCTCGGACCCCAGCACCAGCCGCTCGACGACCTGGGGGCGTTCGTCGGCCATCCGGTGCAGGATCGCCGACGCCGTTTCGGGCGAGGCGCTCCGCCCGACCAACGCGGTGAGTGCCGGGGGGAGGGGGACCGGGGGTGGAGCGCCCCCGGCCCGGTGTTCTCCCGGTGACGGCGTGGCCATCACCGCAGCATGCCAGGCGGCGCCTGCAGGGGGTGCCGGTAGGATTTTGCCGTGTCCCACCTGCGTGTGGCGTTGTGCCAGCTCGACACCGTCGTCGGCGAAGTGGACGGCAACGCCGATCGGATCATCGACCGCCTGGCGCGCGTCGAAGCCGAGGGTGCTGACCTCGCCGCCTTCCCCGAGCTCGCCCTCACGGGCTACCCCCCCGAAGACCTGTTGCTGAAGCCGGCTTTCGTGGCGCACAACCTGGCCGCTCTCGAAAAGGTGGCCGCCGCCACGTCTTCGTGCGTGGCGCTCGTCGGGTTCGTGGACGTCGCCGGCGACGAGGACCTCGACGACGCCGTGGCCCATGCGGCGGGGGCGGGTACCGTCGCCCGAGAAGCCGCCATCCGCGGTGCGCCGCGCCGGCTCCGCAACGCCGTGGCCGTCTGCGTGGGCGGGGGAGTGCTCGGCGTGTACCACAAGCGCCGTCTGCCCAACTACGGCGTTTTCGACGAAGAGCGCTGGTTCGCGCCGGGGACGACCGACCTCGAGCTCTACAAAGTGGCGGGCATGCCCGTGGGGGTCTCCATCTGTGAGGACCTGTGGTTCCCGGGAGGACCGATCCCCCTGCAGGCGCAGGGCGGGGCCCGGCTCGTGGTGAACATCAACGCATCGCCGTATTCGATCGGCCGGGAGGCGGACCGGCGGGCCGTGGCGCGTGCCCGTGTGACGGAGTCGGGATGCGCCATCGCCTACGTGAACCAGGTCGGCGGACAGGACGAACTGGTCTTCGACGGCGGCTCCTTCGTCATGGACGCCACCGGTGCGGTCCTGGGGGCCGCGCCGAGATTCGTCGAGGCGTCGCTGATCGTCGACGTCCCTGTCCCCTCCGGCAACGTGGGCACGTCCCTCCCGGTGGTGTCGGTCAGCGGAGCACCGCGCGACCAGGCCGGTCGGCCGCCGCCGCCGGCACCGCCCGCGCTCGGAGAGGAGGCCGAGGTATACGAGGCGCTCGTGCTCGGGACGCGCGACTACCTGAGGAAGAACGGCTTCACCGACGCCGTGATCGGACTGTCGGGGGGCGTCGACTCGTCACTGGTCGCCACCATCGCCGTCGATGCGCTCGGCGCCGGGCACGTCCATGGCCTCTCCATGCCGTCGCGCTACTCGAGCGCCGGGTCGGTCACCGATGCCACCTCATTGGCGGAGCACCTCGACATCGACCTACGAAGTGTCCCCATCGAGAACGTGCACGCAGTGTTCACCTCGGTCCTGGCCGATGCGCTGGGTGAGGACCCCACCGGCCTCACCGACGAGAACCTGCAGTCCCGGATCCGTGGTGTGTTCCTGATGGCGGTGTCCAACGCCCGGGGTTGGATCGTGCTTACCACCGGCAACAAGAGTGAGCTCGCAACCGGGTACTCGACGCTGTACGGCGATTCGGCCGGCGGCTTCGCCGTGATCAAGGACGTTCCGAAGACGCTCGTCTACCGGTTGTGCCGGTACCGCAACGCCCGAGCCGGAAAGGAGCTCGTCCCCGAGTCGGTGCTCACCAAGGCCCCGTCCGCCGAGCTGCGGCCCGATCAGCGCGACGACCAGAGCCTGCCTGCCTACGACATCCTCGACCCGTTGCTCGAGGCGCTCGTGCTCAACGACCGGTCGATCGCCGATGTCGTGGGCGCGGGATACGACCCCGAGCTCGTCGTCCGTGTCGCTGCCCTCGTGGACAACGCCGAGTACAAGCGCCGTCAATCCCCGCCCGGTGTCCGGATCACCGCCAAGGCATTCGGCAAGGACCGGCGCATGCCGATCACGAACCGCTACCGGGACCCGGCACCAGAGACGACGCCGGCACCGTCAGGGGCCGGCTCGGACCCGGCAGCCGCGGGCGGTGGGGACGGGGTGCTCCCTCGTGCCTGACCGTTTCGACGCGGCTGCGATCGCCCTCGGTGGAGGCACCCTCGACGGGGTCGCGGGCCCGGGGGTACCGGCGTTGTCGCTCCACGCGCAGGCAGAGCTGGTCGGGTCGTACCGATGGGCGGAGCGTCGGCTCTTCGAGGTGCTCGGCTCGTGGGTGGCGTCGGAGCCCGTGCCCGAAGCCCAGGTGCTTTTCGACGTGTACAGCCAGCAACACGCATGGCATGCGGAGCTCTTGGCGGACCGGCTCCCGGCTCTCGACTCCGTCGACCCCGACACCCTCGTGCTGCCCCCGAGCGCGGAGGTCGACCGCATGTTCGCCGTACTGGCCGGAGTCGCCACCGACGCCGACGGTTCCTCCTCCGGCGCTGTCCTGGTCGGAACGGCCGACGGTTCCGCATTTCCCTCGGGTGGCACGCTTCCGCGTCTCGTCGGCATGGCCCGGGTCGTGCTGCCCCGGCTGGTAACCGGATACACCCTCCACCTGCGACGGGTCTCGCCCGTCGTCGACGCGCCCATGACCCGGTGTCTCCGGTTGGTGCTGCGAGACGAGACCGAGCAATGGCAGGCACTGGAGGCTCTCGCCCAGGCGCTGTTGCGGCGTCCCCACGACGTCGCCGTCGTCACCGGTCATCAGCAACGGCTCGAGGAGATGATCGCGGGATCGGGGGCCGGGCTCGTGCCGTGGCCTGCGAGCCCCGACGCTTCCCTGCCCGCGCCGGGGCCTTCGCCGGCGTGACCCGACCGTTGCCCACCGCGGCCGGGTGGGCGGTACGGCTCGGCACAGCGCGGCTCGCCACGGTTGGGTTGGGGGGTCACGTACCCCTTGGAGCGCTCGGGACCAGGCCTTCGCCCTCGTCGCGGGAGCAGATCTGAGGGCTCGGGTCTTGACTCTGTCGGTAAACTGATATCCACAGGTGACTTGCATACGTGGCCCTGGACGCCGGAACGAGCCGGCCCAGCCGTAGGCCACAGTCGAAGGCTTCCCGCCGGCAGCGAGCGCCGGAGGGTTCCGGCGAAGGGTGAGACGTTGGCGAAGGAGCGCGTCGAGCGGGACGAGGAGGACCTGGTCCGGCTGTATCTGACCGACATCGGTCAGTACCCGTTGCTCACCAAGGACGACGAGGTGCGCCTGGCTCAGACCATCGAGGGTGGTCGCGCCGCCGAGCTGGACCTGGCCACGAAGGTCAAGGACCTCACCCCCGCCAAGCGCCGTGAGCTGAAGCGCAAGCTCCAGACCGGCGAGCAGGCGCAGCAGACATTCGTCCAGTCGAACCTCCGATTGGTGGTGTCGATCGCCAAGAAGTACCAGGCGTCGGGACTACCCCTCCTCGACCTGATCCAGGAGGGGAACCTGGGCCTGATGCACGCCGTCGAGAAGTT
The DNA here is from genome assembly GCA_031292675.1 of Acidimicrobiales bacterium. Taxonomy (GTDB): domain Bacteria; phylum Actinomycetota; class Acidimicrobiia; order Acidimicrobiales; family UBA8190; genus Chersky-840. The sequence continues at coordinate 3,487 of JARLGQ010000391.1, forward strand.
CGACTGGCGCAAGGGCTTCAAGTTCTCGACCTACGCCACGTGGTGGATCCGGCAGGCGATCACCCGGGGCATCGCCAACACGGGGCGGACGATCCGGCTGCCGGTGCACGCCGGGGACACCCTGGCGCGGGTCCAGAAGGCGCAGGCCCGCCTCGAGCTGAAGTTCGGCCGTCCCGCCACGCTGGCGGAGCTCGGGGCCGAAGTGGAGATGCCCGAGGACAAGCTCATCGAGGCCCTGCGCTTCCGGGCCGAACCCCTGTCGTTGTCCGAGCCCCTGCGCGAGGACGGCGACGCCGAGCTGGGTGACGTCGTCGAAGACCGTTCAGCCGAGTCACCGTTCGAAGTGGCGGCCACGTCACTGCTTCCCGAAGAGATCAACAGGCTCCTGTCCCCTCTCGACGAGCGCGAGCGCGAGATCCTGCGCCTGCGCTTCGGCCTCGACCGCGGCGAGCCCCGCACCCTGGAAGAGGTCGGCGAGCACTTCAACCTGACCCGTGAGCGCATCCGCCAGATCGAGGCGCGGGCCATGTCGAAGCTCCGTCACCCCTCGTCCGACACCGGCGCCCGGGACCTCCTCACAGTCTGAGCACCTTGGGTCGTTCGGCCCGATGCCCTGGTCAAGGGGCCCGGGGCACGGGGTCACACCACATGGGTAGGATCCGCCTCGTGAAGAAACTGCTGATTCTCGCCATCCTCGTCGGTCTGGGCCTCATCGCCGCCAAGCGGCTGCGCGAAGCCTGATCATCCCAGGGCGCGGGCCGATCTGTGCCCGTGTCGCCTGACCAGTACGGCGGCACCGGTGGCTGCGAGCGCCACGCCTGTCAACGCGGCCGCGGTCGGGAGGTTGGGAACCGGAACTCGGTCGCGGAGCCGGACAGGCCTCGTGAACTGCAACGTCTCCCATTCGCGATCGCGGGCCAAGCGTGCCAGGACGCGATCGGGATTGACCACCACCGGGTGCCCGACGGCTTCGAGCATGGGGACGTCGGTGTAGGAGTCGGAGTAGGCGTACGACGACGCCAGGTCGATTCCCTCGAACGTGGCCAGGTCCCGCATGGCCTCGGCTTTGAACGGCCCATAGGCGTAGAAGGCCATTTCGCCCGTGTAACGCCCGTCGAGGTCCACCACGGCGCGGCTGGCGATGGCGCCGTCCACACCGAGGTACTCCGCCAGGGGTTGGACGATCTCCTCCGGTGAAGCCGAGACGAGATAGGTCTTGCGCCCCGAGGCGTGGTGCTGCTCGAGGAGCTCGAGCGCCTCTGCGTAGATGATCGGCTCGACCACCTCGTCGAGGGTCTCGCGCACGATGCGCGACACCTCGCCCTGGTCCCACCCGCGCGTGAGCTTCAGCACCGATTCCCGGATGCGCGCCAGCTTCTGCTCGCTCGCACCGAGGTGGAGGTACACCAGCTGCGAGGCCAGAGCCCGCACCACCGTGGCACGGGAGATCAGGCCCCCCCGGTAGAAATGGTGGCCGAAGGCGGCCATCGACGCCCGGGCGATGATGGTCTTGTCGAGATCGAAGAAGGCCGCCTCCGTGGTGGGGAATTGTGCCTCCATGGAGAAGAATTGTACGGGGCCGGCACTCGGCACCGGGATCACCGCTGGGCGGGTCGGCCACTGGCCCGGGGCCGTGGCAGGCACGGACCAGGGCAACGACTGATCAGTCGCCCACCAGCAGTTGTTGGACCGACCTCTCCGCGTCCCCCGTTACGAGCACCATGACCTCGTCCCCGGCGTCGAGCACCGTGTCGCCGCGAGGGACGACGAGTCGGTCCCCGCGTACCACCGCCACCACCGTGGCGTCCCGGGGGAATTGGAGGTCGACCAGTGAGCTCCCCGCCGCAGGTGAGCCCTCGGCCAGCGTCACTTCGACCAGGTGGGCGTTGCCCCGTTCGAATTGCAGCAGCCGGAGGTGTGACCCCACCGACACCGCTACCTCGACCAGCGCCGACAGCTTTTGGGGTGTCGACAGGGTGATGGCGACGCCCCATGACTCGTTGAACAGCCATTGATTGCTGGGGTGGTTCACCCTGGCCACCACGCGGGGAACTGCGAATTCCTGTTTGGCGAGCAACGAGATCACCAAGTTGTCCTCATCGTCGCCCGTTGCCGCCACGGCCACGTCGACTTGCGCCATCCCGGCCGCATCGAGGGAGCTGACCTCGCACGCGTCGGCGACGACCCAGGTGACGGCGACCGTCGAGCGCAGGCGGTCGACGAGGTCGGGGTCCCTCTCGATGAGCAGGACGTCGTGTCCGTTGACGGCCAGGTCCTTGGCGATCGCAGTCCCCACGCTTCCCGCCCCCGCAATGGCCACCTTCACGGTGCCGAACCCACGGATCCCGCTGCTCCCGCCGGCCCCGATGCGCTCCAACCGTGCGGGCCCTCACCACCGTCGAGCCTGCGCTCGAGCTCGCCGACCGCGTCTTTGAGCACCGCCAGGTGCAACACGTCACCCTCTTGCCCGACGAGGTCCTTCACCTCCAGGCGTGGCGTCCCCGCCCGGGTGACCGCCACCACGTTGACCTTGCCCGGCATGCCGAGGTCGCGCAGCGCCTTTCCGGCCCAGGTCTCGGGGAGCACGCGCTCGACGAGGACGAGCTGACCCGAAGGATCGCTCCACTCCCCGACGACGGCCGAGGGGAGGAGGCGGTGCATGACCTGCTCGATCGTCCACGTCACCGTGGCCACGGTGGGGATCCCGAGTCGTTGGTAGATCTCCGCCCGTCGCGGGTCGTAGATGCGGGCCACGACGTTGTGGATCCCGTAATTCTCCCGCGCGATCCGGGCGGTCAGGATGTTGGAGTTGTCCCCACTCGTGACCGCGGCTAGGGCTCCCGCCTGCTTGGCCCCCGCACGGTCGAGGTCGTCGCGGTCGAAGCCCGAGCCGACGATCGACGTCCCGGGCCAGTCGGCCGGCAACCGGCGAAAGGCGCGCGACGCCTTGTCGATGATGGACACCGAGTGGCCCTGCTCGACCAGGCCGATGGCGAGACCCGATCCGACCCGCCCACAGCCGACGATGACGACGTGCACCGGCACCATGCAACTTGGCGCCGGGGCGCTGTGCAACACCACATGGTGGCCTGACGACGCACGGGATGTGCTTACCTGAAGGCGTGAGCGAGGTTCCGGTGTCCAGCGCTGGCGCGGCCATTTCGCCGTCCGGCCCGCCACCTGCGGTGCCCGTCGTGCCTGGCCGGGAGCCCGGCCCCGGGCGTCGCGTCGCCCCCGAGGCGCTCCCGTCGCCGGACTCGGTCGACCTGCCCGAGAACGTCCGGTACCGGCTCAAGAACGCCGTCCTCGGCCCCCCGATCGCCTCCGAGCGGCAGTCGGTGGAACGGCTCGGCAAGCCGACGGCGCTGGCGGTGCTGTCCTCGGACGTCATCTCGTCCTCGGCCTACGCCACCGAGCAGATCCTGCTCCAGCTGGTCAAGTACATCGGCGTCGCCGCCTTCGCACTGGTGGTGCCGGTCACCGCCGCCGTCGTCGTCGTCCTGCTCTTCGTGACGGCCTCGTACCTCGAGGTCGTGAAGGTCTACACGAAGGCGGGCGGTGCCTACGTGGTGGCGCGCGAGAACTTCGGCTTGGGAGTGGCGCAGATCGCCGCCGTCGCGCTCCTCATCGACTACACGCTCACGGTGGCGGTGTCGGTGGCCGCAGGTGTGGCCGCGCTGACGTCGGTCTTCTCCAACCTGACCGGGGCCACGGTGTGGATCGCCATCGGCTTCGTGATACTGATCGCCTACGGCAACCTGCGCGGCATCCGCGAGGCGGGCCGGACCTTCGCTCTGCCGACCTTCTTCTTCATGGCCAACATGGCGCTGCTCATCGTCGTGGGGTCGGTCAAGGCCGTCCTCGGCGACCTCCACGCCCATTCGCTGCACCAAGCCGGCGCCATCGCGGTCGGCAAGCCCGGGAACGGCCTGCTACTCGGCGCGTCGGTGTTCATCGTGATGAAGGCGTTCGCGTCGGGGGGCTCGGCGCTGACCGGCACCGAGGCCATCTCCAACGGTGTGAGCGTCTTCAGGCCCCCCGAGTCGCGAAACGCACGCATCACGCTGGTGATCATGAGCCTCGTGCTGGGATCGCTCGTGCTCGGGATCGCCGCCCTGGCGGCCATCGTGCATCCCGTGCCCCACACCCTCGGCACGCCCACGGTGTTGGCGCAGATCGCCCAGTACGTCTACGGGCCCGGCACTTTCGCCCACGTGCTCTACGTGCTCCTCCAGGCCGGGACCATGCTCATCCTGGTCCTGGCGGCGAACACCAGCTTCACGGGATTTCCGTTCCTGGCCAGCTTCGCGGCTGACGACTCCTACCTGCCTCGCCAGCTCACCCGCCGTGGGCACCGCCTCGTGTTCTCGACGGGGATCATGGTGCTCACGGTGGCGTCGATCGTCCTGCTCCTCGTGACGAACGCAAAAGTGGACAGCCTGATCCCGCTCTACGCCATCGGCGTGTTCACCGGGTTCACCATGGCCGGGGCGGGGATGGTCAAGTACCACCTCACTCACCGCGAGCCGCATTGGCGGCGCGGGACCGTCATCAACGGGACCGCCGCTGTGCTGTCGTTCGTGGTGCTCCTCATCTTCGCCGTCACCAAATTCAAGGCGGGCGCGTGGGTGGTGGTCGTCCTCATGCCACTCGGTGTCCTGGTGCTGCTGCGACTGCACCGGCAGTACGTCCAGGAGGACGCACAGCTCGAAGCCGGGGCATCACAGGCGTGCGAAGCCCCCGTGCTGCGTCACCACATGGTGGTGGTGCTGGTCGACCGGATGGACCTGGCCACGGCGCGGGCCATTCAGTACGCCCGCACCCTGTCACCGGACCATCTCCGTGCCGTGCACTTCGCGGTGGACCCTCTCGAAGCCGCAGCCCTCGAACACGACTGGGGCCGGCTCGGGTTGTCGCGCCTGCCGCTCGACATCATCGACTGCCCCGACCGGCGTCTGGCGCGCGCCGCGCTGGAGCTCGCCGCGCAGGTCACCCGGGACGGGGACACCGAGCTCACGATGCTGCTGCCCCGCCGCGGCTTCGCGGCCGGTTGGCGTCGCCTGCTGCATGACCGCAGCGCGGACCGCATCGCCGCCGCGGTCGGGCACCTCCCGCACGTGAACGCCACGATCGTCCCCTTCCAGCTCTCCGGGGGCGTGCGGCGCCGGGCGGGGGCCCCGACCCATGACCCCACAGCCCGGCAGTCGCGCGCCGCGGTTCGGGCCGGGGAGGACAACGGACCCGTGGTGGAGGGGACGACCCCGATCGGGGGAGCCCAGTGGCGCCAGCGGGTGCGCGTGGGGGGGCGGATCCGAACGGTGCGGGTGCCCAGCGGTGGGGCGACGGCCAACCTCGAGTGCACGCTCGTCGACGCCACGGGGGCGATCCTCCTCGTCTTCCAGGGTCGGCGCCGGATCCCCGGGATCCAGCAAGGCGCGCGGCTCGTGGCCCAGGGAATGGTCGGTGCCTGGGAGGGTCGGCTCGCCATCTTGAACCCCGACTACGAGCTCATCGCCGGCCCCGACACCAAGGAGGTCGACGTCGGGGTCTGAGGGTCCGTCCCCGCTGTCCCGACAGAGGCTTCCTTGCCCGTCGTCGCGTGGAGTCGGTATCGTCGGCCCCCGTTCTTCGGGGAGCGTCTCATCTCGAGGCTGCGCCCGACCCCGGGTCCGACCAACAGACCGACCCGAGACCTCGGCCGCCGAGGCTCGTTCCGGGCCCTCGGGCCCATGTGAAGGGAGCACCAGGTATATGACCCACTTCCTCGCCGGCGAAGGGGGGTATCAGAGCTTCGTCTTCTCGGGCACCGAGAAGACGTGGCTGGTCGTCGCCCTGGTCATCGCGATCTTCGGACTCGGCGTGGGGCTCTTCCTGATGCGTGGCGTGCTGGCCGCAGACACCGGGACCCCCAAGATGCGCGAGATCGCGGCCGCCATCCAAGAGGGCGCCGTGGCCTTCCTCCGCAGGCAATTCCGGGCCATCGGGATCATCATCATCCCTCTGGCGGTGCTGATCTTCTTCACCGCCACCAAGGTCACCAGGCCCAACGGCACCATCGCCCTGTCATTCGGCGCCGCGGGCGCGTTCCGGGTCCTGTGCTTCCTGGCCGGGGCTACGCTCTCGGGGACCACCGGCTTCATCGGGATGAGCCTGGCCGTGCGCGGCAACGTCCGGACCGCGGCCGCGGCGCGCGACGGCAAGCTGCCTGGAGCGCTCCGGGTCGCCTTCCGCACCGGCGCCATCACGGGCATGCTGTGCGTCGGCCTCGGACTGCTCGGGGCCACGGTGATCGTCTTCCTCTTCCAGAACACGGCCACGGCGGTGCTCGTCGGCTTCGGGTTCGGCGCCTCGCTCATCGCCCTGTTCATGCGTGTCGGCGGGGGCATCTTCACCAAGGCCGCCGACGTCGGTGCCGACCTGGTCGGCAAGGTCGAGGCGGGCATCCCCGAGGACGACCCCCGCAACGCCGCGACCATCGCCGACAACGTGGGCGACAACGTCGGCGACTGCGCCGGCATGGCTGCCGACCTCTTCGAGTCCTACGTCATCACCATCATCGCCGCCATCATCCTGGGATACGCCGCCTTCACCTCCCTGGGGGGGTCGTTCAAGGGCAACGCCGCCCGTGCCGTGGTGTTCCCCCTGATCGTCCCGGCCATGGGCATCGTGGCCTCGGCGATCGGCGTCTTCGTGGTGCGGGCCCGGGCCAACGAGAAGTCGGCCATGGCCCCCATCAACCGCGGGTTCTGGACCGCGGCCGCGTTGACCGTGCTCGGTGCGGGCCTCGTGGCCGGTTTCTACCTCCACTACATGAAGGCGTTCTACGCCGTGCTCACCGGCGTCGTGCTCGTGCTCGTGGCCAGTCAGATCACCGAGCACTTCACGTCGACCGAGCGCAGTCCCGTGCGCGAGATCGCCGAGTCGGCGCGCACGGGCCCGGCGACGACGGTGCTGGCGGGCATCTCCATCGGCCTGGAGTCGACGGTCTGGGCCATCCTCGCCATCGCAGTCGCCATTGCGGTGTCGGTGGGCCTGGCCCACGGCAACATCGAGCTGACCCTGTACCTCGTATCGCTGACCGGCATCGGCATGCTGTCGACGGCGGGCATGGTGGTGTCAGAGGACAGCTTCGGGCCCGTCTCGGACAATGCCGCGGGCGTGGCCGAGATGTCGGGGGAGTTCACCGGAGAGGCCGAGCGGGTCATGGTCAGCCTCGACGCCGTGGGCAACACCACCAAGGCCATCACCAAAGGAGTCGCCATCGGCTCGGCGGTCATCGCGTCGGTGTCGCTGTTCGGCTCGTTCGTCGAGACGATCGTGTCGCAGTTGGGCCTGCATGTCACGGCCGCCAAGCTCTTCAGCATCCAGCAGACGCAGATCAACGTGGCCAACCCGACGATCTTCATCGGCCTGCTCATCGGAGGCTCGGTGGCGTTCCTGTTCTCGTCGCTCGCCATCCGGGCCGTGGGGCGTTCGGCCGGGACGGTGGTGCACGAGGTCCGGCGCCAGTTCCGCGAGCACCCGGGGATCATGGACTACACCGAGAAGCCCGAGTACGGAAGGGTGATCTCCATCTGCACCGCGGCCGCGCAGCGCGAGCTCGTGACGCCGGCGCTTCTGGCCGTCCTCACCCCGGTGATCGTGGGGTTCGGGATCAACTACCTGGCCCTGGGTGCCTTCCTCGCCGCCGCCATCCTGACCGGGCAGTTGATGGCCAACTTCCTGTCGAACTCGGGCGGGGCGTGGGACAACGCCAAGAAGTACATCGAGGATGGTCACGAGGGGGGCAAGGGATCCGAGTCCCACAAGGCCGCCGTGATCGGAGACACCGTCGGAGACCCCTTCAAGGACACCGCCGGGCCTGCCCTCAACCCGCTCATCAAGGTCATGAACCTGGTCTCCCTCCTGATCCTGCCGGCGGTGATCACCCTGCGGCACCACACCGGGGCCCGCTTGGGCATCGCCGGTGGCGGGGTCGTGATCCTCGCCGCCGCCATTGCGTTCTCCAAGCGCAAGTCCGAGGGCTTCGGGGCCGAGGAAGAGGTCAATGCGGTCGACGAGCCCGCTGCCCCCGCCCCCGCAGCCATGGAGGCCTGACGGAAACGGGCGTCGGTCCTGGGCGAGGTCGGGGCCTCGCGGTGAAATCGCTGGTCACAGGCACGGGGGACAGATCCTGCCCCGGCTGCTGTTGACACGAGCGTTGTGAACCCCCCACGCTCATCGACGACCATGCCAGCTTCCACCCGCTCCCGGTCCTCCGGCTCCCGCTCGTCGGGCAAGCCCCTCGTCATCGTCGAGTCCCCGGCGAAGGCCCGAACGATCGCGGCCCTGCTCGGGGGGGGATTCGTCGTCGAGTCGTCGGTGGGCCACATCCGCGACTTGCCCCGGCGTGCCGACGAGATCCCTTCCGCCTACAAGGGTGAGGGATGGGCCCGCCTCGGCGTCGACGTGGACAACGGGTTCAAGCCGCTGTACGTGGTGGCACCGGAGAAGAAGTCGGTCGTGGCCCGCTTGAAGTCGCTGCTCGCCGAGGCGAGCGAGGTCTACCTCGCCACTGACGAAGACCGCGAGGGCGAGTCGATCGCGTGGCACCTCACCGAGGTGCTCTCGCCGCGGGTGCCGATCAAGCGGATGGTGTTCCACGAGATCACCGCCCCGGCGCTGCAGCGCGCCGTGGAGGACTGGCGCGACCTCGACCGCCGGTTGGTCGACGCCCAGGAGGCGCGCCGGATCCTGGACCGGCTCTACGGGTACGAGGTCTCTCCGGTTCTGTGGAAGAAGGTGATGCCCCGCCTGTCGGCGGGCCGCGTCCAGAGCGTGGCCACCCGGATGATCGTCGAGCGCGAACGGGCGCGGATGCGCTTCCGGGCCGGCACCTGGTGGGACCTCGAAGGCACCTTCGACGCCGACGGGCAGACCTTCACCGCCAACCTGGTCGCGTTGGGAGGGACACCGGTGGCGACCGGGCGCGACTTCACCGAGACAGGGGAGCTCAACAAGACCGGCGTGGTGCTGCTCGGCGAGCCCGAGGCAACCCGACTGGTCCAGGGCCTCGCCGGGCAGACCTTCACCGTGCGCGCCGTGACCGAGAAGCCCTACCGGCGTTCCCCCGCACCTCCGTTCATGACCTCCACCTTGCAGCAAGAAGCCAGCCGCAAGCTCCGTTTCGGGGCACAGCGGACCATGCAGGTGGCACAGCGCCTGTACGAGCAGGGCTGGATCACCTACATGCGGACCGACTCCACCACGCTGTCGGACCAGGCGCTGACCGCGGCCCGGGCCCAGGCATCGGCGTTGTACGGGCGCGAGTACGTTCCCGAGGCGCCGCGGCGCTACGAGCGCAAGGTCAAGAACGCCCAGGAAGCCCACGAGGCCATCCGGCCCGCCGGTGAGTCGTTCCGCACCCCCGACGGTGCCGGCCGGGAATTGAGCGGGGACGCCCTCCGCCTCTACGACCTGATCTGGAAGCGCACGGTGGCTTCGCAGATGGCCGACGCCACCGGGACCAGCGCCCAGGTCCGCCTGGTGGGCGTCCCGGCGGGGGGAACCCGGGCCGACGAGGCGGAGTTCTCGGCGTCGGGGACCGTGATCGGGTTCGCCGGGTTCCTGCGGGCGTATGTCGAGGGCACCGACGACGTCGAGGCCGAGGAGTCCGAGCGCGACATCCGGCTTCCGGCGTTGGCAGAGGGCGACACCCCTTCCGCACAGGAGATCGAATCGCGTTCGCACACCACCCAGCCCCCGGCCCGCTACACCGAGGCGTCACTCGTCAAGGCCCTCGAGGAGCTCGGGGTCGGGCGGCCGTCCACCTACGCCAGCATCCTCGGGACGATCCAGAACCGGGGCTACGTGTGGAAGAAGGGCACCGCTCTCGTGCCGTCGTTCACGGCTTTCGCGGTCGTGGGGCTGCTCGAGCGGTACTTCGGGGAGCTCGTCGACTACGGCTTCACCGCGGCGATGGAGGACGACCTCGACGACATCGCCGAAGGCGCCCAGGAAGTGCTCCCCTGGCTGACACGGTTCTATTTCGGCGGCGACGGGACCAACGGGCACGCCGGGCAATCCGCGCCGGCTGCAGAGGACGGGCCCGATGGCGCCCACAGCGGACAGCGCCGCGGCCTCAAGTCCGACGTGGCGTCGCACCTCGGTGAGATCGACGCCCGCGAGGTCAACTCGATCGCCATCGGCACCGACGCCCAGGGTGCGCCGATCGTCGTGCGTGTGGGCCGGTACGGCCCCTACCTGCAACGCGGTGAGGACCGGGCGTCGATCCCCGAGGATCTCCCGCCCGACGAGCTCACGGCGGAGCGGGCCGAGGAGCTCCTCGAAGCACCTTCGGGCGACCGGGCGATCGGGACCGATCCCGAGAGCGGTCTGCCCGTGCTCGTGCGCTCGGGACGCTTCGGTCCCTACATCCAACTGGGAGAGGCCGTCGACGGAGGCGACCGACCGCGCACGGCGTCCCTGTTCCGATCGATGACACCCGAGGACGTCACCCTCGACCAGGCGCTCGAACTGCTCCGCCTGCCCCGGACCGTCGGCACCGACCCCTCGTCCGGTGAGGAGATCCAGGCCCTCAACGGCCGTTTCGGCCCCTATGTCAAAAAGGGCACCGACACCCGCAGCCTCGACACCGAGGAGCAGTTGCTCTCGGTGACCCTCGACGAGGCGCTCGCCCTCTTCGCGCAGCCCAAGACGCGTCGGGGCCGGACCGCCGCCGAGCCGCTCCGTGAGCTCGGCCCCGACCCCGAGACCGCCGCTCCGGTCGTCGTGCGCTCAGGTCGCTTCGGGCCCTATGTGACCGATGGCACGACCAACGCGTCGTTGCGCAAGGGGGACGAGCCCGAGACGATCACCATCGAGCGCGCCGCGGAGTTGCTGGCCGACCGCCGTGCCGCAGGGCCGCCGGTGAAGCGTTCCGGCCGAGCGGCGAAGGCCTCGAAGAAGGCGGCCAAGTCGACCAAGGCGGCAAAGTCGACCAAGGCGGCAAAGTCGACCAAGGCGGCAAAGTCGGCCAAGAAGACCGCAACGGCCAAGAAGACCACCAAGAAGGCCACGACCGCGAAGGCCGCAACGGTGGGCAAGGCGTCGAAGGCCGCGGCGGCGCGCAGTCCCGGCGACTCCGACAAGGACGCCTGAAACGGCGTGAGTGGGCGCGGCCGGCTCATCGCCCTCGAAGGTGTCGATGGTTGTGGCAAGTCGACGCAGGCGCGCCTGTTGGCCGACGCCCTCGGCGCCCTTGCGACGGCAGAGCCCGGCGCCACGCAACTGGGGGCGACGCTGCGAAGACTGGTGCTCGATCCCGGACTCCCCCCGGTGTCCGATCGCGCCGAGGCACTCCTGGTGGCAGCCGACCGCGCCCAACACGTGTCCGAGGTCGTCCTCCCCGCCCTCGAAGAGGGGCGCTGGGTCGTCACCGATCGGTTCTCGGCGTCGACGCTCGCCTACCAGGGCTACGGACGCGGTCTCGACCTCGGGGAGCTGCGGCGCCTGGTGTCGTGGGCGGCCGCGGGAGTCGCCCCGGACCTCACCGTCGTGCTCGACGTCCCGGTGGCGGTGGCCCGCGAGCGCCTGGACCTCGACACTGCCGGCGCCGACCGCCTCGAGCGGCTCGACGCCGGCTTCCATGAGCGGGTGCGCGCCGGGTACCTCGCCCTCGCCGATGCCGACCCCGGCACGTGGGCCGTTCTCGACGCCGCCGGCGACGTCGCAGCTGTCGCCCGACAGGTCATGGCGGTGGTCGTCGAGCGCCTCGCACCGCTTCCCACGGTGACTCGATGACGTCCGCCGCCGAGGACCGGGCTCTCCCCGCCGCCACGCTCTTCTCCGATGTCGTGGGCCAGTCCGATGCGATCGCGCAGCTGCGCGCCGCGGCCCGCAAGCCCGTGCACGCCTACCTCCTCGTCGGTCCGCCCGGACTGGGCCAGCGTCCCTTGGCGCGCGGTTTCGCCGCCGCGCTGTTGTGCCCGCAGGGGGGGTGCGGGGCGTGCGAGGTGTGTCGCCGCGCCCAGGCCGGGATACACCCTGACGTGGTGGAGATCGAACGGGCCGGCCCCTTCGTGACCGTCGACGACGCCCGTCGTGTGGTGCGACTGGCCCAGCGACGGCCGCTCGAAGGACACCGGCAGGTGATCGTGGTTTCCGACATCCACCTCGCCCGTCTGGCCGCGCCTGTCTTGTTGAAGACGCTCGAAGAGCCCGCCGGACAGACGGTCTTCGTGTTGCTCGCCGACGCCGTCCCGGCCGAGATGGCCACGGTGGCCAGTCGCTGCGTGCGCATCGAACTGCACCCGGTCCCGCCAGGGGAGCTGCGCGACTGGCTGGTGGGAACGGGCATGGCCCCCGACCTCGCCGCCGAGCTGGCCGAGGCGGCGGGGGGCAGCATCGACCGCGCCCGGCTGCTCGCCGAAGACGGAGGCTTCGCCCAACGACGCGAGTTGTGGCGCTCGGTTCCCTCGCGACTCGACGGCACCGGGGCGGCGGCGGCGGCGTTGGCGGCCGAGCTCCTCTCCTCGGCCGAGGAGGCCCTGGAGCCGGTGCGCGCCCGTCATCGCAACGAGATGGAGGGGCTCGGTTCCGAGGCCGAACAGCGGGGGGAGCGCGCCGTCCCCCGGCGCAAGGAGATCGAGGATCGCCAACACCGAGAGGAGCGTCGTTGGCGCACCGACGAACTGCGCGCCGGGTTCGCGGTGCTGGCCGCCGCCTACCGCGACCGCCTCCTGTCGTTGGCGGCGCCCGACTCCATGCCCGCGGCCTGGTCGGGGAGGACCGAGGAACGGGTACGCGAGCTCGCCGGCGCCATCGCCGTCGTCGAGCGATCCTCGGCGGAGCTGGTCCGCAATCCGAACGAGTCGCTGCTGCTCGAGGCGATGCTCGTCCGCCTCTCCGCCGTCACCGGCTGACCGCGGCCGCCGCGCGCGTCGGGCCGCGGAGGCTCGATGTCGGTCGGGTAGTTTGATCGGTCGCGTCGCCTGGGTAGCTCAGCTGGTAGAGCAGCGCATTCGTAATGCGCAGGTCAGGGGTTCGAGTCCCCTCCCAGGCTCCGAGCCCGTTCTCCCGAGGCACAGCTCCCGCCCCTGCGCACGGGAGCCGGGCCGACCCGCTCCGTTGTCCGCGAGTTGAGCATCGCTTGGACGCCCGGTGAGGATCGGGCGGCACCATGGACACAAGGGGGCACGTCGCCGGATCCCTTGCGGACCGGTGGCGCGCGGACGGAAAGCCGGATGGGGGGTCCGCCATGAGCGTCACGGTTCCGTTTGGCGCCCGGGAAGACGCCGGCTCCGAGCCGGGGCCGGGCCGAGCCCAGGCGCAGGAGACTGCTCCGGCGGTGGTGTACCTGGCGGCGGCGAAGAACACCTACGGCACCGGGCCGTACCACCGGGCGTTGCGGCGGGTGGCCGATGAGTGGCCTCGAGCGGTCGTGATGGACGCCGATTCCTGTGGCTTCATGTCACGCGCCGACTGGCACCTCCGCTGGCCCTTCATCCGCGACGGCCTCGACGGCGTGGTGGTGCTCTCGGAGGAGGACGGGTCGATCAGCCGGGAAACGTGGCTGGAGCTTCGCGATTCCATGGACTCGGGGTTGCCGTGCTGGTTCGTGACCGGGTCGGGCGACCTGGCGCCGGCGGTGTCGATCACCTTCCGGGTGCACCCGACCGGCGTCCGCACCGTCAGGCGCTGGGCGCATGCGGTGCTGCCCGACGCCTGACGCCTGACTCCTGGCGCCTGACGCCGGGAACGGGTGCTTCCGCCGCCGGGCGGGTCACCCCGACGGCGCGCCGACGCCGCCACACCCACTGGCTATGGTGCATCTCATGGCCGACCGGGGTCGCTTCACAGAGCTCGCCATGCCGCACATGCAGGCGTTGTACACCGCCGCCTTGCGCATGACCCGGAACCCCGCCGACGCCGAGGACCTCGTGCAGGAGACGTTCCTCAAGGCATACCGCGCCTTCGACCGTTACGAGGACGGGACCAACCTCAGGGCGTGGCTCTACAAGATCCTCACCAACACGTTCATCAACAGCTACCGCGCCGCCAAGCGACGACCCGAGAAGGCAGACGTCGAGGACGTCGAGGACCTCTACCTGTACCACCGCATCGGGGACCTCCAATCGGCCGGTGTAGGGCGCTCGGCCGAGGACGAGGTGTTCGAGCACTTCACCGACGACGAGGTCAAGAAGGCGATCGAGTCGCTCCCCGAGGCGTTCCGGATCGCCGTCCTCCTGGCGGACGTGGAGGGCTTCTCCTACAAGGAGATCGCCGACATCACCGAGGTGCCCATCGGCACGGTGATGAGCCGGATCCACCGGGGAAGAAAAGCGCTCCAGAAGGCGTTGCTTGATTTCGCCGTGGCGCGCGGCCTGGTCGGGTCGACCGAGGCCGGCCACTAACCTCGGGGTTGATGGGAGAACTCGAGATGGGGTCCGAAGAGTCCGAGGTCGATTGCAACGAGACCATCGAGCGGCTCTACACCTATCTCGACGGTGAGCTCACCGACGAGCGTCGTCACGAGATCAAGGAACATCTCGACGAGTGCGCGCCGTGCCTGGGGGCCTTCGACTTCGAGTTCGAGCTCAGGCAGGTGATCGCCAACCGCTGCAAGGACCACGTCCCGGAATCCCTGCGCCGGCGCGTCCACGATGCCATCAGCGAGGAGGAACGCCGGGAGGCTTCGGGCCGCTCGAGCTGATCGAGCGCCCCGGCGTCGGTTTCCGGCTCCTGGGGAAGCCCGGGAGCCTCCCGGGCACGGGATTCCTCGCACCCCTGCTGCCGAGGGGGAGCTTTCACAACGGTCGAACAACGCCTCCCCCTGCCCTAACGACGCCTGTTCCGGGCGTCGATAGGAAGCCAAAACACGACCGGCGGGAGGTTGAGGGGAATGGAAGAACGCACCGAGTTGGGCGAACAGTCCATCGGAGCCACGGCGTTCACCGGGTACGGGCGGCCATCGCGCACCTTCGCGTCGGGCCGTGTCTGCGCCGAGCCGGGCTGTGACACGAAGCTGTCGATCTACAACGACGACGAGTTCTGCTGCTTGCACCTGACCCCGAGCACGCCCAGGTTGCGGGGCAAGAAGATCGCCTGAAGGCGGAGGTGGGCCCGCGGTCCCTACACTGGGACCGTGACCAGCCCGGTGTCGTGGGACGTGGCCCAACGCGTCGCCACGTGGGTCGGCTCTCGAGGCTCGTTGCTGGGCCCCCCCGGGAGCGGCACACTCGACGCGACCACCTTGGCCCAGCTCGAGGCCGACTTCTCCGAGGCCACCACGCGCGCCGAGGGCCTGGTGATCGAGGCCACCGGGCTCCGCCCCGCCACCGGCAGCGCCGGCGCCCTGGTCGTCGACCGGGCCGGCTGGGTCCGGGCCAACGTGTCCTCGTTCCGCCGCCTGCTCGAGCCGGTGCTCGACAAGCTCGACACCGGGGGACTGCAGGGCCCGCTGGCAGGGGCGGCGCGCCGGGCCACCGGGGCCCAGCTCGGGCTGGTCCTGGGTTGGATGGCCACCCGAGTGCTCGGGCAGTACGACCTGCTGCTGGCCGAGGGGGAGGACACCGGGGGCGTCGTGTCCTACGTGGGCCCCAACATCGTGGCGCTCGAACGGCGCCACGGCTTCCCCGCCAAGCAATTCCGGCTGTGGATCGCCTTGCACGAGGTCACCCACCGGTGCCAGTTCACGGGGGTCCCGTGGTTGCGGCCCCATTTCCTTTCCCTCGTCGACCAGGCCATGTCGGGCATGACCCCCGACCCGAGCCGGTTCGTCGAGGCATTGCGCCGAGCCGCCGCGGCGGTGCGTTCCGGGAAGAACCCTCTCGAGGAGGCGGGGATGCTCGGCCTGGTCGCACCCCCCGAGCAGCTCGAGGTGATCGGCCGCATCCAGGCCATGATGAGCCTGCTCGAAGGGCACGGGGACATCACCATGGACCGTGCCGGCGCCGACGCCGTCCCCGACGCGGCGCTGTTCTCCCGTGTGCTGCGCGAGCGGCGCCGCCGGGCCAGCCTCCCCTCGCGCCTGCTCCAGCAGCTCGTCGGGATCGAGGCCAAGATGCGCCAGTACGAGGCGGGGGAGCGCTTCATCCGCGCCGTGGAGGCCACCGGCGGCCCCGAGCTCCTGGCCCGGGTGTGGGAGGGGCCCGAGATGCTTCCCACCATGGAGGAGATCCGCCATCCCGAGACGTGGGTGGCGCGCATCGGGCCCGCCCGCCTCGCCACGGGCTGATGGCGCGGTCCGGGGGCGCCGCGCCCGGCACGGGTCTCGACGTGAGCGCCCGGGCACTGCTCGACCGTTGCACGTTCCCTGCCCCCGGCACCCCCCTCACGTGCGCGGTGTCCGGGGGTCCCGATTCCCTGGCGCTGTTGGCGCTGGCGGTGGCGGCGGGATGCGACGTGACCGCCGTCCACGTGGACCACGGGCTGCGGCCCGGATCCGCCGCCGAGGCCGAAGTCGTGGCGGCCGCCGCCGTGGGCCTCGGTGCCGGCTTCCGGGGCACGAGGGTGGAGGTCGGCCCGGGACCGAACCTC
>JARLGQ010000392.1 GCA_031292675.1 Acidimicrobiales bacterium
CGGGGACGACCATGCCCTCCTCGGCCAGCACCGCCGCCAGCCGCGAGGCCGAGCCCGCGCCCTCGGCGCACACCGTGACGGAGTAGCCCCCCGCCACCAGCTCGGACAGGCGCGCCGCGAGCAGGGCACGGTCCCCGTGCACCGGCTCCACGGCGCGCGCCACCACGGCAGGGGTGGCGGGCGAGTCGGCCACCGGCACCATCGACAACACGGGGGCGGCCGAGCCTTGGAGGAGACGCTCGTAGGGGACGTTCAGGCGGGGGAACCGCTGGGAAGGATCGGCGTCGGCACTGCCATCTGGCGCGCCGCCGACGTCGGCACTCTGTACGACGCCCCACGTGACGGCGAGGGCACCCGCCAGGGCCGCCTCCTCGTCGTTGAGCTCGGCGGCGCGGTCACGGATGCGGCGGGGATCGACGAGCACGATACGCCCGCCTGCGCCGACCAGGTCGGGGAGGACGCGCTCGGTGTCTACGAGCCACGGGAGCCACGACTCCATGCCGTCGAAGATCTGGCCCTCGGCGAGCCGCTCCCACTGCGCCCGCCCCCACGGCTCGGAGCCCACGAGCGCGGCGGCGCGGGCACGCACGTCCCCGGTCGGCAGCACCTCACGGCACCCGAAGAGCTCGATCTCGGCGAGGTCCGACACTGAGCGCTGGTCCCCGGGGTCGAACTCGGTGAGACGGTCGACCTCGTCGCCCCACAGGTCGATCCGCACCGGGAGCTCGGCGGTCGACGGGTACACGTCGACGATGCCGCCCCGCACGGCGAGCTCGCCGCGGTGCTCCACCTGGTACTCGCGCCGATATCCCAGGGCGACGAGCTTGGCGACGAGCTCGTGCTGGTCGAGACGATCGCCGCGGGCCACACGCACGGGAACGGCGGCCTCCTCGAACGGCCCCAGGCGCTGCAGCAGGGCGCGTACCGGGGCCACGATCACCGCCGGGGCGCGACCGGTGTCCTGGACGCGCCACAGCAGGCGCAGGCGCCGACCCATGGTCGACAACTCGGGACTGACGCGTTCGAAGGGAAGCGTGTCCCACGCCGGGAACAACGCCACGGCGTCCTCCCCGAGGAAGGCACCGACGTCGTGGCTCAGCCGTTCGGCGTCGACGACGGTGGGGGTGACCACCAGCAGGGGCCGCCGCTCGCCCAGACGGCACATCCCCGCCACCACGAAGGCGACCGCGGCGTCGGGCACGGCCAGCGCGCCGCTGCGCGACGCCATGGCGTCGACCATGGCGGGCTCGTGACGGAGCAGGGAGGGAAGCGAGCGGAGGCTCACCCTCGCAGGTTAACGGTCGTCACCGACGACACCCACGGCGGGCGCGTTCCCGGGGAGCCGTAGTCCCGGTTACGGCGTCGCGTCGCCGTTGAACCGCAGCATGGCGGCGTCGACACCCTCGCGGGCGATCACCTCGACGGCGTCGGCGGCCACCTCCACGGCCACGTCCAGGGCGTCGCGCTGGGCCCGGGTCGGGCGGTGCAGCACGTAGTCGGCGCCGGACTCGCGTCCGGGGGGCTTGTCGATGCCGATGCGGACGCGCACATACCCCGGGTCGTGCAGATGGGAGTGGATGGACTTGAGCCCGTTGTTGCCGGCGGTGCCTCCCCCGACCTTGACCTTCACCCGTCCCGTGGGCAGGTCGAGCTCGTCGTGGACCACCACGAGCCGGTCCGTCCCCGGGACGCGGAAGCGGCGCATCAGGGCCGACACGGCCAGGCCGGACTCGTTCATGTACGTCTGGGGCACGGCCAGCACCACCAGCTCCTGGTCGAGGCGTGACGACGCGGCCAGGGCTCGCGTGCCCTTCTCGGGCCGCAGCCGCACTCCCCGGCGCGACGCCAGGAGCTCGACGACCTCGGCGCCCAGGTTGTGGCGGGTGCGCTCGAATTCGGCTCCCGGGTTGCCGAGGCCCACCACCAGCAGGTCGGCCGCCGTCCCCCTGGCCCCCCGGCCCGACGCCGGCAGCAGGCGACGCAGGGGTTAGCTCTCCCCGCCCGACTCGCCGCCACCCTCGGCCGGCCCCTCCCCGGTGGAGGGCGCCGCGCCTTCGGCGGCCTCGCCCTCGGGGGGTGCCTCGCCCTCGAGCGCGCCTTCCTCGAGGACCTGCACGCGCGGGGGCTGGCCGGCGGCCACGATCGAATCGGGGTCGACCTCGGTGACCACGTCGGGAGGCAGGACGATGTCCGACACCCGCACCGCGGAGCCGATCACGAGATCGCTGATGTCCACCTCGAGGTTGGGGGGGATGTCGGCGGGGCGGGACTTGATGGTGAGCGAGAACATCTGCTGCTCGAGCACCCCATCGGCCCGGTGTAGCTCGAGCGCCTCACCGGTGAGGGTGATCGTCACCTCGGCGGTGACCTCGCGGTTGGGGTCGACAACCTGGAAGTCGACATGAGTCACGCTGCCCCTCACGGGGTGGCGCTGCAGCTCGCGGGCCATGGTGAGGAACTTCTTGCCGTCGACCTGGAGCGACAGCACCGCGTTGAGCCCGGCGTCGGTGCTGAGCGCGGCCCGGAGGTCTCTGGCCGCCACCGACACCGGTATGGCAGCCACCCCGGGGCCGTACACGACGGCGGGGATGCGACCGTCGTGGCGAAGCCGGCGCGCCGCGCTGGAGCCCGACGGGCGACCGGCCTCGGCGACCAGGGTGATTTCGGCCATGGGTGAAGCGCTCCTCGGGTGCGGCGAACGGGCGACCCAGCATAGAAGCCCGGGGACCGGGGACGGAAGCCGGCGCCTTCGGGGCCGCCGGGGCCGCCCGCGCTCCAGGGCCGCCGCGGGGCCCGGTCCTCTCAGGTGAGGTTGTCGCCCCCGAAGATCTCCGACACCGACGTGTCCTCGAAGACGGCGTCGATGGCATCGGCGATGAGCTTGGCCACCGAGAGGACCTGCAGCTTCTCGATGCGGCGCTCCTCGGAGATGGGAAGGGTGTTGGTCACCACCACCCGGGAGAGCGGGGACTTCTCCAGGCGCTGGATGGCGGGGTCGGACAGGACCCCGTGGGTCGCCATGGCCGAGATGTCGGCCGCGCCCCGTTCGGCGAGGAGCTCGGCGGCGGCGCAGATGGTGCCGGCGGTGTCGATCATGTCGTCGATCAGGACGCAGTGGCGCCCCTGGACCTCACCGACGACGTCGAGGGCCTCGACCTGGTTGTGCGTCCCCCGGGGTCGGCGCTTGTGGACGAAGGCGAGGTCCGCACCGAGATGC
>JARLGQ010000393.1 GCA_031292675.1 Acidimicrobiales bacterium
GAACCGCAGCGGCCGGCTCGTCCTGCGTCTTCCCGACCGATGGCCATGGGCGACGACCTTCACCATCGCCCTTGATCGCATCCGCGCCCTGCCCCTACTGGCCTGACCACCACACCCGCGGACCAGCGCGGCCGCAGACGACACCACGCGCTGACAACCGAGACGACCAGAAACAGACCCTGGTGGCGCGCGCTCTTACATTGGTCCGCATTCGTCCGGCGCCCCAGAGCTCCCCGCCGGACCAAGGAACGCCCCTATGGGTCATCCTACGAAGTCATTCGGTGGATCGAGGCTAAGCGCCCGACGGCAACCGGTCTCAGCGCCGTCGTCATCCCGAGTGCACGGAGACGCTTTGTCCCAGGAGCCAACTCAAGGACGTCAAAGCGGTGGCAGGTGTCCATCCGGTCTGCGGGGGGTGGGCCAGGTGGTCAAGGCCCTGGTCGTCCAAGAACGTATGGAGCTTCGGGTTGAGCTTCCCCCGGAAGTTCGGTGCCGCTCCGGTCGAGTACCGCTGCACACCCGTCGGACCGATCAGGACATAACCGTCGGAGTGGTCGATGTCGTAGGTAAGGGGCTTGCCGGTGAGCCAGTCGATCGAAGGCGGGTTGCCTTCCGGGACCTTCTGGTAGACGAACCCGAAGAACTGGGCGACGGATTTGAGCGCGGCCGGTGTCTCGGTCACGAGCTCCCAGTCGGCCGTTGTCAGATGCGCATACGCCGCCAGCCGGGCGGGGTTGTCGCGCCCCGGGTCGACACTGAGTTCGATGATCTGAACCTTGTCCGCAGCATGGGCAGCGCGCAGGGACTGCTCGACCTGCAAAAGGTTCCCGGTTGTCAACGGGCAGATGTCGGTGCACAGAGTGAGGAAAGGCACGACCATGACCGTCTTTCCACGAAATGAGGCCAGAGTCACCGCCTTTCCGTATTGGTTCTCGAGCGGTTCGTGAGAGATCGTCGCAGGGATGGCGCGCGCTTCGGTCGTGCCGGCCGATGCCGGCGGAGGGCCCGGCGGGCCCGACGAACATGCCGCCGCAACCAGGGCCAACAGCCCCAGCGTGCAAGTCCGCCTTCGGCTTTCCAAGGTCCGGATGCGCTTGTGCAGACCAGCGATCACGGAGAGGAAGTCTCGCCGGGAGGCGACATACGGCGCCAGCCGGGAGAACGAGCCTGACGGAGCCGGGGCTGTCCGAGTTGGCCGTGGCAGTCATATGAACCGGGTCCTTGTCGTTGCGTCACCCCCGGTGTGAACAGATACGGCCCCTGCGATCCGTCTAGTGGCAATTGGCGCAGAGTCCGAGAACGTCGAGGCGATGGCTGTGGGGTTGAAAGCCCTCGGTCTCGGCGAGTTTGTCGACGGTCTGGGTCACGTTGCGTTCGAATGCGGCGCTCGGTGTGAAATCGATCACCGTTCCACAGGACACGCAATGGAGATGGTGGTGATGCTCGGTGAGGTCCTCGGCGAGCTCGAAGCGCGCGAATTCGTCGTTGGCGGCGACGCGCCGGACGAGGCCGGCGATCTGCAGGTCAGCCAGGTGGCGGTAGGCCGAGCTGAGGGGAAGGTCAGGAAGGCCCTCGGCGACGTCGCTGATGCTCACGGGCCGGCCGGCGCTGACGAGCAGGTCGATGATGGCACGACGACCGCGGGTGTAGCGCTGGTCGAGGTGTCGGAGTCGGGCTTCGACCTCGACGTGGACCTCGTCGGCTCTTCCGTTGGCTGCCATCGCGGTCTCCCCGCCCTTCTTCGGCCGTGGCTCTCGTGGAATCCTGCTGGGCCTGGCGGCGGCCCTTTCGGATCGAAGCTCGATCATGGTCAATTTTCCCCTCCATCGTGGGCCCCGGCACCCCTAGGGCGGGCCTGAGGCTCCGGGGTCGAGCGTCCACCTTGCATTGAGACTCATTCCCATACTACATTCGGTTTCCGTGATCATCATTCCGGGATCACCGGGGACGAGGCGACGGAGGGCCGAGCGTCGGGCAACAGGGCCCCTTGCCGTGGTGGCGGTGGTCGCCGTCGTCGCGGCCGGGTGCGGAAGCAGCAGACCCGCAGCGGCCAAGACCACGATCATCAACGCCATCGGGGCCGAGAACGAGTACGCAAACGTGCTGAGCCAGATCGGTGGTCGCGACGTACGCGTGTCGTCGATCCTGAACAACCCGAACACCGACCCCCACACGTTCGAGTCGAGCCCGAGCGTGGCTGCGGAGGTAAGCGCCGCTCAGCTCATCGTGCAGAACGGGGTCGGTTACGACGCGTTCATGAACAAGATCGAGTCGGCGTCGCCGAGCTCGACGCGCAGGGTGATCGTCGTGCAGAACCTCCTCGGCCTGCCCGACACCACGCCGAATCCGCACCTGTGGTACGACCCCAAGACGATGCCTGCCACAGCCAAGGCGATGGCCGCCGATCTTTCCGCCCTGCAACCGGCGCACGCCGCCTATTTCCAGTCCAACCTGAAGAGGTTCGACGCGTCACTGAGCCCGTGGTTCAACGCCATTGCCACGTTCAAGACCAAGCACGGGGGAACGCCCGTGGCCACGACCGAGCCCGTCGCCGATTATCTGCTCGAGGCGATGGGGGCGATCAACAAGACGCCGTTCCCGTTTCAGGCCGACGTCATGAACGGCGTGGAACCGGCGCCTCAAGATGTCACTCTGGAGAACGGGTTCTTCAGCGACCACCTGGTGAAGGTCTTCTGTTACAACCAGCAGGTGGTCGACGCCCTGACGACGTCGATCCGGCTCGGTGCCCTGAAGGCCGGGGTGCCGGTGGTCGGCGTGTACGAGACGATGCCCACCCCCGGCTACGACTACCAGTCATGGATGGAGGCCGAGGTGAACGCCATCCAGAGGGCCGTGACGCAAGGCGTTTCGACCCAACACCTCTGATGGACTCGACCGGCCCGGACGCGACGTCGAGTGAGCTCCTGGAGGTAGAAGGCGTCAGCGTGTCGCTGTCGGGCAGACGGATCCTCGATGATGTGACCTTCGGCGTGCGCGCCGGGGAATTCACCGGCCTGATCGGCTCCAATGGAGCCGGCAAGACCACCTTGTTGCGAGTGATCCTCGGCCTTCAGCGCCCGACCGCGGGGAGAGTGCTTGTGCTCGGTGCGCCTCGGAGCCATCGGAACAGATCGATGGGGTACGTCCCGCAGAAGATCATGCTCGACCCGGACATGCCGCTGCGGGCCCGGGACCTGGTGGCGCTCGGCATCGACGGTAACCGCTTCGGCATTCCCACACCCTCGAGACAACGCCGGGAAGCGGTCGACGAAATGCTGCACGCCGTCGACGCCGAGGGTTTCGGCGATGCCCGCGTGGGCACCCTTTCCGGGGGAGAGCAGCAAAGGGTGCTGATCGCCCACGCCCTGATCGGCCGCCCCCAACTGCTCCTGCTTGACGAGCCTCTCGCCAACCTCGACCTGAAGAGCGGCCAAGAGGTGGTGACGTTGCTCGACCGGATCGCCGAGGAACAGCACATCGGCGTGCTCCTGTCCGCCCATGAGATGAACCCTCTGCTGCCCGTCATGGACCGCATCGTCTACCTGGCGGGAGGTCGGGCGGCCAGCGGGCCCACCGATCAGGTCGTGCGCGACGAGGTCCTGAGCGCGCTGTACGGGTACGAGGTCCACGTCCACACCCTCCACGGTCGCATCCTGGTGGTCGCCGGGCCCATGGAGGAGTCCGGGCTGCCCCCGGATCCGAGCCTCAAGGCCGTCTGACCCGGTGCACTGGGTGTTCGAGCCCGGCTTCTTCTCCAGTGGACCCGTGCACATCGCGTGCGTCGTCGGGAGCATCGTCGCCATCGTCTCGGGGGTCGTCGGGGTGTTCACCGTCATGCGGGGGCAATCGTTCGCCGGCCACTCGCTGGCGGACGTGGCGACGGCCGGCGGCTCGGGCGCGTTCCTCGCCGGCGTCAGCCCGCTGTTCAGCTTCGTGGCCGGTGGGGTGGCCGGGGGAGGAGCCATGGAGATGATCGGCGTGAGCCGGGCCCGAGGCAGGGACCTGGCGACCGGCATCGTGCTGGGAGCGTCGATCGGGCTCGCCGCCCTGTTCCTCTACCTCGGCACGACCCGGTCGTCTACGACCGGTGCCAGCCAGCAGATCCTGTTCGGGTCGATCTTCAGCATCGTGAGCTCGACGATTCCGGTCGTCGCCCTCCTGAGCGTGTTGTGCGTGGGGATCATGGCCCTCGTCCACCGTCCCTTACTGTTGAGCTCTGTCAGCACCGACATGGCGGCCGCCCGGGGCGTTCCCGTGCGCGTGGTCGGTCTGCTCTACATGCTGGCCCTGGCCCTCGCCGTGGGACTGTCCTCCTTGGCCATCGGAGCGATTCTCTCCAGCGCGTTGCTGATCGGGCCGGCCGCCATCGCCTTGCGCCTGACGAAGCGGATCGGTTGGGCAATGGTGACGGCCTGCGTGACGGGGGTCGGAGCCGTCCTGCTCGGTGTCCTCCTTGCCTACGACAGCTACTACTGGAGCTCGAGCCATGCCTATTGGCCGGTGAGCTTCTTCATCGTCGTCGCCATCTTCCTCGGCTATCTGGTCACCGAGCTGCCGTTCATTCGGACCTCCATCACGCGACGGAACGAGACACGGGCATCGACCGCCCCCGATCTCGATTCGATGAGCCGCGTCGGGTCAGGGCAGAGCGCCGGGCCGACGAGGTAGGGAAATGTTCGCCGACTTCATGATCAATGCCTGGGCAGTGGCCACGATCGTCGCCGTGATCGCCGGTGTGGTCGGCTTTTTCGTGGTCCTGCGCGGCTCGGCTTTCCCTGCGCACGCCATTCCCAACGGTGCGTTCGCGGGGGCGGCGGGCGCCAGCCTGATCGGCGTCAACACGCTGGCCGGCTTGGGGGTGTTCGCAGTGCTGGCCGCGCTCGGGATCGGCGCGCTCGGCCGGCGGGGGCGCCATGACGTGGTGACAGCCCTCGGTCTGGTGGTGATGCTCGCTCTGGGTGCGGTGTTCTTGAGCCAGACCACCGAATACGAGCCGGAGATCTTCTCGCTGCTCTTCGGAGAGGTCCTCGGCGTCGCCTCGAACGAGATCCTGCCCGTCGCCGTTCTCGGGCTCGTGTGCATCGCCGCGGTCCTGGCCCTCTACCGTCCCCTCATCCTCTCCTCCGTCGTGCCCGACATCGGCGAGGCCAAGGGTGTCAGCAGCCACCGGATGGAGATGGCGTTCCTGGTCGTCGTCGCCCTGTCCACCGCCATGACGGTGCCCGTCGTCGGGGCCCTGCTCATCTTCAGCCTGATGATCGGCCCACCGGCGGCGGCCCGCTCGTTCACGAACCGGCCCCCCCTGGCCATCGTCCTGTCGGTCGCGATCGCGCTGGCCACCGTGTGGTCGGCCATCGCCATCTCCTTTGTGACCAATTGGCCCATCGGCTTCTTCGTCGGCGTGTTCGGCGCCTTGTCGTACGGAGTCGGGCGGGCCTGGGCCGCCTGGCGGCGGATCCGCGCGGTCGGTTCAGGGACCTCTCGGACTGTCGATACGCTGACGGTGCCATAGCGACGCCTTACCCTCCAGAGCTCCACCTGAGAACGGAGGCACTCCGACATGCTCTGCGACGCGGTCGCCGATGCCGGCCAGTGGTCCTGTCCATGGTCGAGATCGATGACGCGATCCCCCGGGCCCGCCCGGTGTCGCTGAGCGACATGGGTCGCTCTGCCGTGGTCCGAGGGCCGAAACGAGGCCAACCGGGCGGGGCCAGTGGGGCTGGGCCAGGTTCTTCCCACGTCGATTTTGAAGGCCGCGGCGAGTGGGTACAAGGGTCCCGTGAGATACCTGCTCGCCACCCGGTGCCCCCTGTGCCGGCAGTTGGTGGAGCGTGCCCCGCTGCGGTGACCCCGTGACACCACCGCGCCCGGCCCGAAACCGAGCGAAGACGGGCGACAAGCTCGACGATTACCGTCAGCGACGAGACGCGTCGGTCACACCCGAGCCCGTTCCATCTCGAACGGGCCCCCGCAGCCGTGGTCAAAGCGCCCGGCCCAAGATGTTCGTCATCCAAGAGCACCATGCCCGCGCGCTGCATTGGGACTTCAGGCTCGAACGTGACGGAGTGCTCGTGAGCTGGGCCATCCCCAAGGGGCTACCTCTCGACAAGAAGACCAACCACCTGGCCGTCCACACAGAAGATCATCCCCTGGAGTACGCCACATTCGAGGGAACGATCCCAGAGGGCGAGTATGGGGGTGGCAAGGTGTCCATTTGGGACAGTGGCACCTATGACGAGTTGAAATGGTCCGATCGTGAGGTCATGGTCATTCTCCACGGCCGGCGCATGCAAGGGACCTACGTGCTCTTCGCCACAAAGGACTCCCGCAAGGAAGGCAACGGGGCGGCGAGCCGCGCGTGGATGATCCACCGCATGGACGATGCCCCGGAGGGATACACCCCGCTTCCCCGGGACCTCCGGCCCATGCTTGCCACTCTGGGCATGTTGCCGAGCGACGATGAGTCCTGGGCCTACGAATTCAAATGGGACGGCGTTCGCGCCCTGTCGTATGTCGACGGTGGCCGTATTCACGTCGCATCCAGGAACGGCAACGACCTCACCGCGTCATTTCCTGAGCTCCGGGCCGTCGGCGAGCAGTTGGGCTCTCGCCAGGTGGTCCTCGATGGTGAGATCGTGGCACTCGATCAGCTCGGGCGTCCCCGCTTCCAACTCCTACAGCCGCGCATCCATGCATCGGGGGCCGACAAGGTGAAGCGCTTGGCGGCCGAGCAGCCGGTCGTGTACATGGTTTTCGATGTCCTGTATCTCGATGGCACGTTGTTGCTCGAGCTCCCCTACGTCGAGCGGCGCCAACGCCTCGAAGGCCTGAAGCTGGCAACAAAGGGGGCACAGAGTTGCGCGCTGAGCCCCCGATTCACGGGCCCGGGTTCCGATGTGCTGTACGCCAGCATGGCCCAGGGCCTCGAAGGCATCGTCGCCAAGCGGCTCGACTCGCCGTATCTCCCGGGCCGGCGCTCTCCCAGCTGGAGAAAGATCAAGAACGTGCTCACCCAGGAGGTGGTGGTGGGCGGCTGGACCCCTGGCCAGGGGAACCGACAGGGCCGGTTGGGATCACTGCTGCTCGGGATCCCCTCCGGGGACGGTCTCCAGTACGTCGGCCAGGTGGGAACGGGCTTCTCGGATGAGGTGCTCGACGATCTGGCTGCAAGGCTCGGTCCTCTGCGATCCGACCACCGCCCGTTCATCACCGAAGTTCCCCGTCGCTACGCGAGCGTGGCTGCGTGGGTGGTACCGACCGTGGTGGGAGAGGTGAGCTTCAGCGAGTGGACCAAAGAGGGTCGTTTGCGCCAACCCTCGTGGCGAGGATTGCGCATCGACAAGTCTCCCGACGAGGTGCGCCGTGAGTCCTGACAGCCAGCGCGTGATGGTCGATGTGGGCGGCCGTGAGCTCCAGCTTTCGAATCTGGAGAAACCCCTCTACCCCACGGGCTTCACCAAAGGTGACCTGCTCGACTATTACGCCCGGATCGCGCCGGTCATGCTTCGACACCTGAGAGACCGTCCGGTCACGGTGAAGCGATTCCCCGAGGGCGTAGAGCAGCAGGGATTCATCGCCAAGAACGTTCCCCGACACGCACCCGACTGGCTCAGGACCGTCACACTCCCTCGCAAAGGTACCGATCGGTGGGGGAAGCCGTCCGGATCGGAGAACGACCGGGAGACAACGCAGTTCGTCGTGGTGGAGGACCTGGCCACCTTGATGTGGCTGGTCAATCTGGCAGCCGTGGAGTTTCACACGCCGATGTGGCGCATCGGTCAGAAGGGTCAGCCGCGTTCACCCGATCTGCTCGTCCTCGACCTCGATCCCGGCCACCCGGCGACGATCACCGAGTGCTGTCAGATCGCGCTTTCGCTGCGAGACCGGGTGAGCAAGGACGGGATCGAGTTGATTCCGAAGACCAGCGGCTCCAAGGGTGTGCAGCTCTATGGTCGAATCGCCGCAAGACGCTGGTCGGCGGATCGGGTCAACGACTATGCCCGTGAGCTGGCCGAGGAGCTCGAGCGAACCCTTCCCGACCTGGCCGTGTCCCGGATGGCAAAGGCGCTGCGGCCAGGCAAAGTGCTCATCGACTGGAGTCAGAACAACATGGCCAAGACGACGGTGTCGCCCTATTCGCTGCGGGCGCTCGAGCGACCCACCGTGTCGACCCCCCTCTCGTGGGATGAGGTCGGGAGGGGAGCCGATGGTGATGGCGGAGCCGATGGCCCTGGCGCAGGGCTGCTTGCGTTCGGTCCCCGAGATGTCTTGGCACGGGTGGAGACCCTGGGCGATCTCTTCGAGTCGCTCGGTTCCTGAGACCGTCTCCCGGGAGCGTCAGCGGTCGAGGGCTTGGCGCACCATGGCGATAGCGGTCTCGGGGTCCAATGCAAGCTCAGCCGCGACGGCGACGTAGGCATGGGCAGCGTCCCGGATGCGGCGCTTTCTCTCGGCAGCTTCGGGGGGTCGGGGCGCGCTCTTGATGTGAGTGCCGTGCCTGCCCCGGGATTCGATGATCCCCTCTCTTTCGAGCTCTCGAAATGCTCGTCCGACGGTGCCGGGCGCGACGCCGAGATCGGCCGCCAGCCGGCGGACCGTGGGCAGGCGACTGCCAACGGGAATCTCTCCTGTGGCCACGAGCCGTCTGATGGCGATGCGGAGCTGCTCATACGGCGGAAGAGGAGAATCAGGGTCGATGGTGACTATCACTTCAGCGCAGTGCGGCGGACCTGCCATTCCGCTCCGGTAAAGATCCAGGCGAGCAGAGCTCCGAGGATCGCGCATAGACCGGCGACGCCTCCCGTCACGTGCAGCCAGGTGGGCGAGGCATAGCCACCCATCTCGAATAGGCACGAGCTGGTGCCGAGAAGGGCGATGGCGATGCCGGTTCCAGCAAGGGTGTGGACCGCTTGTGCCCGCATGGCATCGTCCACGGCGACGAGGCCGCGGGTCGTGATCGGTTGCGATCGGGCAACGACGAACCGGATGGACATGAGCGTTCCTGCCGCCGCGATCGCCGCCAGTACCAGGCCGGCGTTGCTTCCCGTGAAACCGGGCAGGACCCGTCGGGGCTCGATCTCGTAGACAACAGTGGCCAAGGCGCTTACACCCACCGCGGTTGGAAGCGAGATCAGAGCCGCCCGCGGGAGATAGTCGCTCAGTCGACGGGGAACAAGGGACGCCCTGCGCGGTTCGTTCCCTTCCGATTCCGGGAGTAAGGCGATGACGAAGACACCGAGCAGGTACCCGACAAAGCCGTAGAAGGCATCATCGTTCGGGATGCTCAGCCCGACCGCATACAGCACCGAATGGAGGCTGAGGCCGAGGGCCGCGCCGGCCAGCCGCGTGGTCCGGCCGCGCCGGATGTACCGATTCATGGCGGGCTTGGTCTCCGAAGTGAGCTCGACGCCGTAGCGCGCGCTGAACGTGCGCAGTTCACGAGAGGACACAGGTCGCACCGCCAGCAGGGCGAGCACGACGGGGAACACTGCCCACAGTCCGTCGACCACTCGGTATGCCCACATGGACCACATCTTGCCTTGTCCTCACGAATGTGTCAATGTATTGATACATAGGATCAATGGTGGTAGGAGGACGAGTGATCGGCCGTTTGGCGCACCGTGGGCGACCGTGGCACCTCGCAGCGGGCGCCGTGCTCGTTGCCGTGGTGGCCTTCGGGGCGACCATCCAAGGTGGCATCCTCGCCCCCCAGTTCCACACGGTGGGGGGAGCCGGCGTCAACGGCGTGCAGTTCGCAAGCGTCCAGAACACATCGTGGCGCTCGTGGACGGTCACGAGCGTGCACTTCGCCGACCGCCTGTCGACACGAACAATGCTCGACGGACGGACCCTCGAGCTCAGCTTGCATCAAGGGCGCACCGTGCCCAGGATCGGCCCGGATTCGGCGAGCCTTGTGGTAGGACCGGGGCAGCAATTCAGCGTCGGACTCTCCAACGCGTCCCGCGTCTGTCACTACCCGCTCCCTGTTGGCGCAAGGAACGTACAACGCCAAGAGCGCTTGTCGTTGAGCTACCAGGTCCCCATTCCGGTCGCCATCACGGTCGAAACGCCGTTCGGCCCCAGGAGCGTCTCCGTGGGCCACTTCGACCTTCAGAGGTGCTAGTCGAGTCCCACCGAGGCCCGATCGACCTCGAGGAGGCCACCGATCGACGTCGGACGACGATCACCCCGCTCACCATTCCTACAGATGGTTGGCGGAGCTGGGAGTGACCGCTCGTGAGCCGAGCTGCAAGTGCCCCCCGGGAATCCGCCACCGCGAAGGTGCGGTTGATTAGCCTCTTCCTCGGTTTAGCGAGACCCGGGAGGCCCGATGGCCGAGCGCGAGATCGTTAGCGTCGAGTGGCACGAGCGCGATGAAGTGATCCACGTGACCTATGTCGACGTCGACCCTGACCACATGATTGCGGCTCCGTCGGTTGCTGCCCATTTCGCCCGAGAAGCCGGTCTGCGCCCCGAGACGGCCCCTGACGGGATGTCTCGATGGGTCCGGGACCCGGTTCTCGATGAGGAGAAGCCCCACACCGACTTGAGTCGTCAGTGAAGCGTCGACGGATCAGACGATGCGCCGGGCGTCCCGACTCGCACCAGGCGCTCGCGGTTGTCCCGCGTACAGCAAGAGACCCTCTTGGCCTGGGCAAGCCGTGTGGAGGAATCTTCCCGCTCACCAGCTTCCGTAGCCACCCGTCGTCTGCACAAGCTGGTCGGCGGCACATGCACCGAAATCGAAGTGGTGCTGGTCGCTCACCGATGAGGTTGTGGCAGTGAGATCGAGGCTCGGATATGAGCACGCCGACCCTGTGAGCAGGTCTACGAAGAAGGTGCCCCCGTTGACCTCTGTGGTCGAGGCAACGGGAAGGGCCTGGCCCGAGGAGCGCAATGCAATCGAATAGCTGCCGGGATTTGCAACATAGCCGTACACGATGCCCATCGGAGACGCATCGATCATTTCGAACTCCGCGGGGTTCGGGGCGCCGGGGCACATGCCGTACCAACGTCCGTTGACCACGAATCCCCCTTGCTCGACAGCGACGACCCCGCTCTGACCGTTCGCGGCCCACAAGCTCCAGGGAGTCCCCTCGATCGTCCCCGACGCGACCTCGGTCGATCCTGCGGTGAGCTGGGCCACGGGCATCCCCGATTGGGAGCTCGTGGCTTGTGGGCTGCAGTCGTCGTTGGTGTTCGCCAGCCCGCCGTTTCCGGCTCTTCCGGCTGGAGCAGAAGAGGAACCGGCACTTCCGGAACCGAACCCGGTGGGGAAGTGCCCCTGGGGCAGCTGCCAGATCCCCTGGCTGGCAGTGATCGGGACGATCTCGTTCGTGACGCAGCTGCCGAAACCAAGGTTGTGCTCAGCGGAGACCCCCGGTGAGGTCGAGTTGAGTTCCAGAGCGCCGTAGTCGCAGGCCGACTTCGGCAGTGACCCGAGGAAGAAAGACACTCCGTTCACGACCCGGACCTCGGGAGAGGGGAGCGCCTTGCCCGTCTGGAAGCTGCCTACCGTGCCGACGCTCAGGTAGAGCTTCGCACGTCCGGGGTAACCGACGACGCCGTAGACGATGCCGCGCGAACCGGCGTCGAGCATTTCGAGTTCGGCCGGATTGGGGTAGCCCGGACACAAGCCGTAGGAGCGGTTGTCGAGGACAAGGCCGCCATCCTCTAGGGCCCTGGCCCCCGTCTCGCCCTTCTTGGACCACAGGCTCCAGGTGTGCCCTGCGACGGTCCCTCTGGCCACCTCTGTCGACGAGCGGGTGATCTCCGTCGCAGGGCCGCCTGAATCGCTCGCCGCCGTTGTCGGCGAACAGTTGGAATCCGCAACCGCGCCCGGGCTCGCCTCTGCCGCGCCCACCGGCGCGCCAGAGGCGGTGGGACAACCCTGGGATGCAGCGGCGTTGCAGGTCGCCGCATCGATCACCGAGACGGTGTTGCCGAGGACGTTCACCACGTACGCTGTCTGGGTTGTCGGATCGACGACCACCCGTCTCGGGCTGCGACCCACTGGGATCGCCCTTGGCACCGAGCTGCAGCCGCCTGTCGCCGATGCGTTGCATTTCGAGGTGTCGAGGAGCGAGACGGTGTTCGATCCGGCGTTCGTGACGTAGAGGGTGTGTACTGCCGCGTCCACGGCGTCGCCCCGGGCGTCCGAGCCGACGGTGACAGAAGTCGGATGCTTCGGGCAACCGCTGCTTTCCGAGGCGTTGCATCTCTTCCCGTCGATGATCGAGACCGTTCCGTTCTCGCTGCTCACGAACACGGTGTCGGTTGTCGGGTCCACGGCGATGCCAGCAGGGTTCGAACCGACCGGAACCATGACGGGCGAACTGCTACAGCCGTTCACGACCGAGGCATCGCAGTTTCGTCCATCGATGACGGCGACGGCATCGTTCGTCCCCACGTAAACCGTGTTGTTGGAGTCGTCCACTGCGATCGGGAAGGCCCCGGCTCCGGCCATCACCGAGGCCGGATTACTCGGGCAAGCGGTGGTCTCCGAGGCGTTACATCTCTTCCCGTCGATGACCGAGACCGCGCCAGAATTGGTATCCGCCACATAGATGGTGTTCGTTCTTTGATTGACGGCCAGGAATTCCGGACCTCCACCCACTGCGATCGTTGCCCGGGTCCTCGAACATCCTGATGAATCGGCTGCATTGCAGGACCTGGTGTCGATCATCGCCACGGACCCCGAACCCCCGTTCACTGCATAGAGGGTGTGCGTCTGATCGTCGATGCCCACCCCGATCGGGTCCTGTCCAGCAGTCGGCGCGGACTTGATGCCGTGGCATCCGGTTGTCTGTGCGGCATTGCAGGTTCTCGTATTGATCATCGAGAGTGAATTCGCCTCGCCGTCGGCCACATAGGCGGTGTGGGTCGATGGATCGAAGACGATCCCGGTCGGGAATCCCCCGACCGCCGCAGTGGGAGCCACCACTGCCGAGGTGGGCGCGGCGCCTCCGCCCCCCAACACGACGCCCAGGACGCTACCGATCACCGCCAGGACGACTGCCAGCATCCCGAGTCGTACGACAAGCGGCCTCGACAGGTAACGGCGGTCGGTGTGACCGTGTGTGTCATCGGCCCTGGCGGCTGCCGCGATGTCCTCAGGTCTTCCGACGCGGTCGAGGAGATCACGCAGGGACACCTCGGTCTCGTCGGTGAGCCCCGCACGGGCTTCTCTCACGTGCTCGGCGATCTCGTCGATCAACTCTCCCCGTCGTGAGGGCGACAGCCGAGAGAGGCCCACGTCAAGTCTGTGGAAGTACTCGTCGACGATCGCGTTCAGGGCTTCGCTGGTCATGGGGCACCCCCCGATTCGAGCAATGAGTCAACCGTGTCGCGAAATCGACGCCACTGGACAACGAATGCCTTCAGCGCCACGCGACCGTCCTTCGTCAAGCGGTAGTAGCGACGAGGCGGGCCCTGGGAAGACTCTTGCCAGAAGGTCTCGACAAGACCTTCCTGGCGAAGACGGGTGAGCAGCGGATAGACGGTGCCTTCGCTGGTGACCAGTCCGTCTGCCGCTGCCAGGGACCTGGTGAGGTCGAATCCGTAGCGATCCTCGTTGTTCAAGAGGGCCAGCACGCAGTACTCGATGGCGCCCCGGCGCATCTGCGTCAACAGGTTAGTGGTGCCGCCAGGTACCATGTGTAGCATATTACTGGCCGAAGAACGTGTTGCCAAGCTTGTTTTCGGACTTGCAGCTGCGCCACGAAACTCGGTTCGATCCGACAGGGAGTGGTCCTACCCCTGGGCGCACCCCGCGGTACCGCCTGGTCCGATGCGCTCGGTGGCCCGCAGGAGAGCGCTGAAGTCGGAGGTCTACGGCCCCTCGACGTCACATCGCTGACCGCGCCCAAAGGGTACGGGATGTGGTGAGTGCTACCCAGACCCGAGGACTTGCCGGCCGTTGGACGTCGTTGTCACGCGTCCCTGGTCATCATCCGCCACGCACCCAGGATCGTCCAGCCAATCAGCCAGGCGAGGATCACGCATACGGCCACGGTCGTCGACTCCGGCAACAGTCCGGGATTCCCCGAGCCACCCGCGGGCCCTCCGCCGCCCCCGCCGAGCACGGGCAGCCCGCCCGGCGCCAGGTGGGCCGTGGCCAGGCCGACCACGGCACGCTGCAGGTTCGAAAGGTGGGGGATCCGCGCCCTGGAGAGGATGGGTGTCAGGATGACCTCGAGGACGATCATCATGATCACTGCCACCGTCCGCTGCCCGATCAGCGATCCGAGCCCCAATGCGACGACGAACCCGACGACAGCCTCGAGTTCGAGCCACAGCCCGCTCTTGATCATCAACGAGTCCGACGGATACAGGAACTGTCGGGCGTAATCGGAATAGTCCATCCGGGCGATCAGGCGGGCCGCCTCGTTGATCTGGGCCTGGGAGGCTTGCGGTTGGCCTTGTGATCCCGGAGGAGCCTGCTTGACGCTCACGGGGCCGCCGCCGGGCCCGTTGCCGCACGGGACGCTGTTGGCCGCCGCGGCGATCGGTGAAGACGGTCCGATCCTGAACCCGAAGTTGCAGATGACCTCGTCCGCATGGTCGGCGGCCCAGCTCTCGAGGCCGGCGCGCGACAGGCCTGTGGGTACGTGCACGCCTTGGTAGTCGAGTTGGGTCGGGGCGGCGAAGACGCATACCCCGCAGACGACGGTGAAACCGATCGCTACCAGAGGGACGATGATGGCAAGTCCCGCGGGGATCCGAGCCAGGTACAGCGCCAAGCGCGAGCGTCCGGTCACCACCAGGTGCCGGAACATCCCCTCGGTGAGATCGGCGGATCCGGCCGTGGCGCCCAGGGTGGCGGCCACGATGAAGCCGAAGACGTAGAGCACGCCCGAGACAAACGCGGTGTAGATGGCATAGCCGCCGGCAGGCCCGTAGGTCTTCGGCGCAAAGGCATGGAGCAGCAGTCGAATCACCAGGAAGACCGTGGGGATCCCGATCGTGACCAAGGTCAGGGCGATCATGAGTCCGCGCCGTTTGCGCAGCTCCATGAACCTGGTCGTGATCATCGCACCCGCCGGAATCCACGATCCCCGTCGGTCATGCGACGCGCCTACCACGGCCGACGCCGGAGCCGGGGAAGGAGCCGAGGACAGCGCGTCAGGGTGTCCTGTCATTCGGATTCCCCCAGTCGGCTCGTGACCTGGAGGAACCACGATTCGAGCGAAGCCTGGAGCACCTGGAGCCGGTAGACCGAGATCCCACCCTCCACGAGCACACGGTTGATCTCGGCAATGACATCGCGCCCCGTCCCCGCCGGCAGAGTGACACTCAGCCCGGTCACGTCGGCGGTGACCAATGTCCCGTCGACAGCGACGATGGCGGTGGCGGCGATGAGGGCGCGGGCTCGATCGGGATCGGAGCATTCGACCTGGAGCACGAGCGAGGTGCCCGCCAGCAGCTCGGAGATCGGTCCCTGGCGCACGACGCTGCCCCGGTCCACGATGGCCACCGCGTCGCAGGTCCGCTCGACCTCGTCGAGGAGGTGTGAGGACAACACGACCGTACGGCCCTCGGCCACCAGCGAGAGGATCATCTCGCGCATGTCCTGCATCCCGGCGGGGTCGAGCCCGTTCATGGGCTCGTCCAGGATGAGGAGCTGAGGATCTCCGATGAGACAAGCCGCCACGCCGAGGCGCTGGCGCATGCCCATCGAGTACTTCGAGACCTTGTCCTCGGCACGATGGAGGATGCCGACCCGCTCGAGGGCGGGCCCGATTCGATCGCGCGCTTCGCGCTCGCGGGCGGCGGCGAGGATCTGGAGGTTCTGCCTCCCGGTCAGATGGCTGTGGAACCGGGGTTCGTCGACGATGGCACCGACTCGCGCCAGGGCCAGATCGCGATGCCGGGGAACCGGGTGTCCGAGCAGGGACATCGTGCCGGCGTCGGCGTGGGTCAGCCCCAGAAGTACCCGGATGAGCGTGGTCTTCCCCGCCCCGTTCGGACCCAGGTAGCCGAAGGCGCATCCCCGGGGGACAAGGAGCTCGACGCCGTTCACGGCGACGTTGTCCCCGAAGCGTTTGGTCAGCCCATGAGTTTCGACGGCCCATCCGTCGCTCGAGTTTCCGTGCCGGACGATGGGAGGAACAATAGGCGACCCCAGCAGTGAACCACTGTCATGTCGGGCAAGCCTGGTGGCAACGGGTTCCGTGTCTCACGGACGCGGGTCGGACCTCTCGCCGCGGAAAAACTTCGTCCAGTGTGGTGGCGGACATCTGCTCAA
Source organism: Acidimicrobiales bacterium (assembly GCA_031292675.1). Classification (GTDB taxonomy): domain Bacteria; phylum Actinomycetota; class Acidimicrobiia; order Acidimicrobiales; family UBA8190; genus Chersky-840. Next base: position 16,247 of record JARLGQ010000393.1, read on the forward strand.
CCGTGTGGGCGGACAGCGCGGAATCCCCGGCCGCGGGCGTCGGCATCATCACCGGCGTCGACGCCCGCCGGGTCCGGGTCCTCAAAGTCAGGCCGGGGTTGCCTGTGGGGTCAGGCACGAACGGAGAATAGACGCCACATTCCTGGCACACCTTTCAGCGCGTGCTCGCCGCGTTCTACGAAATCGACACTCGATCCGACGACACTTTCCTTGACGGTCGACGAGACCAGTACCTCGCCAGGGCCTGCTAGAGCCGATACCCGGGCACCGATATGGACGGCCATGCCGGCGACGTCGTCGTCCCGGAGCTCGATTTCCCCGGTGTGGAGCCCGGCGCGGACATCGATGCCCAGCACGCCCAGCGCTTCACGGATGGCGAGCGCGCACTCGATCCCTCGACCGGGGCTGTCGAAGCGGACGAAGAACCCATCGCCGGCCGTGTCGACCTCCATGCCCCGGAACCGCGCCACTTGCTGGCGCACGGCGCGGTCGTGGCGATCGAGGAGGTTGCGCCAGCGGGAGTCGCCCATCGCCGCCGCCTTTTGCGTCGAGCCCACGATATCGGTGAACAGCACTGTGGCTAGGACCCGATCCACACCAGACCCGCCCCGGACCCCGGTGATGAACTCCTCGATCTCGTCGAGCATCACTCCGGAGTCTCCCACCCAGTAGAGCAGGTCGGCCCCCGATAGCTCGACGAGCTTTGCTCCGGAAATGTTCTCCGCCAGATAGCGCCCATGTCCCACACCCCAAAGGGGATTCTCCGTTCTCTGAATGATCAACGTTGGCACGCTGATCTGGGATAGAAGGTAACGAACGTCGGTTGCGAAAGTCACGGCCATCATGGCCTGTGCCATCGCCGGGGAAGCTCCCAGGTTGCCAGCCCGATCCCACCAGGCTCGGAAGGCGTGGTCGTGGGCGACGCTCGGGGCCAGCACCGACAGAAGGTCGACGCCCTGTTCGACTGCATTGGGGTCGGCAGTCACTCCCAAACGTTCTGGCTCGACCAGTTTCAGGGGAAGGCCATCCGGATAGTCAGGTGCCCACACGAAGCGAGCTGTGCCGTTCACGACGACCAGATGACTTACGCGTTCCGGGTGGGTCACCGCCAGCATCAGACCATCTGCAGCAGCCGACACGGGGGCGATTACCGCCGCTCGCTCGGAGCCGACGGCATCTAACACAGCCAGCCCGTCTTGCACCCACTGCTCATGGGTCGGTGGTGCCGACGGTGACCCTCGCTCCGACAGCCCGAAACCCCGGACATCTAATCGGATCAACCTACCGAATGATGCCAGATGTCGTTGGAAGTTGGCTAGGGACGGTTCCTCGTCCATGCAACCGATCGGGATGACAAAGCCGCCCAACAGAAGGTCGATCGGCCCGTCACCAATCACCTGGTAGGCGATGTCCACGTCGCCAGACTTGGTGTACCGGGTCCTGGTGCTGGCGCCCACACCCAAAAAGGGTATCGGGCAGTCCGGACGTTGGTAGGATCCCATCCATCCGGAAATCGGCCAACGGTAGATAGTGGCACGGATTGACCGCTCGGGATTGCCGCATCTGTCAGCCCAGGCTGGCCGGTCTTGTGGGCCGCCACACCAGTCGGGATCACCCTGATTCATGATTGTGGCGACCTACGTTCTGGGCCTTTGTCCGACATCTCCCAGCAAAATCCCAGGAAGCGACCGGACGCCCACGACGAGAGCCCGATGTGCGTGTGGTTCTTTGGGTTACTACTTAGGAGGAAAGTTTCGGACCAACCTGATTAAATAGCTCCACCAACCTGGCGGGGGCGGTGGACATGAGCGGGGTCTCGGGGCGTCGAGAGTCAGGGTCCTGGGTGAGCATGTTGACGCTCATGTTCCTCCTTGCTGGCCTGTTGCTGGCGACGGCATGGGATGCCGACGGCAACCCCAACACCGACAACCTTCCTCAGATGGTGCTCACGATTGAGGCGAGCACTGTGGTCGAAGGTGAAGCGCATGTCGAGGATGGCTCCGAAAGAAATCTCCCACGGCGTTCCAGGCCCTTCAGCTGGCTTCATCGGCAACCGATCATGGGACGCGAATGGCGCTGGCGCCCCTTAGCCGTGCCACGACGAGGTCCGTAGCACCTTCCACCTCCCTCATTAGGCCGGGGCGCTCGGGTCGCGCTCGGCCTTCTGCTGAGTGGAAACGCCCTCAGCGCGGGTGACCCGTTACGACGTGCGGTAGCGCCGCACCGTGCATTGTCGGCAAATCGTGCCGATCGACATCTGATGCTCAACGGAATGCACGCTTCGCGGACGCTGCAAAAAAAGACTCGACCCTCGATCTTCGTCGAAATGACTTGTCTCAGGGAGATGGGGCTCATGAATGATCGGATGCCAGTGAGTTCACGCGTTCACAAAAACCGACGATCGGGGAAGGCCCGTCGGATTGGCCTCCTCGTGGTGGCGAGCGCAGTGGTCATCGGTGCTCTCGGGCTCGTCAGCGGAACCAGCGGTGCAGCACAACGCCACAGCTCCAAGAAGTCGACCGGGGTACCGGGCACACTGATCGAGTCGGTGCCCGTGAGTGCACCAGGCGTCAATGGCACCGCTTACCTCGTGAAGTACTGGTCTGAGTCGTTTCCGAAGAACAAGCCTGTCACGGTCACCGGACTGGTCTTCGTTCCCCCCGGAACCCCACCAGCGGGTGGCTGGCCGGTGGTCAGCTGGGCGCACGCGACCAACGGGCTCAACGGCTCGTGTGCTCCATCGGGCAACCCTGAGATCGCGGTACCCGAAATCAACGTCCTCCTCGCACAGGGTTGGGAGGTCACGGCGACCGACTACCAGGGTGAGGGAAACAAATCGCTGAAGCCGACGAAGGGAATCCTGCCATATTTGGTAGGAGCGAGCGCCGCTCGCAACACGATCGACATCGTCCGAGCCGCCCAGCAGTCCGCCACGTTCCACGCCAGCCCCAACTACGTGGTGTGGGGACACTCCGAAGGCGGCCAGACCGCCATGTTCGTGCTCGAGATCGCCAGCTCCTACGCGCCGTCGCTCAATCTCAAGGGCGTGATGGCGCTGGCGCCACCATCGAACCTCAACACACTAATCCCTTTGGTGGTAGAAAGCGGACCCAACGCTGGCTACCTCTTCCTCCTCGTCGCCGGTTTCAACGCTGCTTACGGCAACGCCCGCGCTCCGCTTCTTGAAATGTTGACGGCCATTGGCAAGAGGGAGGTGACGCTTCTCAAAAGGGAGTGCCTTGCTGGGTTCGGTGACCCGTACAACACGGTCTTCGCACATCCCGCTGGTAGCGCGCTCCCCGCGAAGTGGCAGGCGCTCGTCAACCAGAACGACCCAGGGAACTTCACCGCAGCCAGCTCGGCTCCATTGGTCATTGTGAGTGGGGACCAAGACGACCTCGTCTGGCCCGTGACCACAAACTCCTTAGCGAATGAGTTGTGCGCCCTGAGTCCCCCCCAAGACCTCGAACGCTGGCTCTATGCAGGGCTCGGTCACGACGTCGAACCGTCAGCGGTGACGATCAACGACTATGTGCAATGGACGGCCAACCGCTTCGCCGGAGACGTGTCGCACGACTACACGCCAACGGGTGGTGACGGTCACACCGTGACTGTGACGCAGAGCTGCGGATAGCGTCTCGCCCTTAGCTCCTGACTCTGGGGCGAAAAAGGCGATGAAGCGCGCCTGCGATGCCCCACGATATGAACCCACCTCATGGCCGAAGTATTGAATGGTGCGGGCCTCGGCAGGGTCTGGGCCGAGTTGTCGGATGCCCTTGTCGGTCACCTTCCGACTGCTGGCGACAGAGCGAAAATACTTTGCCTTCGGGCAGGCATCGCGGATTTCCCTCGACGTGCTCCGTCCCTGGGCATACCGTGGCAATCGGGTACTTCAGGAGGTCGGTGCACCTCCATGCACCAAGGAGCGCCTAGAGGGACTGGCGGGACACGATGGCAAACGCCCCAGACGAATCGGAAGTCGCGAAGCCGATGGCCTTACCCGTGTCCCTGCCTCCCTCTTTCTGAATCCATGGCAGTTGGAACTGCCCATCTGTCAGCTCGGACTGCCCGTGGCGAACGGCACATTTCAGACCGCCCGGGGACAGCATCAGGCCGGGGAGGCGGTTTCGCTCCGGCATTGTGAGTCTGCTGTTCCGCTGTTGGAAGTCAATCCTGATTGAACATACACGCGTCGTGTCCGACCTCCTGGCTAGTCATTGGGCAGATGACCATCACCTGGCTGCATGGCGGGACGCGGCGGCAGAAGCAAGAGACCGTC
>JARLGQ010000394.1 GCA_031292675.1 Acidimicrobiales bacterium
CGCCGCCGATTCCGGCGAGACGGTGCTCCTGCAGCCCGGCGAACGCCCGTCGGGCTTGGTGATCCCCGGGGCCACGCCCGGTATGGCGAACACCCGTGCCGGCGACGAAGGGGCGGAGAAGGACGTCACCGAGTCGGTCGAGCAGCCGGCCAAGGTCATGCGGATCGGGTCGATGGTGAAGCAGCTCCTCGACGAGGTGCGGGCCGCCCCGCTCGACGAGGCCAGCCGGACCCGCCTGCGGGAGATCTACGAGGAGTCCGTCCGGGAGCTGGCCGGGGCCCTCAGCCCTGACCTGGCGGCGGAGCTCGACCGCATGGCGCTGCCCTTCGACGACTCGGTGCCCAGTGAAGGGGAGCTGCGCATCGCCCAGGCCCAGCTGGTGGGGTGGCTCGAGGGCCTGTTCCACGGCATCCAGGCCACGCTTCTCGCCCAACAGATGGCGGCCCGGGCCCAGCTCGAGGAGATGCGGCAGCGGGGGCTGCCCCCGGGTCCGGGAGGCCAGGACGGGCCCCCCGCACGCCCCGGCACCTATCTGTGAGTGTCCGACGGGGCTGCTATCGTCGAATGACAACGCTGTGATTTCTCCACGGGGCGCGGCACCGTGCCCCGTGGCTCAGTGGGGTGGTGCTGTCCAGGGCGCCCACAGCAGAACACGCGACGCCGCCGAGGAGGACGGGGGCTCATGGCCGCCAGGGGATCGTTCACCCATCTGCACACCCATACCGAGTACTCGATGCTGGACGGGGCGTCGCGGCTCGAGGACCTGGTGGCCGCGGCCGTGGCCGACGGGCAACCCGCCCTGGGCATCACCGACCACGGGAACATGTACGGGGTGCTCGACTTCTACGCCGCGTGCCGCAATGCGGGCATCAACCCGGTCATCGGCACCGAGGCGTACATGGCGGGCGAGTCCCGCCACGAGCGTCCCGTGCGCCGGGGCAAGGTCGACGACACGGGCGGGGACGTCGAAGGGGGGGAGAAGCTCTACTACCACCTGACGTTGCTGGCCGAGACGACCGCGGGGTACCGGAACCTCCTCAAGCTTTCCTCGGCCGCCTACCTCGAGGGCTACTACTACAAGCCCCGTGTCGACTGGGAGCTCCTCGAGCGCCACCACGACGGGATCATCGCCACGACCGGGTGCCTGGGCGGCGTGGTGCTCCAGTCGTTGCTGGCCGACGACGAGGAGCGCGCCCTCAAGCTGGCGGGCCGCCTCCAGGACGTGTTCGGCCGCGACGGCCTCTTCGTGGAGCTCCAGGACCACGGCCTGCCCCAGCAGAAGAGGACCAACCCCGCTCTCGTCCGCATCGCACGCCAGCTCGGCGCCCCGCTGCTCGCCACCAACGACAGTCACTACACCCACCGCGAGGACTCGGTGGCCCACGACGCCTTGCTGTGCGTGCAGACCGGCGCCCTGATCGACGATCCCAAGCGGTTCAAGTTCGAGGGGGAGGAGCACTACCTGAAGTCGGCCGCGGAGATGCGGTCGCTGTTCGCCGAGCTCCCCGAAGCGTGCGACAACACGCTCCTCATCGCCGAGCGCGCCAACGTCGAGATCGAGTTCGGCGTGAACGCCCTGCCCGAATTCCCGGTGCCGGCCGACTTCGAGGGCGACACCTACGAGCAACGGGCGGACGCCTATCTGCGTCACCTGACCTTGACCCGGGCCGAGTCCCGGTACGGGCCGTCGCTGCCCTCGGCGGTGCGCGAGCGCCTCGACTACGAGCTCGGTGTCATCGCCAGCATGGGTTTCTCCGCCTACTTCCTCGTGGTCTGGGACCTGATCCGCCACGCCCGGGAGAGCGGGATCCGCGTGGGGCCCGGGCGGGGCTCGGCCGCCGGATGCTGCGTGGCGTACTGCCTCGGGATCGTGGACCTCGACCCGATCCGCTACGACCTGCTCTTCGAACGGTTCCTGAACCCCGGGCGCAAGCAGATGCCCGACATCGACATGGACTTCGACGAGCGCTACCGGGGGGAGATGATCCGCTACGCCACCGAGCGCTACGGCGCCGACCGGGTGGCGCAGATCGTGACGTTCTCCACGATCAAGGCGCGGGCCGCGGTCCGCGACGCAGCCCGCGTGCTCGGCTACCCCTACCTCGTCGGTGACCGGATCGCCAAGGCCATGCCTCCGCTCATCATGGGTCGCGACACGCCGCTGCGGGCATGTCTCGATCGGATCGAAGGGTCCGACGACGGGTACGCCACGGCGCAGGGGCTGCGGGACATGTACGCCACCGACGAAGAGGCCAGGCGTGTGATCGACGTGGCCAAGGGCCTCGAGGGCCTCCGGCGCCAGGACGGCATCCATGCCGCCGCCGTCGTCATCACCAAGGAACCGCTCACCGAGTACCTCCCCATCCAGCGCAAGCCCGAGAGCGGTCAGGATCCCGCCGAGGCACCCATCGTCACCCAGTACGAGATGCACGGTGTGGAGGAGCTCGGGTTGCTCAAGATGGACTTCCTCGGCTTGCGCAACCTCTCGGTCATCGAACGCGCCCTGGACCTGGTGGCCAAGACCGAGGGACAACGTCCCGACATCGACTCCATCCCCCTCGACGACCCGGCGACGTTCGCCATGTTGCAGCGTGGCGACTCCATCGGCGTGTTCCAGCTCGAGGGCGGCCCCATGCGCTCGCTCATGCGATCGCTGGCGCCGACCGGATTCGACGACGTGGCCGCGTTGGTGGCGCTCTACCGCCCCGGCCCCATGGCGGCCAACATGCACCGCGACTACGCGGACAGGAAGAACAACCGCCAGGCCGTCAGCTACCTCCACCCCGATCTCGAGCCCATCCTGGGCGACACCTACGGGCTCATGATCTACCAGGAGTCGGTGATGCGGGTCGCCCAGCGCTTCGCGGGTTACACGCTCGAGGAAGCCGACAACCTGCGCAAGGCGTGCGGCAAGAAGATCCGCGCCCTGATCCAGGCCGAGCGCGAGAAGTTCGTGGCCGGCTGTGTGACCCAGGGCTACGAGAAGATGCTCGGCACCAAGCTCTTCGACATCATCGAGCCCTTCGCCGACTACGCCTTCAACAAGTCACACTCCTACGGCTACGGGTTGGTGGCGTACCAGACGGCGTGGCTCAAGGCGCACTACCCGGTCGAGTACTTCGCCGCCCTGTTGACGTCGGTCAAGGACGACAAGGACAAGACCGCCATCTACCTCGGCGAGTGCCGGACGCTCGGCATCGAGGTGCTCGTCCCCGACGTCAACCGCTCGGCGGCGGAGTTCACCCCCCTCGTCGGGGCAGACGGTGCCCATCGCATCGTCTTCGGCCTGGCGGCGGTGCGCAACGTGGGGGAGAGCCTCGTGGACCGGATCGTGGCCGAACGTGAGGCCGACGGCCCGTTTGCCGACCTCTACGACTTCTGCCGGCGCGTCGACCCCGTGGTGCTCAACAAGCGGACCATGGAGTCGCTCGTCAAGTCGGGCGCCTTCGACTCGCTGGGGTGCCCCCGGCAAGGGCTGTGCCTCGTGTTCGAGGAGATCGTCGACCGGACCCTCGAGCGCCGTCGCGAGGAGCAGGCGGGGATCTCGACCCTCTTCTCGACGCTCGAGGGCTTCGGCGAGCCCGACGCCGGGGAGACACCGGTGGGATACGGCGACCCTCGTGTCCCCATCCCCGACACGGAGTTCGCCAAGACCCAGCGTCTGGCCTTCGAGAAGGAGATGCTCGGGCTGTACGTGAGCGACCACCCGCTGCGGGGTTTCGAGGCGGCGCTCTCCCGGCTCACCGACTGCTCGATCGCGGAATTGAAGGAGCTCGACGACGGTCCCTCCGACGGGTCGGGCCGGGACGGCCAGGTCAGGACCGTGGGCGGGGTGGTGACCGGTCTCGTGCGCCGGTACACCAAACGGGGGGAGCTCATGGCCACCTTCGTGCTCGAGGACCTGCGGGCCTCGATCGAGGTGTTCGTGTTCCCGAAGGTCATGCAGGAGATCGGGGCGTTGCTCGCCGATGACGCCGTGTTCGTGGTGCGAGGCCGGGTCGACACCAGAGACGACCAGGTCAAGCTGGTCTGCATGGAGGCGCACCGTCCCCAGCTGGCCGCTGACGGGGTGGGTGAGCTGCGGGTCGAGCTCCCGCTCGGGGTCCTCACCGACGCGGTGGTCGACCGCCTCAAGCAGCTGCTCTCGGAGCATCCCGGGGACGAGCCCGTCTTCCTCCACGTGGGCCAGACGGTCCTGCGGCTGCCCGGCGAGTTCAACGTGGACAGCCGCCGGGGCCTGCTCGGGGAGCTGCGGATGCTCCTCGGCCCGAGTGTCGTCGTGGCCTGAGGAGTGCCACCGGAGGCCTGGCCGACGGCGCCCGCAGCCACCGCCGGAGGCTCGAGTGGGCCAGGGGTCTCCGCGTCCCGTATCCTGGTGGATACCCCCGAGCCGACGCGGACCTTGGCCATGCCATCGCCCGAGTTGCTCTCAGGGGCGTCGGAGCAGCTGGACGAGCACGGAGCAGGCCATGCCGTTTGAGGTCGGGACCAAGGACTGCACAGCACTGAGCGATGCCGAGCTGGCCGAGATGGCCGACCTCTGCGTCGACCGGGCGCCGGGATTCGACATCGGCTTCCTCTCCAAGCAGTGCGAGGAGTGGGTCCTGGTCAGCCTGGTGCGTGAGGGGAGCAAGCTGCGCGGCTATTCGTTCTCCACGCTGGAGCGCATCGGAGGGACGCCGTCACTGCTCGTCGGCGTGGCCACCGTCGACCGGACGGTCAAGGCCGAGCAGGCGATGCGGCTGCTGCTCGGCGACCAGTATCGCCGGGCCCTGCTCGACTATCCCGACGAACACGTTCTCGTCGGCACGCGCCTGGCGTCGTGCGAGGGGTATCACTCCTTCGCCGGGCTGGCCGACGTGGTGCCGCGTCCGGGCCACAAGGCCTCGGGTGAAGAGCGTGCGTGGGGTCGGCGTCTGGCCAAGCGCTTCGGGGCCGAAGGCCGGATCGACGACCGCTCCTTCGTCCTCGCCGGCGACGGCTCGACCGCCGGTGCGCTCGACCTGGGCGGCCCCAAGGTGCGGGTCCCCAGCGACGAGGTGGCGGCACTCTTCGCCGGCCTGAACCTCAAACGCGACGACCGCCTGGTCGCCTTCGGATGGGCCATGGCCGAGGACCTGGCCTCGGGCCGTCTCGCCGCGGGCAAGACCGGCCGCCGCTGACCCGGGCGGCCTCGCGCCCGGCGAGGCCCGTGTCCGGCCGCGGCTCCGAGCCACAGCCTCGGCGCGAACGCACCGTGGTCAGGGTCGGGGCAGCAGCGAGGCCACGATCTTGTAGCAGTGCCCGTCGCGTGGCCTGCTGAGCACGACGGCGAGGAACTGAGGTCGGAAGCCGAGCGCGCTTTCGAGATCCTTCCCCGAAAGGCGGTCCCGGCGCGCCGTCTCGAGCGCGGCGATGGCCCGACGGTCCTCCACCGGGAGCCAGTTGTCGCTTCGGGGCCAGCTGAAACGCGCCCACACCGTGTCGTCCTCGCGGCGGCGGAAGAGCACCGGCCCCCGGCTCGGCACCACCACGGCCACCGAGGGCCTCATGCCGCGGAACTCCCAGTAGGGGGCGGACGAGCCGGGGAAGCCGAGCAGGTGTTGGTCGGCGCGGATCACGACGCTGCGCAGGACGCGCCGAGCCCGGCGGCCCCGCAGCCGGCCCAGTGCCGAGGGGATCCCGGTCACGGTGACGGCCTCGGGCTGGGCCAGGTCGTCCTGCTCGGGGTCGTCGGCCCACACGACGTCGACGACGTCGAAGGGGTTGAGGTCGGGCTCGCGTTCGGGGTTCCATCCGATGCGCAGCCGGACCACGGCACCGCTTTCGAGGTCGACGGCCGTGGTGTCCTCGTCGGTGCAGGCCAGCACCATGCAGCGCCGCGTCCCGAGGGCCCGGGGTGCCAAGCGCGCCCGCCTGCGGCGCCGTTCACGACGGGCCCGCCCGTCGCGGCGGCGGTCCTCGGAGGCGCCGAGGTCGGTGTGAGCCGTCACGGGCCCGGGGTGACGACGGGGGCACGCTCCGCGTCACGCTCTGCGTCGAGCCGGAGCCCGAGCTCGGCCGGGGTGGCGGCGGGCGCCTGGCAGAGGAAGTGCCGGCACACGTACCCGAGCCCGTCGTCCCGGCCGGCCCACAGCGGTGACGCCGTACGCTCACCCCAGGCCAGGACCATGGTGGGTTCGAACCGGACTCGCGCCGCGCCGAGGAGGTCGGGCCGCTCCCCGGTGACCACGACTTCGGTGATGCCCCCGCCCGCCAGCTCGCAAGCCGACACCGTGTTGGCACACGCCAGCGGGTGCTCGAGGGCGACGCGGGACAACACCGCCAGCAAGGACTCCGCGGCCTCGGTCATCTCGTCGTCCCCCCGCAAGGCGCCGAGACGCAGCAGAGCGGCGGCGGCGACGCCGTTGGCGGCGGGCATGGCACCGTCGAGGATGTCCATGGGACGGACCACGAGGCGCTCGGCGTCGTTGCCCGTGGTGTAGAGCAGTCCCTTCCCATCGCCGAAGAGCGGGAGCATGGCACGTGCGGTTTCGTGGGCGCGATCGAGCCACACGGCCCGACCTGTCAGCTCGGCCAACCGCGTGAAGAACTCCACGACCCAGGCGTAGTCGCCGGCGTAGGCGAGGTGGCGTGCCCGGCCTTCCTTCCACGAGCGGAGCCATCGCCCCGTCTCGGCGTGGCGCAACTCGGCCAGCAGGAACTCGCCGATGCCCACGGCCGCCGCGGCCCAATCCGGGCGACCCGTGACGACGGCGGCGACCTCGGCGAGCGTCGACCCGAACATGGCATTCCACTCGGTCAGGACTTTGTCGTCGAGACCGGGGGGGACCCGGCAGGTGCGCGCCTCGAACAGCAGGCGACGGGCGTCTTCCACCTCCG
>JARLGQ010000395.1 GCA_031292675.1 Acidimicrobiales bacterium
GGAAGCGGGGGAGAAGGCCAAGATCGAACTGTCCTCGGTCCAGGAGACCCAGATCAACCTGCCCTTCATCACCGCCACCGCCGATGGCCCCAAGCACCTCGACCTCAAGCTCACCAGGGCCAAGTTCAACGAGATCACCGCTGATCTCGTTGACGCCTGCAAGGGACCCTTCGAGCAGGCCATCACCGACGCGGGGCTGTCGAAGTCCGACATCCACCACGTCGTCATGGTGGGTGGCTCGACCCGGATGCCCGCCATCCAGGACCTCGTCCAGAGCCTGACGGGCAAAGAGCCCCACAAGGGCGTGAACCCCGACGAGGTGGTGGCCATCGGCGCCGCGGTCCAGGCCGGCGTGCTCAAGGGCGAGGTCAAAGACGTCCTGTTGCTCGACGTGACCCCGTTGTCGCTCGGCATCGAGACCAAGGGCAGCGTCATGCACCGGCTCATCGAGCGCAACACCACCATCCCCACCAAGCGCTCCGAGGTGTTCACCACGGCCGAGGACAACCAGCCCTCGGTCGAGATCCACGTGCTCCAGGGTGAGCGCGAGATGGCGATGTACAACAAGACCCTGGGCAAGTTCCAGTTGGTGGACCTGCCCCCGGCGCCGCGCGGCATCCCGCAGATCGAGGTGACCTTCGACATCGACGCCAACGGCATCGTGCACGTCTCCGCACGCGACACGGCCACGGGTAAGCAGCAGTCGATGACCATCACCGGTGAGTCCTCGCTCCCCAGGGAGGAGATCGACCGCATGGTGCGCGACGCCGAGGCGCATGCCGAGGACGACCGCCGCCGGCGCGAGGAGGCGGAGATCCGCAACAACGCCGACACCCTCGTCTACCAGACCGAGAAGCTCCTGCGCGAGCAGGGCGAGAAGTTCGAGGGCGACGAGAAGGACAAGGTCGAGAGCGCGCTCAAGACCCTCAAGGACGCCCTGAACGGGTCCGACGTGGAGAAGATCAAGGACGCCACCGAGGCGCTCGTCAACGCCAGCCAGGGGTTCACCCAGCGCCTGTACGAGCAGGCTTCGCAGTCGGGCGGGGCGTCTTCGGCCCCGGGCGGCGACGGGCCCGCTCCGTCTGACGACGAGGTGGTCGACGCCGAGATCGTCGACGAGCCCGGGGCATGACCCCCCACGCCGGACCTTCCGGCGGCGCCCGGGAGCCGGGAGGGCGGTCTCCGGAGGGCACCGGCCCGACGGACGACGACGTGGCGGAAGCCGAGATCGTCGACGCCGACGCTGACACAGGCGCCGACGCCGTTTTCTACGAGGCGAACGCCGTGGTCGGTGACGAGCTCGACGGGCTCGCCACGGTGCGGCGCGAGCGCGACGAGTACCTCGGCGCGCTCCAGCGCCTCCAGGCCGACTTCGAGAATTACAAGAAGCGCATGCTGCGCCAGCAGACCGAGCACCTCGAGCGCGCCGCCGAGGACCTCGTGTCCAAGGTGCTGCCCGTCCTCGACGCCTTCGACCTGGCTCGCGCCCATCTCGGCGACGGTCCCGAGCTGTCGCCCGAGGGCAAGGCGCTCGTGGCCGGGTCGACGCTGCTCGCCGACACCCTGGCGCGCGAGGGCCTCGAGCGGATCGAGGACCCCGGCGCCCCCTTCGACCCCACCACGCACGAGGCGGTGGAGCACACCCCTGCCAACGGGACCACTCTCGACGGCGCGCCGGCGGGCCCGATCGTCGACGAGGTGCTGCGCGCCGGCTACCGCTGGAAGGGAAGGGTCATCCGGCCGGCCATGGTGCGGGTGCGGGGGTAATGGTCGCCCAGCGGGAGTGGTTGGAGAAGGACTACTACCAGGTCCTGGGCGTCTCCTCGACGGCCACGGACAAGGAGGTCACGCGCGCCTACCGCAAGCTGGCCAAGCAGTTCCATCCCGACGCCAACCCCGGCTCCGAGGACCGCTTCAAGGAGATCTCCGCCGCCTACGACGTGCTCGGCGACACCGCCAAGCGCAAGGAGTACGACGAGGTCCGACGGCTGGGGGCGTCGGGGTTCTCCAACTTCGGCGGCGGCTTCGGCGGCGCCGGTGGTGCGGGCGGACCCGGGGGTGCGACCTTCCGGGTCGAGGACATCGACTTCGGCGACCTGCTGGGGGGCCTCGGTGCGAACTTCGGCGGCGTCCGCCGGGCCCGCAACGCCGGCCCGCGCCGGGGTGCGGATGTCGAGGCCGAGCTGTACCTGTCGTTCGAGGACGCCGTGCGCGGCGTGACGACGTCGGTGAACGTGGCGGGCGAGGCGCGCTGTGAGACCTGCCACGGATCCGGGGCGGCCCCTGGCTCGTCCCCGGTGACGTGCCCCACCTGCCACGGCCGGGGCGCGCTCGACGACAACCAGGGCCTGTTCTCCCTCAGCCGGGTGTGCCCGCAGTGCTCGGGGCGCGGCACCATCATCGAGAAGCCGTGCAAGACCTGTCGCGGCTCGGGGATCGTGCGCCGCACCCGCGAGGTGAAGGTGCGCATCCCCGCCGGGGTCGACGACGGCCAGCGCATCCGCGTCAAGGGCCGGGGGGCGCCGGGCCGCGCCAACGGGCCCGCGGGCGACCTCTACGTCACCGTGCACGTGGGCAACCATCCGCTCTTCGGCCGACGGGGCCGCAACCTCACCCTCACCGTGCCGGTGACCTTCGCCGAGGCGGCCCTGGGGTCGACGGTGAAGGTGCCCACCCTCGACGAGCCCGTCACGTTGCGCATCCCGCCCGGCACCTCGTCGGGCCAGACCTTCCGTGTGAAGGGGCGGGGCGTGCCCGGACACGGCCGGACCGGGAGCGGTGACCTCCTCGTCACCGCCGAGGTCACCGTGCCCAAGAAGCTGACCGACGAGCAGCGCGCCGCCGTCGAGGAATTCGCCCGCCTGTCCGACGAGCAGCCGCGTGCCCATCTGGAGGTGAACACCGATGACGCCGCCAAGTGAGAGCACCAGCCGCGCCGTGTACGTGATCTCGGTGGCCGCCGAGCTGGCCGGCGTGCACCCCCAGACCCTGCGCGTCTACGAGCGCAAGGGCCTCGTGGACCCGTCGCGTACCGGGGGCGGCAGCCGCCGCTACTCCCAGCGCGACATCGAGCGCCTGCGCCGCATCGGGATGCTCACGGGCCTGGGGCTCAACCTCGAGGGCGTGCGCCGCGTGCTCGAGCTCGAGGCCGAGGTGGAGACGCTGCGCGCCGAGCTCGAACGCGTGCGCGACGAGGCGCGCCAGCAGCTCGAGCAGACCCACCGGCACTACCGTCGCGACCTGGTGCCCCTGCGCCAGGCTCTGGTGTGGCGCCCCGGCAGGAACACCGACGCGCGCCCGGGCAGGAGGTAATCCCATGGCTCTCGATCCCAACCGCTGGACGCTCAAGACCCAGGAGGCGCTGCAGTCGGCCACCGAGCGCGCCCGGGCCCAGAACAACCCCGAGGTCACCCCCGACCACCTGCTGGCGGCCATGCTGGGCCAGGCCGACGGCCTCGCCCTGCCCCTGCTGGCCAGGGCGGGGGTGGAGCCCACCGCACTCACCAACCGTGTGGCGGAGCGGCTCTCCTCCCTCCCCAAGGCCTACGGCGGCACCGACGTCGCCTTGTCGCGCCAGGCGCGGGACCTGCTCGAGACGGCCGACGGCGTCCGGGCCGACATGGGCGACGAGTACCTGTCGGTCGAGCACCTGCTGCTGGCGCTGTCCGACCTCATCGGGGTCAAGCGCGACGTGCTGCTCGACGCGCTGCGCCAGGTGCGCGGCAGCCACCGCGTCACCTCCCAGGACCCCGAGGCGCAGTACCAGGCGCTCGAGCGCTACGGGCGCGACCTCACCGAGGCGGCCCGCCAGGGCAAGCTCGACCCCGTCATCGGCCGTGACGAGGAGATCCGCCGCATCATCCAGGTGCTCTCCCGCCGCACCAAGAACAACCCCGTGCTCATCGGCGAGCCCGGTGTGGGCAAGACCGCCATCGTGGAAGGACTGGCCAACCGCATCGTCGAGGGCGACGTGCCCGAGGGCCTGCGCGACAAGCGCGTGGTGGCCCTCGACCTCTCGGCCATGGTGGCGGGCGCCAAGTACCGCGGCGAGTTCGAGGAGCGCCTGAAGGCGGTGCTCAAGGAGATCACCGACGCCGAGGGCGAGATCGTCACCTTCATCGACGAGCTGCACACCATCGTGGGCGCGGGCGGGGCCGAGGGCGCCATGGACGCCGGCAACATGATCAAGCCCATGCTGGCGCGCGGCGAGCTGCGCCTCATCGGGGCCACCACCCTCGACGAGTACCGCAAGCACATCGAGAAGGACGCCGCCCTCGAACGCCGCTTCCAGCCCGTCTTCGTCGGCCAGCCCTCGGTGGAGGACACCGTGGCCATCCTGCGGGGCCTGAAGGAGCGCTACGAGGTCCACCACGGCGTGCGCATCCAGGACGCCGCGCTGGTGGCCGCGGCGGTGCTGTCGGACCGCTACGTGACGGGCCGCTTCCTCCCCGACAAGGCCATCGACCTCGTCGACGAGGCCGCCAGCCGGCTGCGCATCGAGATCGACTCCATGCCCACCGAGATCGACGTGGTCACCAGGCGCATGCGCCAGCTCGAGATCGAGCGCATGGCGCTGGCCAAGGAGAAGGACGACGCGTCGAAGGAGCGCCTGGCGCGCCTCGACGAGGAGCTCGCCAACCTCAAGGAGCAGGCCGACGCCATGACGGCGCGCTGGCAGGCCGAGAAGGACGCCATCTCGGCCATCCGCGCCCTCAAGGAGGAGCTCGAGACGCGCAAGGGCGAGGCCGAGCGCCACGCGCGCGACGGCGACCTCACCCGCGCCTCGGAGATCCGCTACGGCGTGGTCCCCGACATCGAGCGCCGCATCGAGGACGCCACCAAGGCCCTGGCCGAGCTCCAGAGCTCGGGGGCGATGCTCAAGGAGGAGGTCGACGCCGAGGACGTGGCCGAGGTGGTGAGCCGTTGGACCGGGATCCCCGTCACCCGCCTCATGGAGGCCGAGCTGGCCAAGCTGGTGCGCATGGAGGAGGCCCTCCATGCCCGCGTGGTGGGCCAGGACGACGCCGTTCGTGCCGTCGCCAACGCCATCCGCCGCAGCCGGGCCGGGCTGTCGGACCCCAACCGGCCCATCGGGTCGTTCCTGTTCCTGGGCCCCACGGGCGTGGGCAAGACCGAGCTGGCCCGGGCGCTGGCCGAGTTCCTCTTCGACGACGACCGCGCCATGGTCCGCATCGACGTGGGCGAGTACCAGGAGAAGCACACCGTCAGCCGCCTGGTGGGGGCGCCCCCGGGCTACGTCGGCTACGAGGAGGGCGGCCAGCTCTCCGAGGCGGTGCGGCGCCGTCCCTACGCGGTGGTGCTCCTCGACGAGATCGAGAAGGCCCACCCCGACGTGTTCAACGTCCTGCTCCAGGTGCTCGAGGACGGGCGTCTCACCGACGGCCAGGGCCGCACCGTGGACTTCACCAACACCGTCCTCATCATGACCTCCAACCTGCCCGGCGACCCCCAGGACTTCTTCAAGCCCGAGTTCTTCAACCGCATCGACGAGGTGGTGCGCTTCCGCCACCTGTCGGAGGCCGACATCCGCCGCATCGTGGACATCCAGGTCGCCACCCTGGCGGCCCGGGTGGCCCAGCGCCGTCTGACGCTGGTGGTGACCGACAAGGCCAAGGACTGGTTGGCCCGGGCCGGGTACGACTCCGACCTCGGGGCGCGCCCGCTGCGCCGGGTGATCCAGCACACGGTGGAGGACCCTCTCGCCATGGCCCTCCTGGAGGGGCGCTACGCCGACGGCAACACCGTGACCGTCGACGCCGGTCCCGACGGCTCCGGCATCACACTGCACTGAGTCATCACACTGCACTGAGTGCCGTCTTGCCTACCTGACGTGGTACCCGGGGGCGTCCCGGGCGCCACTTCAGGGCGTCGTCCCAGGTCCGGATACAATGTGGCGTAATCCGGAGCCGTTTTCGCGGAGGAGCGTCGTGCCCGCAACCGTGGTCGTCGGGACGCAATGGGGCGACGAGGGGAAGGGCAAGCTCACCGACCTCCTGGCCCGGGACATGGACATGGTGGTGCGCTACCAGGGCGGCCACAACGCCGGGCACACCGTGGTCGTCGACGGCGTGTCCTTCGCCCTGCAGCTCGTGCCGAGCGGCGTGCTCTACCCCCACATCACCCCCGTCATCGGCAACGGCGTTGTGGTGGACCCCGGGGTGCTGCTCTCGGAGCTCGACACGCTCGAGTCCAAGGGGATCGACACGAGCCGCATGGTGGTGAGCGGCAACGCGCACCTGATCATGCCGTACCACACCGAGCTCGACCGGGTCGCCGAGCGCTTCCTGGGCAAGAACGCCCTGGGCACGACGCGCCGGGGCATCGGTCCCGCCTACGCCGACAAGGCGGCCCGGGTGGGGCTGCGGGTGCAGGACCTCCTCGACGGCAAGATCTTCCGCCAGAAGCTCGAGGTGGCGCTGAAGGAGAAGAACGCGGTGCTGGCCAAGGTCTACAACCGCCTCCCCCTCGACGCCTCGGCCATCTGCGAGGAGTACCTCGACCAGTACGCGCCCCGCATCGGGCCCATGGTGGGCGACACCGTGGGTCTGGTGCACGACGCCCTCGACGCCGGTTCCAACGTGCTGCTCGAGGGCGCCCAGGCCACCTTCCTCGACCTCGACCACGGCACCTATCCCTTCGTGACGTCCTCGAACCCCGTGGCGGGCGGGGCGTGCACGGGCACCGGGGTGGGGCCGCGCATGATCGGCGAGGTCATCGGCATCGCCAAGGCCTACGTGACGCGCGTGGGGGCGGGACCGTTCCCCACCGAGTGCCTCGACGAGGTGGGTGAGGTGCTCGTCGAGCGCGGCCACGAGTTCGGCACCAACACCGGGCGGCGCCGGCGCTGCGGGTGGTTCGACACCGTCATGGCGCGCCAGGCCGTGCGGCTCAACTCCCTGTCGGAGGTCGCCCTCACCAAGATGGACGTGCTCGACACCTTCGACACCGTCAAGGTGTGCGTGGCCTACGAGGCGGGCGGCGAGCGCTTCGCCTATCCCCCCTACCACCAGTCCGTCCTGCACCAGGTGGTGCCGGTCTACGAGGAGCTGCCCGGGTGGCGCGCCGATCTGTCGGGTGCCACCGAGCTCGACGACCTCCCCCCGGCGGCGCGCCACTACGTGGCCTTCCTGGCCCAGCAGATCGGCGTGCCCATCAAGCTGGTGGGCGTGGGCCCGGGGCGCGAGCAGTTCGTCCGGTTCGCGGCGTGAACGCGCCTGCATCATGAGAGCCGGGTCGTGAGGGCCGCACCGTGAGGACCGCGTCGTGAGGGTGTGCGTGGTCGGCTCGGGCGGCCGTGAGCACGCCCTGGCTCTCTCCCTGGCGCGCACCGCCGAGGTCGTGGTGGCCCCGGGCAACCCGGGGATGGCGCCGCGCACCGCCGCGGCCGCCGAGTCGGCGCACTTCGCGCTGGGCGGCTCGGGGATCACCCTCACCGACGACCCCCCCGAGGACGTGGACGCCGAGCTGTTCGTGATCGGCCCCGAGCAGCCGCTGGTGGACGGGCTCGCCGACCGGCTGCGCGCCGAGCGGCGCCTCGTGTTCGGCCCCGGCGCCGACGGCGCCCGGCTCGAAGGGTCAAAGGCCTTCATGAAGGCCGTCCTGGCCGAGGCCGGGGTGCCCACGGCGCGCTACGGGGCTTTCGACGAGGTCAAGGAGGCCCAGGCCTTCCTGCACGAGCTGCCCGGGCCCTGGGTGGTCAAGACCGACGGGCTCGCCGCGGGCAAGGGCGTGCTCGTCACCGACTCCGTCGCCGAGGCCGAGGCGGACATCGCCGCCAAATTGTCGGGGGAGAGCTTCGGCGACGCCGGTCGGCGCGTGGTGGTCGAAGAAGGACTGGTGGGGCCCGAGTGTTCTCTGCTCGTGCTCTGTGATGGGACTCGCATCGCGGCGCTGGCCCCCGCCCAGGACTTCAAGCGCGTCGGCGAAGGCGACGAGGGGCCCAACACGGGGGGCATGGGCGCGTACTCTCCCGTGCCGCTGGTCGAGGACCGGCTCGTCGACCGCGTGCTCGACCAGGCGGTGGAGCCTCTGGTGGGCGCGCTGCGCCGGCGCGGCATCGACTACCGCGGCGTGCTGTACGCGGGGCTCATCCTCACCGCCGAGGGCCCGCGCGTGCTCGAGTACAACGTGCGCTTCGGCGACCCCGAGACCCAGGTCGTCCTGCCGCGCCTCACCGAGGACCTCACCGGCCTCCTGGCCGAGGCGGCCGCGGGCCGGTTGCGCACCGAGCCGCGCTTCTCCCCCGACGCCTCGGCGTGCGTGGTGCTGGCGTCGGAGGGTTATCCGGCCGCGCCGCGCACCGGTGACCGCATCGACGGGCTCGACGAAGCGGCCACGCTCGAGGGCGTGACCGTGTTCCACGCCGGGACGGCCCTCGACGCCGAGGGGTGCTTCGTCACCGCCGGCGGCCGCGTGCTCGGGGTGAGCGCCACGGGCCGCACCATCGCCGAGGCGCGCCGGCGTGCGTACGGCGCGGTGGAGCGCATCGGCTGGGAGGGCATGCACTTCCGCACCGACATCGCCGCCGCGGCCGCGGCGGCCGAGCGCTCCGAGGGGGCGGCATGATCCCCCGCTACTCGCTGCCCGAGATGGCGGCGCTGTTCACCGAGGAGGCGCGCCTCGAGATGTGGCTCGAGGTCGAGCTCCTGGCCGTCGAGGGCTGGGCCGAGGTGGGTGCGGTCCCCCGGGAGGTCGCCGCCGCGGTGCGGGCCCGGGCCCCCAAGGTGACGCCCGAGCTCGTCGCGGCGGTGAACGACCGCGAGCGCGTCACCGACCACGACGTGGCCGCATTCGTCGACGTGGTCCAGGACGCCGTCGGCCCCCCCGAGGGCTCGTGGGTCCACTACGGGCTCACGTCCTCGGACGTGGTCGACACCGCGCTGTGCGCCACCCTGACGCGCGCCGCGGACCTGCTGCTCGACGCCTCGGCGGCGCTGGTGTCGGTGCTCAAGGCCCGGGCCCTCGAGTTCATGGACACGCCCATGGCGGGCCGGACCCACGGCATGCACGCCGAGCCCACCACCTTCGGAGCCAAGCTGGCCCTGTGGTGCCTGCAGGCCGACCGCGACCGGAGCCGCCTGGGCGCGGCGCGGGACAAGGTGGCGGTGGGCAAGCTGTCGGGCGCGGTGGGCACGTATTCCAACATCGACCCCCGCGTGGAGGACCACGTCTGCGGCGCGCTGGGGCTCACGCCGGTGCCCGCCACCCAGGTCATCGCCCGCGACCGCCACGCCGAGCTGTTGTGGTCGTGCGCGTCGGCCGGTGCCACCCTCGAGATGATCGGCACCGAGGTCCGGCACCTGGCCCGCACCGAGGTGGGCGAGGTCGAAGAGGCCTTCGGCGCGGGGCAGAAGGGCAGCTCGGCCATGCCCCACAAGCGCAACCCGATCCTCTCCGAGCGCCTGAGCGGCCTGGCCCGCGTGCTGCGCGGCTATCTGGGGGCGGGGCTCGAGGACGTGGCGCTGTGGCACGAGCGCGACATCTCCCACAGCTCGGTGGAGCGGGTCGTCCTCCCCGACGCGTGCCTCCTCGCCTACTACGTGCTGCGCCGGGGTGCGGGGCTCGTGCAGAACCTCGTGGTCCACGAGCAGCGCATGCGGTGGAACGTGGTGGAGGGGTCCTTCGGGCTCGTGTTCAGCCAACCGGTGCTGCTGGCGCTGGTGGAGTCGGGGATGGCGCGCGACGGCGCGTACCGGATCGTGCAGCGCGACACCCGACTGGCCTGGGAGGAGAGACGGCCGTTGCGCACCATGCTCGAGGCCGACCCCGAGGTCACCCTCGACGCGGCGGCCCTGGACCGGGCCTTCAGCCTGGAACGGGCCCTGCACCATGTGTCACGGTTCAGAGAGGCGATCGAGGAGGTAGAAGGGTGAGCCTGACGTTGGTGCACAGCGGCAAGGTGCGCGAGCTCTACGACGCCGGCGACGACCGGCTGCTCATGGTGGCGTCGGACCGGCTGTCGGCGTTCGACGTGGTGCTGGCCGAGCCCATCCCCGACAAGGGCCGGGTGCTCACGGCCATGACCGTCCACTTCCTGCACGAGCTCGCCGACCTGGCCCCCAGCCACCTGATCACCGCCGATCCCGCCGAGCTCCCCGATGGGGCCGCCGAGCTGGGGGGAGACGCCGGGCTGGCCGGGGTGGCGGGGCGGGCCCTGCTCGTGCGGCGGGCCGAGATGCTCCCCATCGAGTGCATCGTGCGCGGCTATCTGGCCGGGTCGGGGTGGAAGGAGTACTCGAAGTCGGGGACGCTGCACGGCACGCCACTGCCGGCCGGGCTCGAGCAGGCCGCCCGGCTCCCCGAGCCCATGTTCACGCCGTCGACCAAGGCCGTCGAGGGACACGACCTCAACATCTCCTTCGACGAGGCCGCCGAGCTCGTCGGCAAGGAGATGGCGGAGAAGGCGCGCGACCTGTGCGTCGAGGCCTACCGGCGCGGCGCCGCCGCCGCGGAGCGCAACGGCATCATCGTGGCCGACACCAAGTTCGAGCTGGGGGTCATCGACGGCGAGCTGGCGCTGTGCGACGAGGTGCTCACCCCCGACTCGTCACGCTTCTGGCCCGCCGACCAGTGGCGCCCGGGCACCAACCCGCCCGCCTTCGACAAGCAACCGGTGCGGGACCTGCTCGAGGACAGCGGCTGGGACAAGCTGCCCCCGCCCCCGCCGCTGTCACCCGAAGTGGTGAAGGAGACGAGCGAGCGCTACGTCGCCGCCTACGAGAAGATCAGCGGGCGCCGTCTGGCCGACTGGTACGGTGCCACGAGGTGAGGCGCGCGTGAAGTACGAGGTGCTCGTGGAGGTGCGGCTGCGCCCCGGGATCGCCGATCCGCAAGGCGCCACCATCGAACGGGCGCTGCCCGCGCTGGGCTTCGAGGGCGTCGAGGGCGTGGGTGTGGGCAAGGCCATCCGCATGTCGGTGGAAGCGCCCGACGAGCCCACGGCGCGTGGCCGCGCCACCGAGGTGGCCGACCGGTTGCTCGCCAACCCCGTCATCGAGGTGTCCACCGTCACCGTGCTCGGCGACGCGCCCGTGACAGCGGCCGGGTCGGCGGTCCGCTGATGGCGACGCGCAACGGGGCACGCTGATGCCGGCCAGGATCGGTGTCGTCGTCTTCCCGGGCAGCAACTGCGAGCACGACGTGGTCAAGGCACTCGGGCTCTTCGGCGAGGCGCGGGTCGGGGCCGAGCTCGTGTGGCACGGGGAGCGGTCGCTGGCCGGGTACGACGCCATCGTCCTCCCCGGCGGGTTCGCCCACGGCGACTACCTGCGTCCCGGAGCACTGGCCCGCTTCTCGCCGGTGATGGAGGCGCTGTCGAAGTACGCGGCCGACGGCGGGCCGGTGGTGGGGATCTGCAACGGCTTCCAGGTGCTGACCGAGGCCGGGCTCCTGCCCGGCGCGCTCCAGAAGAACCGGGGGCTGCGCTTCCTGTGCACCACGGTGGGGGTGCGGGTGTGCACGTCGCGCACCGTGCTCACGAGCGAGACGGCCACGGGAACGGAGCTGGCGCTCCCCATCAACCACTTCGAGGGCAACTTCACCTGCGACGCCGCCACCCTGGAGCGCCTGCGCGCCGAGGACCGTGTCGTCCTGCGCTACACCGCCAACCCCAACGGCTCGGTCGACGACATCGCCGGGGTGTGCAACGACGAGGGCAACGTGGTGGGGCTCATGCCCCATCCCGAGCGGGCCAGCGACGCCATGACGGGTGGCACCGACGGCCTGGGCCTGCTCGGGTCCCTGGTGAGCGCGGCCACCCGGCACGCCCGGCTGCCGGCCTGATCACTTCTTCTTGGCGGTCCCCGCGTGCTTCGAGGCCCCGGCGCTCCTCGACGGGCCGGGCGAGGTGCCGTCGCTGCTCGTGCGGGTGATGTCGGCGCGCTGGAGCACCGCCGCGCTGACCCCCGCGGCGCGCCAGGCGTTGTACTCGATGCCCTTGCGTTGCCCGTAGGCCTTGGCCACCTTGACGAAGGCCTTCTCCAACGACCCCAGGTCGTTGCTCGACGACGCCCGGGCCAGCTCGGCCTGGAGGTCGGCCCGCTCCTGCAGCAGATGGAGGCGGGCTAGCGGGTCGGCGGACTCGAGGCGCTCGTCCACGTCGGACAGGCGCTTGCGCACGGACTCGGGGGAGCGCTTGCGGCCCCGCCGGGGGCGGTTGCGCTCGATGGCCTCGAGGTAGCGGCGCACGGCACGCCCCTCGTCCCGGCCCCGGGCCAGAGCGTCTTTGTGCGCCTTCGTCATGGGCTGACGTCTGGGGCCTGTCCCGGTGTCCGGCATGGTCCGGATTATGGGTTTGGGGGCGCCGGGAATGCAACCTTTTCGGGCCGGTGCCATTTCGGAAAAGTGGGCGGGTGCCATTGTGGTCGAAGGGGCTGCGTCGTCGGGCGCCGGGACCGAGCCGGGCACGGCGCCGGGTACGGTGACGGCGATGGAGCTGCACCGCGCCCTGGGCCTCACCGACGACGAGGCGACGCGCATCGAGGAGATCCTGGGGCGCCCGCCCAACCACCTCGAGCTGGCCATGTACGCGGTGATGTGGAGCGAGCACTGCTCGTACAAGTCGTCGCGTCTGCACCTCAAACGGCTGCCCACCGAAGGGCCCCAGGTGCTGGTGGGGCCGGGCGAGAACGCCGGGGTGATCGACGCCGGGGACGGCATCGCGGTGGCGCTGCGGATCGAGAGCCACAATCACCCCTCGGCGGTCGAGCCCTATCAGGGGGCGGCCACCGGTGTGGGCGGGATCCTGCGCGACATCTTCACCATGGGGGCCCGCCCCATCGCCCTCATGGACCCGCTGTTCTTCGGTCCGGCCGACGACGCCAGGAACCGCTGGCTGACCGAGGGCGTGGTGGCGGGCATCTCGGGCTACGGCAACTCGGTGGGCGTGCCCACCGTGGGCGGCGAGCTCACCTTCTCCCCGGGCTATGCCCGCAACCCCCTCGTGAACGTGCTGTGCCTGGGGGTCATGCCCATCGAGCGCCTGGTCCTCGGGGCCGCCACCGGCGAGGGCAACCTGGCCGTGCTGCTCGGCTCGACCACCGGGCGCGACGGGATCGGCGGGGTGAGCGTGCTCGCCTCGGCGGCCTTCGGGGGCGGGGACGGGGACGCCGACGCGGATGCCGCCAAGCGGCCCAGCGTGCAGGTGGGCGACCCCTACGAGGAGAAGCGGCTCATCGAGGCCTGCCTCGAGCTGCTCGACCGCGGCCTGGTGGTGGGGATCCAGGACCTCGGCGGGGCGGGGCTCACGTGTGCCACGTCGGAGACCGCGGCGCGCGGCGGCATGGGCATGGACGTGGACGTGGACGTCGTTCCCCGCCGCGAGCCGGCCATGGAGCCCTTCGAGGTGATGACGTCGGAGAGCCAGGAGCGCATGCTCGCCATCGTCACCCCCGCCGACCGCGCCGCGGTGGAGGAGGTGTGCCGGCGCTGGGAGGTGCGTGCCACGGTCATCGGCACCGTGACCGCCCCGGCCCCCGGAGCCGGCGGCCGCCTCCGGATCCTCGACGGCGCGGGTGCGGTCCTCGCCGACGTGCCCGCCGATTCCCTCTCCGACGACGCCCCGCTCTACGACCGCGAGCGCGCCGCGCCGACCGGGCTCGACCAGCGTCGGCGCGACGACCCCGGCCCCGCCCTGCTCGGGACCGCCACTCCCGGGAGTGTCGCCGCCGACGTCCTGTCCCTGCTCGCCGACGCGTCGTGGGTGTACCGCCAGTACGACCACCAGCTCTTCCTCAACACGGTGGTGGGGCCGGGGGAGGACGCCGCCGTGCTGCGCCTGGCCGCGCCGGGCCTGCCCCCGAGCCGGCGGGGCCTGGCCATCTCCACCGACTCCAACCCGCGCTGGTGCGCGCTCGACCCGCGCCTGGGCACGGCCATGACCGTGGCCGAGTCGGCGCTCAACGTCGCCTGCGCCGGGGCGCGGCCCGTGGCGCTCGTCAACTGTCTCAACTTCGGCAGTCCGGAGCATCCCGAGGTCATGTGGCAGCTGTCGGAGTCCGTCGACGGCATGGCCGAAGCGTGCCGCGCCCTGGAGATCCCGGTCATCGGCGGCAACGTCAGCCTGTACAACGCCAGTGGCGGGAACGACATCGAGCCCACTCCCGTGGTGGCCGTGCTCGGCGTCGTCGACGACCTCGATCGGCGTCCCCCGGGGACGGGGTTCACCCCGGGCTCCACCCTCGTCCTGCTCGGTGACGCGGCGCTCCCGGGTGACGCGGCGCTCCCAGGTGACGCGGCGCTCCCAGGTGGCACAGCCCCGTCGCTGGCGGGATCGCGCTGGGCCGTCGAGTGCCACGGTCACGCCGGGGGGACGCTCCCCGCCCTCGACCTCGCCGCCCACGCGCGCCTGGTGGGGCTCCTGGTCGGGCTGGTGCCCCAAGAGGGGATGCTCACCTCCGTCCACGACGTGTCGGGCGGGGGGCTCGCCCTCGCCCTCGCCGAGTCGGCCGTGCGTTCGGGGGTGGGGTGCGCCGTCGACGGCATCGCCGGTTACGCCGAGTTGCTGTCGGAGTCCCCGTCCCGCGTCGTGGTGGGCACGGGACGTCCCGACGAGGTGCTGGCCCGGGCGCAGGACGCCGGCGTCCCGGCGCGCGTCATCGGCTCGGCCGGCGGCGAGCGCGTGGTGGTCACCGGGCTGCTCGACCTGGCCGTCACCGGTGCCACCGAGGCGTGGCGCAGCGCGCTCCCCGGCGCACTGGGTGAGGCCGTCACGGACTGAGCGTCACGTGTCCAGGCTCACGCGTCCGGCGTCGTCGAGGTGCCATCCGGGATTGTGGGCGACCTCCCAGGGGTGGCCGTCGGGATCGACGAACACACCCGAGTAGCCGCCCCAGAAGGTCGTGCCGGGCTCGCGTCCGATGGCGGCCCCCGCCGCCCGGGCCTCAGCGATGACGGCGTCGACCTCGGCCGGCGTGCGGGCGTTGTAGGCGAGGGTCACGCCGCCCCACCCCCCGGCGTCCTCGACGGCGGAGTCCTCGGCGAGCCGGGCGCGGTCCCACAGCGCCACGATCATGCCCGGCCCCTGGAAGAACACCACGTCGTCCCCGGGCGCGGCGCCACTGCGCCAACCGAGCGACTCGTAGAAGGCGCGCGCCCGCCCGACATCTCGCACGCCCAACGTGACCAAACTCAGTCTCTGGTCCATGGCGGCATTCTCCCAGGCGGCTGTTCTACGCTGCCGCGTGATCCGCGACCGGCGTCAGCGCTGGTCGTCTATCGGCCCGGGAGAACCGTTGGCGACCGATCACGAAGCGACCGGCGATCCCCTGTCCATCGACCCCGACCTGGCCCCCGCCGACTCCGCCCAGCCGGGGTCCGACGCTCCGTCGGGAAGCGCTCTGGTTGCGCCCAGCGCGCGCCGTCGACGACGGGCCCGCCCGCCAGTGCTGCTCGCCGTCGCCGTCGGCGCCGCCCTGGGCGCGCCCGCCCGCTATGGGCTGACCCAGGCCATCCACGTCTCCGGTGGCAGCTTTCCGTGGGCGACGTTCGTGACCAATGTCTCGGGCAGCTTCGTGCTCGGGATGTTCATGGCACTGATCCTGGAACGGTTCCCACCGACCCGCTACCTGCGCCCCTTCGTCGCCACCGGCTTCCTGGGCGCGTACACCACGTACTCGACATTCGCGGTCGAGAGCGACCTGCTGGTCAAGCAGGGCCACGCCGCCATCGGCGTTGCCTACTCGGTGGCGAGCCTGGCGGCAGGGTTCGCGGCGGTGTGGGCAGGGATCTGGGTCGCGCGCAACGTCACGTTGCCACACCGAGGAGGCACATCATGAAGCTCGAAGGCCGACAGAAGCGTCTCACCATCTTCATCGGGGAGTCCGATCGCCACGGCCACACGCCTCTGGCCACGGAGATCGTCCAGCGCGCCCACAAGGCGGGCCTGGCCGGGGCCAGTGTCTTTCGCGGCGTGGAGGGCTTCGGGGCCTCCAACCACATCCACACCACCCGCATCCTGTCGCTGTCGGACGACCTGCCCATCGCCATCGTGATCGTCGACACCGACGAGCGCATCCGGGGATTCCTCACCGACCTGGACGAGCTCATCGCCGAGGGTCTGGTCATCGTCGATGACGTCGACGTGGTGAAGTACGTCGGCCGCCCTGCTCCGGGAGAGCGGTGAGCCCCCTCGCCTGGGTGGGCTTCGTCGCCGCCGCGGCCGTTGCCGCTCCCCTGCGGTACCTGGTCGACGGGTTCGTCGGCGACCGCGTCGAGGGAGCCTTCCCGTGGGGCACCTTCGTCGTCAACGCCAGCGGATCCCTGGTGTCCGGGGTACTTGCCGGCCTGGCGCTGTACCACGCCTTCCCCAAGACCTCCGCGGTGATCCTGGGCACCGGGTTCTGCGGCTCCTACACCACCTTCTCGACGTTCAGCTTCGAGACGGTGCGCCTGGTAGAAGAAGGTGCGCTGGGCGAGGCGGTGCGCAACGCGGCCGGCACGCTCGTGGTCTGTGCCGCCGCGGCCGCGCTGGGACTGGCTCTCGCCGCGCTCTGATTGGTCTCCCTCGGCCCCCGTGGTTGTCAGGAGCCCGCCGGGGTGGTGGTCATGAGCTTGCGGGGGTGGCGGCCGTCTACGTAGCCGATGAACGGCGGGTAGATGTTGTAGCCGAGCAGCTCCTGCAGGCGCGGGGGGAGGTCCCGCGCCATGCCCGGTGGCACGGCCAGCACGTGGTTCTCCACGGGTCGCAGCCAGGCCGACGCGTAGTGCAGGACGACGCCCAGTCGGGTGTGCCCGGTGCGGTTGGCGCCACCCCCGTGCCACACGCTCCCCAGGTAGAGGAGCGCGGTGCGCGCCGGCATCTCGACCGTCGTGGTGGCCGTGCCCGCGTCGGGCCGTTCGTCGATCCATCGGTGGCTTCCCGGGACGATCCGGGTGGCCCCGTTGGCCTCGGTGAAGTCCTCGAGCGGCCACATCACGTTCACGACCAGCTCCTGGTGCGGCCGGGGCACGGGATAGATGGCGTCGTCGGGATGCAGGGGCTGGGCCACCTCTCCCGGGCCGATGGCGATGGCGGCGGGGGCGCTCAATTGGTAGTGCCCCAGGATCTCGTCGAGCACGCCCAGCACGACGGGGTGCGTCGCCATTTCGTCTAGGGCGCGGGTCTTGGCGAACAGCGCGTACACGCGCCGGGTGTTGCGGCCCTCGAAGTCGTCGCGCCCGGCCGGGGTGTGCTCCAGGATCTCCTCGAGCTCCCTTCTCGCCGTCTCGACCTGCTGCTCGCTGATGGCGTCGGGGATGGTGGCGTAGCCCTGGGCCTTCAGCGCCGCCACGATGTCGTCTACCATGACCATGGACCCTCCCTAAGGGAATGTCACGGGCCATGGTTCACCTTCCAGAAGGGAATGTCAAGATGCCGGGCGGATTGAACGCCACGCAGGGATCGCTGCTCGGGTTCCTCTACGACGGGCCCAAGACCGGCTGGGACCTGCTCCAGGAGATCGACCGGGGCCTGTCGCGCTTCTGGAACGTCACCCCCAGCCACGTCTACCGCGAGCTGCGCGCCCTGCAGGGTCGCCGGCTCGTCGCCGCGGGCCGGACGGGGGTCCGCGACCGCCGTCCCTTCACCATCACCGCCGCGGGCAAGAAGGCCTTCGAGGAGTGGATCGCGCAGGAGCCCGGTCCCGAGCAGATCCGGAACCCGCTGCTCATCACGCTCTGGTTCGGACGCCATCTCGATCCCGACCTGCTGGGGGGCTTCCTCGCCTCGAACCGGCACGTGCACGAAGCGCGCCTGACGCACTACGAGAGCATCGCTCCGGCCGACCCCCACACCGCGGCCGTCCTCGGTTTCGGCATCGCCTACGAGAAGGCGGTCATCGGATGGATCGACGGTCTGCAGACCACCGGGTCCGCCACCGAGGCCGAGGCCACCGCCACTGGGCCCCCACCTTCGACCACCACCGCCACTGCCACCGCCACCGCTTCCACCGTGTGAGGGGGCTCCGGGCCTTGGACAAAGCGGAGATCACCCCCGCGCTCGTGACGCGGCTCGTGGCGCGCCAGTTCCCGCAATGGGCCGACCTCGTCGTGTCAGGTGTCGAGCAGGATGGTTGGGACAACACGACGTTCCGGCTCGGGACCACGATGTCGGTGCGGCTGCCGAGCGGAGACATGTACGTGTCCCAGGTCGACAAGGAACACCGCTGGCTGCCAGTCCTCAGGACATGCCTGCCCCTGCCGATCCCCGAGCCGCTGGCCAGAGGAGAGCCGGATCTCGGGTTCCCGCATCCGTGGTCGGTCTACGGGTGGATCGAGGGTGAGACCGCCACGGGCGGGAACATCGACGACCTCGAGCGGTTCGCGGGCGACCTCGCCGCCCTGCACCGCTGCGACGCCACGGGAGGTCCGGGGGCCGGGAAGCACTCGCACGGGCGCGGTGGCCCTGTCTCGTCCTGGGACGGCCAGATCCGGTACGCGCTCGATCGTCTCGGCGGGGGGATCGACACGGTCGGCACCACCGAGGTCTGGGAGGCCGCCGTGGGTGCCGGATGGGAGCGGCCACCGGTGTGGGTCCACGGGGACGTCGCCGGCTCCAACCTGTTGGTCCGAGAAGGGCGGCTGAGCGCGGTGATCGACTTCGGATGCTGTGCCACCGGCGATCCCGCCTGCGACACGGTCATCGCCTGGACCTTCTTCTCGGGCGAGAGCCGCGACGCGTTCCAGTCGCAGTTGCCGGTCGACGAGGCGACCTGGGCGCGAGGACGCGGCTGGGCCTTGTGGAAGGCCCTCCTCGAGCTCCTGGCCGACCTGTCGGATCCGGGTCACGCCGAGCGGGCCGCCATTCGCCAGGGCTGGCGCTTCGGCCCACACCAGATCGTCGACACCCTGATCGCCGAACACCGCAGCGCGCTCTGATCCCGGGACCTGAACCGCTCTGAACCTTTCTGAACCTGGGCTCTGAACACCGAGAATCGTGCGCGGCGCGAGAATCGAGCATGGGTCTGCAGGTGTCGTTCGTCCGGCATCGACAACGCCGTGACCGTGTCTATGTCACTCGCCACGACGGGTCCTCGACGGCCTGGGACTTCCCGAGTTACGGGGACCGCCTGCCCCACGACCTGTGCCACCTGGTGGTGGAGGAGGAGCTGGGCATCGTCGACGGCTTCTGGGGCCTCGTGGACCAGGGGGTCGAGGTGGAGCTCGTCGACAACCAGGCCACGCTCGTCCGCGACGGCTCGCCCCTCGTCGCGCAGCCCGGCGTCGACTTCTCCGACCTCGTGGGGGCCGAGGAAGCAGTGGCGTCGCTGGCGCCCACCGGCATCGTGACCGAACAGGTCGGCGCCGTCACCGTGGCTCGCCTCGACGCGTCGTCCACCTCCGCGGCTGACCGCGGGTTGGGGCTACCCGACGGTGCATCTCCCGACGCGGTCGCCTCGGTGCGACGCCGCCTGCGCGATCTCGGGGAGCAGTGGCGCCGACTCGAGGACGGTGAGGCCATCACCCTCCCCTACTCGGGCCGCACGGGCCGCACGGGCCACACGCATTGAGCCCCGGATAGGTTGGCCTCGTGACCGACGTGGTGGTGATCACAGGCGGGAGCCGGGGCATCGGCGCGGCCACCGCAGTGCTCTTCGCGCGACGGGGCTGGGCCGTGTGCGTCGGGTACCGGACCTCGGCCGCTGCCGCGCTGGAGGTGGTCGCGGCGTGTGAGGAGATCGGTGCCGGCGCCGTCGCCGCCCCCCTCGACGTGGCGTCTGCCGAATCGGTGGCCTCGTTCTTCGTCATGGCCGACACGCTGGGGCCGATCTCCGCTCTCGTGAACAATGCCGGGATCGTCGACCGTCGCAGCCGTGTCGACGAGATGTCAGCTCCACGTCTTCAGCGCATGTTCTCCGTCAACTCCGTAGGGCCCTTTCTCTGTGCCGGTGAGGCGGTGCGACGGATGTCGACCCGGTACGGCGGGGCCGGGGGTGCGATCGTCAACGTGTCCTCCGCCGCGTCGCGCCTGGGCAGTCCGGGGCAGTACGTCGACTACGCGGCGTCCAAGGGCGCCATCGACACCATGACGCTCGGCCTGGCCCGCGAGGTCGCCTCGGAGGGCATCCGGGTCAACGCGGTGCGGCCTGGTCTGATCGAAACCGGGATCCACGCCACCGGTGGCGAGCCCGACCGGGTGCAACGCCTCGAGCACGAGATCCCCATGCAGCGCGGCGGCCGGTCCGACGAGGTGGCGAACGCCATCGCGTGGTTGTGCTCGGCGGAGGCCTCCTACGTGACCGGGGCGCTCGTCGACGTGAGCGGGGGACGCTGAGCGGCGGGGTCGTACGAGCCCACCGACCACTACGTCGGGCCCCGTGGGTCGCCCTCGCCCAGACCTACCGCGCCGAGGAGCGCTCTGGTGAAGGTGCTCATCTCGTCGTAGGGCAGGTTCTCGGGCTCCCACCACTTCACTTCGGACGTCTCGTCGCCGTCGGGTCGTGGCGATCCACCGACGACCCTGGCGTCGTAGACCGTCGAGACGTACGACGTCTGGTCACCGTTGGGATAGGTGATGCGGTACTCGGGGCCCCCGAGCACGGCCAGGATCGGCCCGAGCTCGAGGGTGACGCCGGCCTCCTCCTCCGCCTCTCGGCACGCCGCATGCTCTGGTGACTCGTCAGGATCGATGGCGCCACCGATCACCGCCCAGTGCCCGGTGTCGATGATGCGCACCAGCAGGACCCGGCCGGCATCGTCGCGCGGGATCACCCCCGCCGACGGAAGCACGAGAAGCTCGTTGCCCACGAGCTCGCGCAGCCGCCGTATGTAAGGAGAGATGGCCACGGAGATTACGACGCAATCTCGGGCTTCTTCGCCTCGACATACAGCCGGACGGTTGCTCCCTCGGTTGTGTACGGCTGGCGCCGCTCGGAGACGAGCACGTCGAGCCCGGCACGACGACTCCCATCCACGAGCTCGTCGACCGTGAACAGCGTCGCCACCACCGGGACCGGCTCGTCGAGAAACGTGTCGCGCTCGAGCTCGCCGTCTCCCTCGTGCGCGGTGAACAGGACGCGGCCGCCGGGTCGGAGCACCCGGAAGAACCCGCGCAGGGCCGGCTCGAGCTCCGCTCGGCGGAGGTGGATCAGCGAGTAGAACGCCAGCATGCCGCCGAAAGTGTCAGCCGCGAAGGGGAGCGATCGCATGTCGGCGACGAGAGCGGCGTCGAGGCGCTTCGTCGCCAGCCCCACCATCGCCGGGCTCAGGTCGACGCCGACGACTCGGTGGTCGGGGCGACCCAGATGGCGGACGAACGCACCGATGTGGCCGGGCCCGCACCCGATCTCGGCGATCGGATCTCCGGCGGACAGCGCGAACGCCTCGAGAAGCTCACGATCGCGCGGCTTGCTCCGCAGCTCGTCCACGAAGCGCGCTTCGTACTTCGCCGCCACGGCGTCGTAGGTAGAGCGGAGGTGGTCCCAAGACACCGCACCATCCTGTCGGCCCGGCCCGGTCGCTGCTCCCGGGCGGGCCCCGAACGGCCGAGACCTAAGCCGTTTGCTACTCGTCGGGAGAGCCGGCGAGGTCCCCGTGGCACGGGCAGGCGCACGGGACGACCACCCGCCGGTCGCAGCTGCCGTGGTCGTCGTCCTTGCACGCTTCCGAGATGGGGCGATCCCGCAAGGGTCGGGGCGCAGTCGTCATGTCCCTCACGCTGGCACGGGCGCCACGCAGGCACCAGGGTCCAGAGGCCCTATGGCTCGGCCTTTCGGGCCCGCCTCGTCCTCCGTCGTTTCTCCCTCGACTCCCTCGGCCGCCACAGATGCCTCATGTGGCTCTCATGTCGCTCATGTCTTCCCAGAGGGACTGGTACACCCCCATGACAGAGTCGGGTTCGTGCTCGCCGCTCTGGAGAACGCCCGCAAGGAGGTGGCCCGCCATCTGGCGGGGGCCGACCCCGACCGGGTCACGACCGCCCAGGCCGCCGCCTTGGTCACCGCCTTCGCCGAGATCGAGCGGCTGGGGGCCTCGGGCAAGGTCCTGTTCGCCCGGCGCGCCGCGCTGTCCATGGTGTGGCGCGACGAGGGGCACCGCTCGGCGGCGTCGTGGATGGCGCAGAAGACCGGGACCGGCATGGGCGAGGCCATCGGGGCACTGGAGACCTCGGCCGCCTTGGGGTCGCTGCCCGAGACCACCGAGGCGCTGCGCAAAGGGGAGCTGTCCTCCCCCCAGGTGAAGGTCATCGCCGGCGCCGCGCGGGGCGATCCTCGCACCGAGGGCGAGCTGCTCCACGCCGCTGCCACCGGTTCCCTGAAGGGCCTCAAGGAGACCGCCGCCCGGCTGCGGGCCGCCGCGCACTCCTCGGCGGAGGAGCTGGCCCGCTACAACGCCATCCGGGCGTCACGCTCCCTTCGGCACTGGACCGATCCCGACGGGGCCTTCCGCCTCGACGCCCGGCTCACCCCCGACGCCGGGGCCAGGGTGCTCTCGGTGCTTCGCCCCGAGGCCGACGCCCGGTTCCACCAGGCCCGCAAGGACCAGAACCAAGAGCCTCCCGCCGCCTATCTCGCCGACGCCCTCGTGGCCCTGGTGGGTGGCGAGCCGGTGGCGGGCTCCACGGGCTCGGGGTCGCCCCGGGCCACGGTGAGCATCCGGGTCGACGCCGCTGCGCTGCGCCGGGGCCATGTCGAGGCCGGGGAGACCTGTGTCATCCCCGGGGTGGGCCCGGTGCCCGTGGCCGTGGTCCGCCGCCAGCTCTCCGACGCCACCGTGAAGCTGCTCGTCGTCGACGCCGTGGACGTCGTGTCGGTGTGCCACGCGGGCCGGACCGTCCCCGCCCACCTCCAAAGCGCCCTCGAAGAGCGCGACCCCACCTGCGTGGTGCCCGAGTGCGACGTGGCCCAGGGGCTGCAGAACCACCACTGGGTCGTGGACTACGTGGCCTGCAAGACGACCAGCCTGGACAACGTGGCCCGGGTCTGTTCCTGGCACCACGACCTCATCAGCTACGAGGGCTACGTCCTCGCCGGTGGTCCCGGGGCCTGGGAGATGCGGGCCCCGCCCGGCGGCTGCAGCTTCGAGACCGGCACACCCTTCGAGCCCACGGCACCTTCCGACACC
>JARLGQ010000396.1 GCA_031292675.1 Acidimicrobiales bacterium
CCCCCAGGCCACGATCGCCCAGGACACAGCCGAGCTACTGCCGGGCGACGCCGTCTTCTGGGGCGGGAGCGGCATCAACGGCTATGCCCACTCGGGGATCTATGCGGGCAACGGGAGCGTCTGGGATGCCATCGGCGTCGATCAGCCGGTCCAACTGCACACGATGACGTATCTGCAATCCGTCTACAGCTACGACGGCGCCATGAGGTTCTGGGACAGCGGGGCCAGTTCCGGGGCACTCGTCACTCCTGTGGTCGGTATGGCGTCCACTCCAAACGGCAATGGATACTGGTTGGCTGACGCCTCCGGTGGCGTTTCCGCCTACGGCTCTGCCGTCAACTACGGCTCGATGGCCGGTCATCGGTTGAATGCGCCCATCACGCACATCGTCTCCACCCGGGACGGCGGCGGCTATTGGCTGGTGGCCGCGGACGGAGGGATCTTCTCGTTCGGCGACGCTCCGTTCTACGGATCCATGGGTGGCCGACGCCTGAGCAAGCCGGTCGTGGGCATCAGCGCCGACGACGCCACCGGGGGCTATTGGCTGGTGGCATCCGACGGCGGGATCTTCTCCTTCGGGGCTCCGTTTCTCGGCAGCACGGGGGGCATCCACCTGAGCCGACCCGTCAACGGGATGGCTTCGCTCCCCGATGGGCAGGGCTACTGGCTGGTGGCATCCGACGGCGGCATCTTCGCCGAGGGAAGTGCTCCATTCCACGGGTCGATGGGTGGAACGACGCTCGACGCTCCGGCGGTGGGGATAGCACTGGATCCCTCCGGTCCCGGGTACTGGCTGGTGGCGTCCGACGGCGGCGTCTTCAGCTTCGACGCCCCGTTCTACGGCGCCGGGTAGATCGCGGTGAGGCCCCCTTCGGGCGGGCCCGGCGTGCCACCGGCTCCCGAACCTGGCCAGGCCCGAAGGGGCAATGAGCGCTCGGCCCAGCCCCATCTTCTCCCCTCAGTGGAGCGCCGTCGGGATTGAGCGGGAGCGACGACCAATGCAGGCGAAGCGCCGTGGACCCCGTCAACCGGGTGGTGCGGGCTCCGCGGAGTACTTCACGTCGTCGAACCACACGTCACCGGTGTTGGAGAACGACTTGAGGTACAGCCGTACGTAGTTCGCGCAGCGCGGCGCTTTCCCCGTGGCTGTGAGCTGCGTCCAACCTCGGGAACCGCTGGCGAGTGACTTCGACTCGACGGCTCCACAGTAGACACCGGTCGAGTCGAAGAAGCTCACAGACAGGAGGTTGTACCCGGCTGAGTTCTCTCCCTTTGCCCATACACTTGCGTTGACAACCTGGCGTGGCACGACGTGAGCATTGACCGGGACCACCCACATCCCGGATCCGTTCGCATCGGTGTTGCTGACCTTCAACGACGCCGTGGAGGAATGAGCCACGCTGTCATCCCAGGCGAGACTACCGTCTCCGGCGTCCCAAATGCGCCATAACGCGGGCAACAACCCGCTTGGCGTGGTCACGCTCTGTTCGAAGTTGCTGTTGAAGCTCTGAGAAATGGGCTTTCCGGCGAAATACGAAGAGACGAAGGCCGCGGCAGGCTTAG
The DNA here is from genome assembly GCA_031292675.1 of Acidimicrobiales bacterium. Lineage (GTDB taxonomy): Bacteria > Actinomycetota > Acidimicrobiia > Acidimicrobiales > UBA8190 > Chersky-840. The sequence continues at coordinate 1,564 of JARLGQ010000396.1, forward strand.
GAGTTCCGTCGCTCCGGAAGAGGCCGAAGTAGTAGTACCTCAGTATTTCGTCGGGCGCGGCCCCGGAGGAGTTCAGGTCAGTGAGGATCCACGGTCCGATCGGAGGCAGGTCGAGCCTCCGCGCCGCGTCGGCGATGACACGAAAGTAGTACTCCTGGTAGGCGTCGTACGCAGCCGTGCTGTTGGGTAGCTCGTTGATGAAGCTATCGGGGTAGGTCGCAACTCCGATTTCGCCGAGGTACAGCGGCAGCGGGGCCGCGCAGGCCTTGACCCGTTCAAAGAATCCGGCAGCCAATCCCTCCACCCCGTAGAAGTGCCAGTCCCAAAAATCGGGGGTCACGGGCGCCAACTCCCGCGTCAGCCTGCAGAATGCATCCGGCCCGAGATAGTCGTCCTTGGAGACGGTCACGAGAACGCTTCCCACAATGCTCTTGACGAAGGGCAGCATCGTCTTCGCCCATGCCACCTGCTGGGGGTCATCCGGGTCGAGCTCGTTGTGGATGTCGACAAACGCAATCTCTTTGTCGTTCGCGTAGCCCTGCAGTACCGACCGAGCCCACTGCTCGCTGCCGGCGATGTCCGACCAGGTCGTGAAGGAGTCGAACAGCGCCAATTGCACCCTGATGCCGGTATCGCTGGCTATCTGCACCAGCTGGTGGAGCCGCTGCAGCATGACGGTCGTCGGCTGGGGATATCCGTAGTAGGCGTGGGGCGGGAACACCGTGACTCTCACGGTATTGGCGTGCAAACTTCGAATGCGAGCGAAGTCAGTGGACAAGACCGCCGGGTTCCAGTTCGTCCACATCGTGTCGTGGGGAGAGTCTTCCGGCAGGTAATTGATCAGCTTGAGGGCGTCGAGTTGGGCCGTCACACCTGACTTCGCCACGACTGAACTGGTGCTCGTGCTCGAGCTCACGCCCTTACTACTTCCGGCCGCGCTACAGGCCGCTGCGACGATGGCCAGAGACAGTGCTGCGAAGGCCTTCACGAGACGGTGCGGATGCACCGTCGTGGACTGCCGATTCATAGGTGCTGCCCCCCCATTCGGACCGTTGCCATGCCCAGGCCTTTGGTAGCAAATATAAGTCAGTCCCCGAGTTGACGACACCGGCGGCAAGTGAGTGTATGCGATGCCGGTGCGCAACTTGCCAGTCCCATCTGGCTCGTTGCGGTCTCGGTCTCCGCCGCGTACGACGCGCCTAAAGACACCGCACCACAGAGCGCAAGCTCAGTGGTGCACCGTGAGACTCGACGCGCTTTCTTCACGCGGGCCACGAATGCCTCAGGAGCCTCAGGCGTACCGCAGCGTTCTTACGGAAGCTTTCCCAGGTACTCGGGGTTCATCACAAAGTATTGCTCCCAGGCATTGAGAGCTGCGCTCGAGGTGTCGACCCCGAAGTCGACGGTCCCGTAGCCGTTGACCAGAGCAGGTTGGTGGAACCAGCACACGGCGATCACATTGCTGAGCGTCGGCAGGTAGGAGCTCAATTGTTGTATCCAGAGCGCTTTGCTCAATCCTGCCGAAGCCTCCGTGGTGTTGGCTTCCACCGATGAGGTCTCAGCGATGATCACCGGCTTGTGCGTGATGCTCTCGAGCTCGGCGTAGCTCGCCCCGAAGATCTGCTGTGGTGTCTGCCACTCCGCTCCCTGCGTGTACGCGTAGTTGTACCCGTCGAGTGCAACGTCGTCCACGTAGGCGTCACCAGGGTAGTAGGCGGCCATGGTCCCCGTCCCACCGTCGACGTTGGGTGACCACACCCACCGGACGTTGGTGACCCCAGCGACTCGGAAGTAGTTGACGACGTGTTGCCACATTGCCACGAACGTCGCCGGGGTCTCGCCCTGTGGCTGATCGGAGTTGTTCGGACTGTAGGGAGCCCAAGCCCCGTTCATCTCCCAGTCCAGACGGATGTAGAGCGTGCCGGGGTAGCTCTTGGCCAAGGCCACGGCGGGACCTAGGGCGATGGCGTCATCAGCGCCGGCGACAATGGAAGAGAGCGGAATCGTGCCGGTGCCCCAGGAGATGAGCGGCGTCAGGTGATCGGCCTCGACGAGCTGTTCTTGGCTGCCCCAGTACAGCGGCGCCATGGCACTGTCAGCGGCACTGGTGGGCCAAGACTGGTACCACTCCAAGAAGTCGGGAAGCGTGCCCACCACGGACTGGTAGTTCTGGAACTGGGCGGTCGGTTGAAAGACGGCAAAGCCGAGGGCGAGCGGGTGAGGGCCTTGCCCCCCAGGTGCAACGGGGGTTGTCGTCGTTGGCCTTGTCGTTGTCGTTGTGGTCTTGGGCTTAGCCTTAGCCGTGGTCGTCGTCGTGGCAGGGGTGTGCCCGGCCGGTGGCAGATGTCTCTGCCCATAGACATGGGCGGCCGCGGCGAGTCCGGGCGAGGGCGGGTGCTGCGTTGCGCTGGACCCGGGGGGCCGGGGGGCCGGCTGGGACAGCACAGTGTGATGTGCCACCAAACCGGCGCTCGTCGCGACGCCGATACCCAAGACCTGCACCGCCAAGAACAGGACGAGGAGCGACGGACGCCCCGTTCGGGACGGCCGCTTCACGGGGTGAGACCTGTCGCTGGGGGCCGCCGCCATGACCCTTCCTTGATCGACGGTGTACCGAACTCGCATGAGGTCTTCGGGCCTCAATTGGGAGGCAATTGGGCCACGGACTCAGCTGTCGCGACTGGACACGCTGCCCGTAGGACTCTCCACCCGATAGGGCGGGAATTCGCCCCGATACGACCGCTCATGCTGGTATGGCCCGACGACAGCAGGGGTTTCAATCCCTACCGACGGTGGATGGTCAGTCCCGCATCACGGCGGCCGGGGTTCCCACGTCACGGGCCGGGATGAGGTGGCCTGGCGCTCAGGACCTCGGGGACGAGAGCAACTGCGGCACGGTGGGCAAGCGCCAGGCGTCGCCGAGCTCCAGGTCGGCGCGACGCGGTTCGAACGGCTCGAGGCCTCCCCCCGGATAGGGCGTGACCTCCCCCAGGTAGACCTGTCCGTGCTCGACATAGAGGTCCACACGCAGAAAATCGAACCCGGCGGCGATGGTGGTGGCAGCGTCGAGCATCTCACCGAGGCACGGTGGCCTGGGGACCTCATCTGACACGGGTATCCGGTCCCGAAAGGGCATGGGCCGCCAATCGGGGGAGTAGAAACGACTTTGGTGCCGGCCGAAGCGATCCAAGTCGACCAGGATCATGTACGGCGCGCCGTCGAACACGAATACCTTGAAATCTGTGGGTGTTCCGGGGACCGGCCCGATGCGCTCCTCCACCAGGAAACCCGGTGCCGCCCGGGTGTATGCCCACTCGCCCTTGGCGACCACCCGATCGTCAGCGTTCCACGTCTCGGTGATCCGTTGGAGCGATTCTGCGTCCACGCGCGGGGACTGCCCGAAGAAGACGAGGCCGCTCCGATTGTTCGGCTTCAACACCCAGTTGTCGGGCAGATCGACATCGGGGAGCTCGGTGATTTCCGTGCCGGCCCACAGAGTCGGGATGACGCGGATGTTCCGTTCCTCTGCCAACGCCTTCGTGCGCAGCTTGTCACAGGTCCAGGCCAGGATCTCCCGGCGGTCGTGCAGAATTCGCCAGTTGACCTTTTCGCTGAACGTCCGCGGATGGCGAAGCTTGGCGACTCGTTGGTGATACGCGACGAAGAGGATCTGCCGACGCACCGGCAGCGGCAGCGAACCGAATGCGTTCCAAGTCAGACGCTGTTCGGCCACCCAGGTCACGGCTTGAAGAGTCATTGCTTTTCGGACACCGGGGTCCAGTTCGGTGCTCGGTCGACGGTCCCGTTCTCGTGCATCTCGTCGACTGTCGCCATCGGCCGAGCACGCTCTTGGTCACCCAGCTTGGCTGTCGGGCCATCGCTCACCCATCTGCTCGCCCCGATCGATACCGGCGCCAGCGGCCCTCGGGTTGCGTGGGCATCGACGGCTACATAACCGCAGCCAACGGCCTGGGCGAGCGCCCACGCCCAGGCCGCACCCGCGACCCCGAAGACGCCCATGAAGAACCAGGCTCCCACCAAGGCCACGGTCGCCATCCCGAAGTTCATGGCCGCCGCCTTGTGCGGTTCACCTTTCACTCGCAGGACGGACACGTAGATGTTGGTCACTGCATCCGGTACGGCCACCACCACGAAGAGCAGGAGGATGCCGTAGCTGTGGGCGGCGTACGTCGAGCCGAAGATTCCCAGAACCGACCGACCGAAAATGGCCAACACGAAGACCGGAGGGAGCAGCAGGACGGCGATCAGTCGCGCTGCCCTACGCAGTGTCCGCGCCATCGGTTCGTCGTTGTACGAGAGATCGGCCAGGAGATTGCCGGCCACCGCGGCTGAAACGGCCAGAAGGAAACTGGCAAGGAGCCATGCGATATAGAAGTGTGCACTGGCTACACTCGACAATCGGGCCACCACGAGCACAGGCATCAGGCTGGGGATCATGACGTCACCCAGCGACGTCATGTGATGAAGAATCAGGATCTTCAACCACTTCCTTATGTACGTGGTCACTCCCGCTACGCCATAGCGGTGGGGTCGCCCGAGTCGGCGCACCTGCCAGACGAGCGTGCTTCCCGACGTGATGAGCGACCCGCCGACCCACGCCGCGATGAGCAACGTCGCGTTCCGCACGCCAAGCAGCAGGAGCAGGCTCAGGAGGGCTACCTTGAGAACGCCGAAGGTCGCTCCCCTGATGACGATGTAGTGGGCCCGGCGCTCGGCCGTGAACACATAGTCGAGCAGCGTCGCGACCGTCAGCACCGACGTGCCGAAGACCACGCTCACCGCTACCTGTGGCTGATTCGCAAACGACAGACGCGGTGACACGTGCGGGAGTACCGCTGCCGTGACCAAGCCCGCGACCAGGCCGATCGTTGCTCCTCCCACCACCACCGAATTGACGGCGGTCGACCACGTCTCGTCATCGGCGCGAGGCAGAATCTGCAGCGCCGTCGTCCCGAGGCCCATCATGGCCATCGTCGAGGCGAACGTCATGGCGGCCAGCATCGCGCTGGCCGACCCCACGTTCGCGGTGGAGAAGGCGTGAGTCGCTTCGGCCCAGAACCCCAGCCCAAGCAAGCCGTTCATCCCCGTAGCGATGATCACCCAACCACTGTTGCGAGCCAGGTGGTTGCGTCGGTAGGTGGCCACGACCATCTCCGGCAGTCGGCGCAAGGAGGACGCTCGCCAGTTCACCGCGTCCCTCCTGCTTGGCGCCCGTCGACGTACGGTGCGGGGCGCCACCGCTGGAGTCGAGCCACAAGAAGGGCAAGGTGCCCGAGCAGGGCGCAAACCCCCGCGGCCAGGCCGGATCTCCGGTCATGGCTCATGACGTCGGCCACGAAGGCCTCGAAATCGGTGGCATAGCCCTGGACCGACTTCGTCGCCGTGAGTTCTGGTGGGGGCCGGAGCCCGGGTGTCCGGGCGACTCTGCCCATTCGGTCCTGCAGGTCGTTGGCCGAGCCGACGGGGAACACGTACCCCGCAATGCCTTCCGGGACACGGCTCCCGATGTCACCGGCGGCATCACTCACGATGACGGGAAGTCCGGCGGCGAGCGCCTCTTCGACAACGAGTCCATTGGGGTCGCCGTGGGTGGGAAAGACGAGGCAGTCGGCCAGGGCATACCAGTGGGGTAACTCAGCCGGCTGGATGAAGCCGGGCATCACCACCCGCGGCAGCGACGTGAACAGGTGACGGTAGTGAGCTTCGTCGACACCGTCTCCCACGACGAGGAGGGAGACTTTGTCGCCGAGCTCGCCTTCGAGGTTCCGGTAGGCCGTCAGGAGCTCGTCGAGCCCCTTGCCCTTCCAGAGCCGACCTACGTACAGAAAGACACAGCCCGACAAACCGAGCTCGTGCCGCCGCGCCTCGCGCTCGGATTCCAGTACCTGGCGGGCGGCACCGTACAGAGCAAGATCGATGGACTGTCGCACGGCTGAGACGCGTTGGGGCTCGGTGCCGTAGCGGAGGGCTAGCGCCCGTCCGTCCGGACCTGGCACCGTGACCCCATCGACCGCCCGGAACAGGAGATGCTTGGCCGCTTCCCGCCACCACTTCCGCTCGCTCCATGCGTCGAAGTTCGGGAGGACTCGGAAGGCCACCCGGC
>JARLGQ010000397.1 GCA_031292675.1 Acidimicrobiales bacterium
CTCCCGATGCCGACGGGGCCGCCGGGGAGGGCGATGTCCCCCGACGTGATGCCGATGTTGCACTTCCCCGGAGAGATGACCCCCGGGCAATTGGGACCGAGCAGCCGCACCCCGGGGTGGTCGCGCCGCAGGATGTTGAAGAACAGGGCCTCGTCCTGGGCAGGGATGCCCTCGGTGATGCACACGATGAAGCGCACGCCCGACGAGGCCGCCTCGAGGATGGCGGCGGGGGCGCCCTTGGGCGGGACCACCACGAACGAGGCGTCGGCCCCTGTCGCCGCCACCGCGTCGCCCACGGTGTCGTAGACGGGGACGCCCTCGACGTCGGTCCCCCCCTTGCCGGGCGTGACACCGGCCACCACCTGCGTGCCGTAGTCGCGGTTGCGCAGGCCGTGGAACCGACCCTGGCTCCCGGTCAGGCCCTGCACGACCACCTTGGTGTTCTCGTCGACGAAGATGCTCACTTTTCTCCCCCTGCCAGCGCCACGGCGCGACGTGCGGCGCCCAGCATGGTCTCGTCCACGACCAGGCGGTCGGAGATGTGCGAGGCCAGGATCTCGTGCCCCGCCTCTGCGTTGGTGCCGTCGAGGCGCAGCACGATGGGGGAGCGGAGGTCGACGCGCCCCAGCGCCTCGACGATCCCGTTGGCCACCTCGTCGCAGCGGGTGATGCCCCCGAAGATGTTCACGAAGATCGACAGCACGGCGTCGTCGGTGTTGATCACCTCGAGGGCGGCCGCCATGACATCGGCGTTGGCGCCACCCCCGATGTCGAGGAAGTTGGCGGCGGTGCCGCCCACCTGGGTGACCACGTCGAGGGTGCTCATGGCGAGCCCCGCACCGTTGGCGATGATGCCCACCGAACCCGACAGGCCGATGTAATTGAGCCCCTTCTCCTTGGCCAGCAGCTCACGCTCGTCGAAGGTCTCGGTCCCCGCGAACTGCTCCCACTCGGGATGGCGGAAGGCGGCGTTGTCGTCGAGCGTCACCTTGGCGTCGAGGGCGTGGACCCGCCCGTCGGTCGTGAGGATCAGGGGGTTGATCTCGGCCAGGTCGCAGTCGCCCTCGACGTAGCACCGGTACAGGGCGACCAGGAGCTCGGCCGCGGGGGCCCGGGCCTCGGGGTCGAGGCCGGCGTCGGCCACGAGGCGCTGCGCCCCCTGCGGTGACAGGCCGTCGACCGGGTCCACGTGCAGGCGGGCGATGGCGTCGGGGTCGGTGGCGGCCACCTCCTCGATCTCCACTCCGCCCTTGGCCGACACCATGCAGAGGTGGAGCTTGGCGGCCCGGTCGAGCGTGAAGCTGGCGTAGTACTCACGTGCGATGTCCGAGGCGTGCTCGACCCACAGACGGTGCACGACATGGCCGTGGATGTCCATGCCGAGGATGGCCGACGCGTGGGTGCGCACCTGCTCGGCGTCAGCCGCCAGTTTGATGCCGCCCGCCTTGCCCCGGCCCCCCACCTTCACCTGAGCCTTCACGACCACCGGGTAGCCGGCGCGGTCGGCCTGCACCACGGCCTCCTCCACCGTGTCGGCCACACCGCCGGGCGAAGTCGGGATGCCGTAGCGGGCGAAGTACTGCTTGCCCTGGTACTCGTAGAGATCCACTGCTGGTCCTGCTCCTCTCACGCCGCCGGTGTGGCTGGCGCCTGTCGCGCTGGGTCACTGCTGGTCGGCTCAGCTCCCGGCGGTGGCCTCCTCGCGCCGGTCGAGAGCGTCGGCCAGCCAGTGCACCGTGGTGTCGAGCGACGCTCCGGGCGTGAACACCTCGGCGACTCCCAGGTCCTTGAGGGCCGGGATGTCGCCCTCGGGGATGATCCCTCCCACGATGACGAGCACGTCGTCGAGGCCCTGGGCCCGGAGCCCTTCGATCACGCGCGGCACCAGGGTGAGGTGCGCACCCGAGAGCAGCGACAGCCCCACGGCATCGGCATCCTCTTGGACCACGGCCTGGACGACCTGTTCGGGCGTCTGGTGCAGGCCCGTGTAGATCACCTCGAAGCCCCCGTCGCGCAGGGCGCGGGCGATGACCTTCGCACCTCGGTCGTGGCCGTCGAGCCCGGGCTTGGCCACCACGACTCGGTAAGGACGCTTCATCGGGCACCGAGTGTAGGCACCTCTGCCTGACGGGGCGCCAGACGGGCCCTCGGCCGGGGAGCGGGAGGGTCCGGTCCGGGGGGGCCCGGACCGGCGGGCCCCGGCGGTCACGAGCGGCGTCGGGCGGAGATGTTGAGGCGCACGTAGTCGATGACCGGCTCGGGCATGGCCGCAGCCACCTCCCCCAGGAACCGGGCCCGCTCATGGGGCGACATGCCCGCCACGTGCGTACGCAGGCACACCGTCTCCAGGTAGGTCTCAAGCTCCTCGCCCTCCTCCAGGCGCGTCGGCTCGGGATGGGTCCACACCTCGACGTGGTCGAAACCGGCTCGCTCCAGCCTGGCGTGCGTCTCGTCGGGGGTGGCGTAGAGCCACTTCCCGATGCGAGTGGTCCCGGTCGAGCGCACCGCCTCGAGCAGGCCGGCGATGTTCCCCGCCGCGCCGCACTGGGCTTCGAGGGGCGCGCCGGGGCGCATCACCGCGGCCAGGTTGGCGAAGAGCCGGTCGTGGTCGAGCACCCAGTGGAAGGTGGCGGTGGACAACACGGCCTCGACCGGGGAGTCGTCCCCGAGCAGGTCGGGCGAGAGCTCGAGAAGATCGGCCTCGACGTAGCTCACCCTCCCGGTGAAGCGAGCCAGGCGTCGGCGGGCCTCGGCGAGCATCGACGGTGCGGCGTCGAAGGCGACGACGCGGCCGGTCGGCAGCCGCTGCAGCAGCATCTCGGTGACACGCCCGCTGCCGGCCCCGGCGTCGAGGACGGTCTCGTCGCCGCGCAGGTCCAGACGGGCCAGCACCTCCGCACCCCAGCGCGTCATGGGGTCCGAGATGCGGTCATAGGTGGCGGCGTCCCAGTCGCGCTGGCTCGAGACGACGCCGTCGGGGGGGCCGCTCGTGTGCGCCGTCACCTCGGGCCCGTGCCGTTGCGCCACTCGGCCATCTTGGGGAGCCGGCTCTTGCGTCCCGAGGCCCGGGCGCCCGCGGCCCCCGAACCCGCCGCCGGGCGGCGCGGGGGTGGTGTGGAGCGAACCGGCGCGGCGGGAGCGGAGTCGCCCCACGGATCGGGGTCGAAGAAGTCCTGCGCCCATTCATCGGCGGTGTCCGATGACCGTGGCTCGGCGCCGGCGCCGCTGGCCGCCGGCTCGTCGACCCCGTCCCAGTCCCCGGCCGCGTGCCCGCGGGCCACCCCGGCGCGACGGCGTGAC
>JARLGQ010000398.1 GCA_031292675.1 Acidimicrobiales bacterium
GGACAGCACGCTGTCGTAGGCCGTGGCGATGACGGAGGGACCGAATCCCGCCCCGCTCTCCAGCGCGGCCTCGGTTGCCTGGCGGTACATGGGCGCCCACACCTTGCACACCTGCGAGAACTGCGACGCCTGGGCGACTGCGGCGTCCACCTCGGCCGGCTGGATGGCGAGGTTGGCGTTTGGGCCTGGCTCGGTCGAGACGGTGGGGTACACGTAGAAGCAGTCGAATTCGTGCGCGGTCGCAGACGGCGATGGGGTGGAGACGCTCGTCGTGCCCTGGGCGGTCACGGTCGTCGTGGCCGGGCTGTGCGCACACGGGTCGTTGGCCTGGCCGGGCTTGCAGAGCCAGACCGTGGTCGACGCCGCGCCGAGCGCCCGTGCCACTGCTCCGCTACCCGGTGCCGACGCCACCGCCGGCACCGGCACGCAGAGCACGCCCACGGCCAGGGCGGCCGAGGCCAGCGCCAGGGTTCCGCACCTGCGCCCGGTGCGAACGCGCGTGAGCATGACCACCGTCCTCCCCAGCTCCGAGGGCCTGTCTCGCCGAATTCCGCCGGTCAGGATAGGTGGTGGAGCCGCGCCCGCGTGGGCACCTCCCGAACCGCCCCGCACGCGCCGGCCGGAGCACACGGTGGACAGGAACGGCCGGCCGAGCGCATAGGGTCGAGCGGAACCCGAACAGCCATGCCTGCCTGCCGCGGGCCATGACAGCTGGTCGGCCCCAGGAAGCACCGGACAGGAAGAGCGACGTGGCCGTACTCCGCAACCAGAAGATCGTCGTCGGCGTCGTCTTCGTGTCCGCCATGTTCATGAACATCATGGACATCACGATCGTCAACGTCGCGCTCCCGACCATCGGTCGTGACTTCCACATCGAGCCCACGGCCGTCGACGGGGTCGTCATCGCCTACCTCGTCAGCCTGGCCGTGTTCATTCCCGCGTCGGGATGGCTCGGCGACCGCTTCGGCGGCAAGCGGGTGCTGCTCACGGCCATCGTCGTCTTCACGGTCGGCTCGGTGCTCTGCGGCCTGGCCCAGAACATGACCGAGCTCGTGGTCTTCCGGGTCCTGCAGGGTGCGGGCGGCGGCATGATGGCCCCGGTCGGCATGGCCATGCTGTACCGGGTCTTTCCGCCGGCGGAGCGGGTGCGGGCAGCCAGCATCATGACCATGGGGACGACGCTCGCCCCGGCCATCGGCCCGGTGCTCGGTGGCTTCCTGGTGACCGACTTCTCCTGGCGATGGGTGTTCTTCGTCAACCTGCCGATCGGCATCGTCGCCGTGATCTTCGGTGCTCTGTTCCTGGAGCGAACCGGGAGCATCGACGCCGGTCGGTTCGACGTTCCCGGGTTCGTCCTGGGCGGTGCCGGGCTGGGCCTGCTCATGTACGGCGTCTCCGAGGGGCCTCTCAAGTCGTGGTCGTCGACAGATGTCATCGCCAGTTGTGTCACCGGCGCCGTCCTGCTGGGCATCTTCGTCGTGGTCGAGCTACGGACGACCCGGCCGATGGTGGACCTGCGCCTTCTTTCGGGACGGTTGTTCCGCTCGACCAACGTCGTCATGTTCCTCGCCGCGGCAGCGTTCCTCGGGATGCTGTACCTCATCCCCCTCTACTTCCAGGACGCCCGGGGGCTCTCGGCTCTGCAGTCGGGGCTCTCCACCTTCCCCGAGGCGTTCGGCGTCATGATCGGGGCGCAGTTCGCCAGCCGCCTCATCTACCCCCGCATCGGCCCGCGCCGTCACATCACCGGCGGGCTGCTCGGCCTCGTGGTGTGCATGCTGGCGCTGACCCAGATCACCGTGACCACAAACCTGTGGTTCATCCGGGCCCTGATGTTCGTGCTCGGGTGGATGATGGCCCAGGTCATGGTCCCCAACCAGGCCGCCTCGTTCGCCATGATCACGCCGGAGTCGATGGGCCGGGCGTCGACCTTCTTCAACACCATGCGCCAGGTCGGCAGCGCGACCGGGGTGGCGATCCTCTCCACCGTGCTGATCGGGGTGGGATCGACCCAGGCCAGCGGGGGCTCGACCGCGCCCGACATGACCGCGTACCACCTCGCCTTCTTCACGGCGGCGCTCTTCGCACTGGTCGCCGCGGGTTTCTCCCTGACCATCCACGACAGCGACGCGGCCGAGACGATGGTGCGCCGCCGGCCCCGGCGGCGGCCCGCCCGGCCCGCTCCGCGGGCGACATCCCCCATTCCCCAAGGGATCGACGCGTGAACGCGCCCCTCAACGTGTGCGTCTTCTGCGGATCGAGCCCGGGTACGAACCCCGCGTTCGCTGCGGCGGCCCGACGGCTTGGCGCAGGGCTGGCCGAGCGAGGCGTCGGGCTCGTCTACGGCGGCGCCTCGGTCGGCCTCATGGGAGCGGTGGCGGACGCGGCCCTCGCCGCAGGCGGGCGGGCGACGGGCGTGATCACCGAGTCCCTGGCCGGGCACGAGATCGCCCACTCGTCGTTGAACGACCTGCACGTCGTGACGACGATGCACGAGCGCAAGGCACTCATGTCGGAGCTCTCAGACGCCTTCGTCATGTTGCCGGGCGGGTTCGGCACTTGCGAGGAGTTCATGGAGTCGGTCACCTGGGCTCAGCTGGGCATCCACGAAAAGCGCTGCGGCATCCTCAACGTCGACGGCTACTTCGACGACCTCCTGACCTTCCTGGGCCACGCCGTGGAGCAGGGCTTCATCCGGGCCCGCTGGCTGGAGGCTCTGCTGATCTCGGACGGCGCCGACGAGCTGCTCGACGCCATCGTCGGCTCGGCGCGCGATCAGGTGGCGGCCCGGTAGAGGACGGCCGACTCGGCGTCGCCTCGGACGACCCACAGGGGCTCGCCCGGCTTGTTCCGGCGCTGCACCCCGTGGATGTTGGGATGGCCGCCGGGATACTCAGGGCCCGGGCTCCAGGAGATGCCGGGGAGCTCACGTGCCTCGAGGCGGATGCGCACTCGGCAAGTGTGCGCCCAGAGGGGCAGCCGCTTCAGCGAGACGAGGGCATGAGCAGGACGTCGCGCAACTCGTCCGTGTCCCCCCAGTCGGCCAGCAGTGCGGCGACGGACGGGTACGGCTTCTCCGCGCCGCTCGTCTTCTCCAGGACTGCAGGTGTGTACCCCACACGCTCGAAGTAGCCGAGGTAGTCGGCCACCGAGGTCCCCGACACACGACGGAGCATCTCGTCCTTGAGCTCCGTGGTGATGATCGGGCGGTCCCGTTCGATCAGCCGCGTGGCGCCTTTGACCACCCGCCCTTCAGCGCCTTCGACATCCATCTTCAAGAACCCGACGGGGCCCTCCACGATGTCGTCGAGGCGGAGGGTCGGGACCACCGTGCCCGGGTGCTTCAAGAGGTCCTCGTCCTCTATCAGGCCGCCGTTCGAGCCGACATGCGTCGAGTAGTACGCCCACCCGGCCTCGGTGTCCGCGGCAACGGGGATCAGTTGGACGTTGGTGACGCCGCCCATCCGCAGCGACGACAGCAGAAGCCGGCAATTCTCCGAGTTCGGCTCGAGCGCGACGACCCTTCCGGAGGCGCCGACCAGCCCGGAGGCCAGCAGCGAGTAGTAGCCCAGGTTGGCCCCGACGTCGACCACCGTCATGCCGGGCCTGCAATACCGCTCGAAGACTGCTGTGAGGTGCGGCTCGTACTCACCCGAGCGCAGACCCGGGGTCACGGCGGCGTCGGCGGCGTCGGCGAGGAGCTCGACGTCACCGACCTTGCACGGAAGGGCATCCTCCTCACCGAGCTGCACGGAGAACGCGGTCGGCGCCACCTGGTGCTCAATCGACCCGAGCATCCTGCGGATCGTCGACACCCGCGTCAGGTCCCCCACCGCGGCCTCGTCGACGTCGCGGCGCAGCTCGTCGGGCAGGGTCGGATACAGCAGGTGCACGAGCTGCTCGTAGGTGATGCCCCTCTCGGGCAGCGTGCCACCCAGGCCGTGCACGACGCGGTCGCGCAGTGGCTTGAGCGCGTGCTTGGCCTTGTGCCGCCAGTCGTCGTCCTGGTGGTCCATGCTCGGCCCACGGTACCCGCGATCGCGACGTCGACCCGGCGGGACCACTCCCCGCAATTTGCGCCCCCGGCAGGACTTGAACCTGCGACCATTGGATTAGAAGTCCACTGCTCTGTCCGCTGAGCTACGGGGGCACGGCGGCGCACGCCGTGACACAACAGCCTGACATAGCCCCGGCTCAGGGGCGTGCGCATGCGGGTACGCGGGCTGCTGGTGCGCTCCAGCGGGGTGCGCCGTATGTGCCGACCACCGCGGGCCGGTGTGCCACACTTGTGCCCCTCGGTGGGCGTAGCTCAGTTGGTTAGAGCGCCAGGTTGTGGTCCTGGAGGTCGGGGGTTCGAGACCCCTCGCTCACCCCAAAGCGTGTCGGTGGCCCGATTCAGGGCCTCTCGGCACAGCACGCAGACTCGCTCGGGGGAGGTTCGAGAGTGGATCCTCAGACGAAGGGCCGGACGGTCCTGGTGACCGGCGCGTCGTCGGGTATGGGTGCCGCCGTCGCGCGAGAGCTGGCGGCCCGGGGTGACACCGTCGCCCTGGTGGCCCGGCGCGCCGACCGGCTCGACGAGGTGCTCGCCGACTGCCGCGCCACGTCCGCCACCTCCGAGCGGTGGGCAGCGGACCTCTCGGACCCGACGGCGGCGGCCGACCTCGCGCTGGAGATCTGGGACCACTATGGCGGCCTCGACGTCGTCGTCAACAACGCGGGGGTCCCGATGCGCCGTGGCATCCATTTCCCGCCTACCCCCGCATATCTGCTCAAAGAATCGACGCCCCCAACAGGTCGTCGACACATTTCGGGGTGAGCGAGGGGTCTCGAACCCCCGACCTCCA
>JARLGQ010000399.1 GCA_031292675.1 Acidimicrobiales bacterium
CGACGGCACCGTGGTGCCGGCGAAGTCCTGTGCCACCACGGCGTGGTAGCCGCGCGGTGCCCGGGACGGCATGAGCTGTCCCGAGGGGCCCGACGCCTTGGTCGCCGATGTCGTGGCCCTCGGCGTGGCCACGACGGTGCCGCGTCGGAAGACGATGATCGCCGCCACGACGATGGCAACGGCAAGCACAACAGTGATGGCCACGGTCCGGACGACACGCCCGGACGAGGTGTGCCGCCGCCGGGGCGCCGCCACGTCGGGCAGGGGGTCGGGGCTCACTCCGTCGAGCTGGGCCGGCACGGCGCCGTTGGTGGACGGTGGAGCCTCCGCACGGGAATGCACGATCTTCTGATAGGAGGAGAAGGCGTCTCGATTCCCCGGGCCGCGAAGGCCGAAGAACTCGCCGTCGCGCATCTGCGGACAGTGGAGGAAGAGCCTGGTTCCTATCACCTGCTTCACAAATGTGGTCTCCGCCACCTCCAAGGTCTCGTAGGGGACGGACATCGCCGTTCGCCTCCCGACGAACCTCAGACGCCTTCGTCCGATGAACAGCAACCGCCGGTCGGTGAAGACCATCCTTCCTTTGTCGATTCTCCGAACAGGACCATTCTTGGCGTGTGCGGCGGTGCGCCCGACACGCGCCATCCGATGCGCTCTGAACTCGGCGAAGGCCACTTCCCCGGCCTCGAGAGGAGCACGGACCGCGATCGGGTCGAGTCCGACGGCACGGACGGACTGCTGTCGCGGCCGCCGTGTCACGCCGTTTTCGGATCGCCACCGCTCGTGGCCTTTGGGGCGGGAAGGGGCGACGGAACCGCCGGAAGCCAGTGTCTCGGGCGCTTCGGTCAATGGCGACAAGGCGGCACTCGGTGACACTGTTGTCGACGTCGACGTCGACGTCGACTCCGCATCGTGGGACATGCGTTCGTCAGACGCGGGCAACCACCCCGCGGCGACCAAGGCATCGGCACCGGAGGTGACGCCGAGGGTGGAGGGCTCGTGGTCTGCGTGCACCCCGTTGGTGTACGCCGGCGACCACGCAGTCTGGGACGGGTCCCCATCGGTCGCTCGCCACGCCCCAGACCCCGGTTCCGCCACGTCGAGCCTCTCGGCGACGTCGGTGGTCGCCAACTGCCGAGAGAGACCCGTCTGTGAGTGGGCGCCCGCTTCTGATGGCGGTGTGGCGCCGGACTGCCCGGAGGGTCGCTCGTCGTTGACGACGTCGGGCGTGAGGAGATCGAGGTCACCGACCGGCGGCTGTGGCTCTATCGTGACCGGCGCCGATGCCACGAACTCGGTCCAGGCGGCGCCGTCCCAGAAGCGCAACCCCAGACCCAGTGGGTCGTCGTACCACCCCAAGGGCGGGTCGGGTTCGTGCTCGCCAGCCACAGGAGCAACACCATCAGGACCCCGGGGCTGTTCCGGTCCCGGTAGCGGGTCGGTGCCCGTCGCGCCACCGTCACTCACGAGGCTCGTGGGTTCGCCCCGGCTGAAGTATCGGCATTCATGCATTCCGAAAGGGTCTGGATGCCAGCCGTCTCGGTCCATCGTCCCCCCGCCACGTCCGCACCGAAGAGCCGCATCCTCCAGATGCGCGTGCGGAGTGGTGAGGAATGTACCCGCGATTCCGGCTCTCCGAAAAGCCGCCCCTTCGAGGTATGGCCTGCCGCGGGTGGCGCGTGCGCGGGTGCGAGTGCTCACCGCCGAGTTTCTCGACGCCCCTGTCCCCGTCGCGGCTGGCGTCGTGAGGACCGATTCCCCTGACTACTAGAGTGCGGGGCGGCATGCTGGTGCCCAGGCCGGATCCACAACGTCCAACGCGTGAAGCACGAGGTCTACCGATGCATACCCAGGGGGGGCCGACTATTGAGATCACAGCGCACGGATCCCACTTGACGACCCGCAATATCGAAGGATCCCGGGCCAATACCACTCCCATTGCCGCCGCGCATGGCTCGAGCCGGTGCGATGACTTGCGCAACAGACGTTTCAACAACCCCAGGAGTCCCCGATGACCTCGGGAACCGGTTCGCCCACGGTGACGAGCCCGGTTCCCCGGGCGGTGTGGGAGTCACTCTTGCGTGCCGACGAGGGTGCGGTGGTGACGCAGTCGCTGGCCTGGCGAGATGCCGTCTTCGCCAGCGGCCGGTACCACGACGTGAGCCTCCTGTATGAATTCCCCTCCGGGCGGCAGGTGGTCCTGCCCATGGCTCGACGCCGTGGGCAGCCGCACCAGGTCGCCATGATGGCGTCGTGGCCCCGGGTCTGGGGGATAGGCGGGCCCCTCACCACGGGCGGAGGCATCACCCCGGCCGAGGCGGCGGCAGTGCTCGACGACGTGGCCGGGCGCGGGATGCTGCAGGCCAAGATCACCCTCAGGCACGATGCCGACGAGGTCTGGCTCAAAGAGGCGCGTCAGTACCAAATCGAGAAGTGCGGGTGTTATGTCCTCGACCTCGCCGGTGGCTTCGACGAGGTCTGGAAGCACAGGTTCCGGGGCAGCGTCCGCACCGCGGCACGCAAGGCCGAACGCTCCGGCGTCGAGGTCGAGGTCGACCGGACCGGACGGCTGCTCGGCGTGTTCTACGACCTGTACGAGAAGTCCATCCAACGGTGGGCCGCTCAACAAGAACGTGTGCCGTTGTGGTTGACGCGCTGGCGCATGAATTGGGTGAACCCCACGACTCCCGACAACTTGGCGCTGGTGGCCAGACATTTCGGCGAGGGTTGTGCCACCTGGGTGGCACGTGTCAAGGGTGAGCCCGTGGCGGCCATCATCGTGCTCAGCTCAGGGACCTACGCCAAGGGCTGGCGGCGCGCCATGGACAAGGAGCTCGCCGCCCCCGTCCAGGCCAACGAGCTGCTGGACCGGCTCTCCATCGAGGAGGCCTGTAGGAGCGGGCACCGCTTCTTCGATCTGGGGGGCGCGCAGCCGGGATCGCCTGTTGCCGCGTCCAAGGAGAAGCTCGGGGCGACGTTGCATTTCACCCACGAATTGCGCGTGGCCAGCCCTGTGGTCCACACAACGCGGCGACTGTCGAGGGATCTGGCCAAGAAGGTGACTGGGTCGGAATAGGTCGAGGCTGACCGGTCCCCGCTCCGGCGCCCCATGCCGACGAAATCGTCGGGCCGGTCGTGTGGATCGGGCTCAGAAGTGGGTCGCGTTGTCGGGTGCGTACACGACCACCCAGTCGACCTGGAGGTTGACCGCTTTCGGTGTGGCTGCGCTCGGGCACACCCGGTCGGACTGGTTGTCGCACGCCCATACCTGCTGTTGGAGGGCAAGGTGCATGGCCACCTGCTCGTGGTTGGCCATCGTGGCCCACCTCG
>JARLGQ010000400.1 GCA_031292675.1 Acidimicrobiales bacterium
AGCTCACTATGCACCACGAGGAGTTGACAGTGCGCAGCGAAGGGAACGGCGCCGGCCACGTGGACAAGGTGGAGCCGGTAACGGTCTGATCTCTCACGGCACCGCAGGTTTCCGTTCTCCACCCGGTCCGATTTCAGGACCGGGTGGAGACGCGTCCGGGCATCCGTGGAGCAGTTCGACCTGATCGGCAAGACGCTGAGCACCCCGGCGTGCGAGCATGCTCGACCTGATCGGAGGCTCTGATGAAGATCGACACCATGCTGGCCGGGCTGGAGGACGCTCCCGCCCACGCCCGCCGGCTGGAGCAGCTCGGGGTGGACGGCGCATTCACCTTCGAGGGTCCCCACGACGTGTTCACCCCGCTGATCCTGGCCGCCGGAACCACCACAACTCTGGAGCTCGCCACCAACGTGGCCATCGCGTTCCCGCGCAACCCGGTGCAGCTGGCCCACCAGGCCTACGACCTCCAGCTCCTCACCCACGGACGGTTCAGCCTGGGTCTCGGTTCCCAGGTCAGGGCTCAGGTGGAGAAGCGGTACGGCGCCTCGTTCGACCGCCCCATTGCCCGGATGCGCGAGCTGGTCGGGGCCCTCCGCGCCATCTTCGCCACCTGGGAGACCGGTGAGCGGCTGAACTTCCGTGGTGAGTTTTGGTCGCACACCTTGATGCCTCCCATGTTCAACCCCGGGCCCAACCCCTACGGCCCGCCATCAATCGCTCTCGGCGGGCTCGGACCCCAGATGATCCGGCTCGCGTCCGAAGTGGCCGACGGGGTGCTGGTCATGCCGTTCAACACCGCCACCCACTTCGCTTCGCGCAGCGTTCCTGCCATCGATGAAGGACTGGCACGCGGGGGCCGCGACCGCTCGTCGCTCTTCGTGACCGGCGAGGTCATCGTCTGCTGTGGGCGGACCGAGGAGGAGATGGAGACCGCCCGGATGGCCGGTCGGTGGCTGCTCTCCTTCTACGCCTCCACCCCGGCATACCGCCCCGTGCTCGAGTCCGAGGGATGGGGGGAACTCCAACCCGAGCTCAACGAGCTCTCCAAGTTGGGACGATGGGAAGAGATGCCCGGTCTCATCGATGACCGCATGCTTGCTGCCCTTGCCGCGGTGGGCTCGCCTAAAGAGGTGGCCCTCGACATCGCGGACCGATTCGGGGGACAGGTCGACCGGGTCGCTTTCTACACCCCGTACCCCATCAGCGAGGAGACCCTCGGGCAGATCGTGGCCGAGCTGGCCTGGGCAGTCCCTCAGTCACTCTGAGACAAGCGGTAGCCATGCCGGAGGTCATCGCCTCCGACAAGGGTTTGAGTCTTCCGGTTGACTCGTTGTCACTCGCTTGTGACAGGGGTTGAGGGCGACCTCTCCGACAGTCCCTTCATATGTCGGTTACTGGCCGGATTGGGACGTTCTCCTCTATGTCACGACCTCCCTTGGCGTCACGATCTTGAAAGCCGTGGCGGCCCTCGTTAGCCATGAGCTGGATCAGTAGGTAGGTGTGCAGTGGTCACCACGACTTCCATGGATGACACTGGCGATCGCGGGTCGAGCCACGATCCGGATTGGAACGGCCATGGAGGGCACGCGGTCATCACTGCGGCGGTCGAGGTCGACGGTGTGTCCAAGCAGTTCGGTTCGACCCTGGCGCTCGACAATGTTTCGCTCTCCGTCGAGGCAGGCAGGGTGCTGGCGCTGCTGGGACCGAATGGGGCCGGCAAGACGACCCTCATACGGATCCTCACCACTTTGCTGGCCCCTGACTCAGGCCGCGCCAGAATCGCCGGACTCGATGTGCAGAGGGACCCTAAGGCCATTCGGTCACTCATCGGGCTGGCCGGCCAGTATGCCTCGGTCGACGAGATGTTGACGGGCCGGGAGAATCTTGAACTCGTCGGTCTCCTCTACCACCTGGAGAGGTCGGAGTATCGACGCCGGGCCCAGGACGCGCTCGAGCGCATGACGCTTACCGGCGCAGGGGACAAGCCGGTCAAGACCTACTCGGGCGGGATGCGACGGCGGCTCGACCTGGCGGCAAGCCTCATCGGGCGGCCCCCGATCCTGTTCCTCGACGAGCCGACGACTGGGCTCGATCCTCGGACGAGGAACGGTCTGTGGCAGTTCATCGAAGAACTCGTCGCAGAGGGAACGACCGTGCTCCTCACTACGCAATACATGGAGGAAGCAGAGCATCTGGCCGATAGCATCGTGGTCCTCGATACCGGGTGCGTTGTGGCCCAAGGAACCGCTGACGAGCTGAAGGACCAGCTGGGAGGCGACGTGCTCGAGATCAGGGTCACCGACGTGGCTGACCTTGAGCGGGCCGCCACGCTTGTGGCGGAGTTCGGAGACGTTGTCCCGCGCCTCAATCCCGACCTCAAAGAGGTCAGTCTCCCGGTCAAGGGCAGTGCGAAAGTACTTATCGCCGCCGGACGTGCGCTCGACGACAGTGGTATCGCGCTCGATGACCTGGGGATCCGGCGACCTTCGCTCGACGATGTCTTCCTATCGTTCACCGGCCATCGGACGGCAACCGGCGAGGACGCCGATGTCGGCGGCGGCAGCGTAGGTGGGTCGGATGAGTGATCTCGCCATTCAGCGACTGAGCGCCCAGTCCGCTTCCATGACCCCGGAGCTCGCACTCCGCGACATCATCGGGATGACCAAGCGGAACCTCCTGCGGATCATCCGTACCCCGCAGCTACTCGTCATGTCGATCGCGCAGCCTGCGATCATCCTGCTCCTCTTCCGCTACGTGCTCGGTGGAGCAATTCACATCCCT
>JARLGQ010000401.1 GCA_031292675.1 Acidimicrobiales bacterium
CACCGCTCGTCGATCCGACCGAGCACGCCGGTGTCGGCCCGGCCGGCGGCCAGGTCCTCGAGGTCGCCGGCGATGGCGGGCAGACCGTACACGCACGGGCCGCACTGGCCGGCGCTCTGGCCCGCCATGTAGTGGGCGATGCGCGCCGACTCCATGAGCCCGCAGGCGTCCTGCGAGAGCACGATCACGATGCCCACCCCTGCGGTCGCCCCGATGGCACGCAGCGACAGCGATGCATACGGCGTCGTGAAATGCACCGGGTCGACCCACGAGCCGCCGTACCCACCCACGAGCAGGGCCTGGGGCGCTCCGATCGGGGCGGCCCGGTTGGCGATGTCGATCAGGGGCGTACCCCGGTCGACCTCTACCACGCCGGGGTGCTCGACCGCGCCGGAGATGGTCACGAGCGAGGTGCCGGGATCCTCGACCAGGCCGTGCGCCCGGAACGCGTCGGGCCCGGTCCGGGCAATCATGGCGATATGGGCCAGCGTCTCGGCGTTGTGCACCAGGACCCCCTTGCGGCCGATGCGCAGCGCCGTTCCCTTGTCGGGACGGAACGACGGGAGGGAGTGACCCGACTCGACCCACCGGGCCAGCGCCGACTCTTCGCCGGCGACGAACCGGTCCGGCGGCCGGACCATGACCTCCTGAACCGGCGCACAGCCGGCTGCGGCACGCTCGGCCATCGCCGTCGAAACCGCGGACGCGACCTGCTCGCGGCCCGCGGGCACGCACACCGTGACCCGCTGGGCGCTGGTGGCGGGCGCCAGCAGCTGCGCGCCGTCCATGTCCAGGTGGGGAGATCCGCTGAGGTGCAGCTTGTCCTTGTCGCTCGCCGGCTCCCCCTCCATCGCGTTGACGACGATGGTGCCGCCCCTGCCGGCGGCGTGCGCCACGGCAAGCTTGATGGCGGCGGGGAACCCCGCTCCTCCGCGGCCCGACAGCCCCGACGCCTCGAGCACCGATACGAACGCCTCGCGCCAACCCCGGGCGCCCGCCGAGGGGAGCGGCGCGGGGCCCAGCGTCGCCACGTGACCCGCGAGGTCGGTCGGGTGACCCAGGAGCCGGTAGCGACCGGTGGTGGGGATGGCCTCGCTCACGCTATGCACGACGTGACCCCGCTCGGCCCCGCGCGGTGAGCGCGAGGTGCTTGGGCGGTACGCCGGCGACCGACGCGTGCGCTGTCCTCGCCGAGGCCTGACGGGACACCTCCCGGAGACGCCACGCCAGGGCGGCGGCGACCGAGGCGCCGCACACGACGCCGAGCACGATGACCCAGCCCTCGCGAGAGTCGGTGCCCATGCCGAAGGTGTGGGCGAGCGCGACCGGCCAGCTGAGGTAGGCGAGCCAGTGGATCGCCCGCCATGTGCCGGGGCGCATCCGGGCCCGCAACAGGCTGGTCACGAACACGGCGAGCATCAGGTCGAGCGCAGTGGCACCCACGCCGACCCAGAACCGCCCGTAGCTCGACGTGAACGGGATGACGACGGCGGCCCAGCTGATGTTGACGTAGGTGTCGAGCACACTGGTGACCACGTGGATCCCGACGAACACGACGGCGATCATGGAGATGCGGCGGTGCATCTCCTGTTGGGCGAAGCCCGGCCAGTTCCGGGCGCGGGCGCGGGTGGTGGTCGTCATGCCCAGCACCATGGTCAGGGTGAGCAGGATGAGCGCCATCAAGCCGCTGGCCCGCGTGGCGTACCAGAGGTTGGTCGAGCTCATGTCGTCGGCTCCAGCGGCCACCCGTTCACGGAGAACACCTTCCCGTCGAAGCGGACGAGCCGCACGGACTGGTCGAATCCGGCGAGCCTGCCCAGGGCCTGCTCGCCCCACACGATGGAGGCGGTGGTCACGATGTTCGCCTCGACGCAGCTGGTGCCGGTCGCAGAGACCAGGACCCAGTAGGGCGCCACACTGTCCCCTGTCCGGGGGTCAACGATGTGGTGGACCTGGCGGTCCCCCACCTTCCAAGCCCTGACCGCGGTGGCCGAGCTGGCGAGTCCACCGTGCATGATCGCCACGACCTGGTCGACCAATCCGGCCGGTGTCGACGACTCCCTGGCGATGCCGACCGCCCAACCGCCAGCGGGGGGCGGGCCGGCCACGGCGACGTCACCACCGAGGCTCACCAGAGCTCCGCCGTCGATCCCGTCGGCGATGCGGGCCGCCGCCCGGTCGGCCGCCAACGCCTTTGCGGTCGAGCCCAGGTCGAGTCGGACACCGCGCGGGATACGGACCGTGCGGGTACGCGGATTGAGCTGCACGTGCATGTAGCCCGCTACGGCCCCGAGCGCCTGCGGGGGGGGCAGGAGGCCGGGCGTGCACCTCGTCGAGGTCGGCGTCGTAGCCGAGGGCGGCGATCGCGTTCCCGATGGTCGGGTCGACCGCGCCGCCGGTGCGCTCGGCCGCATCGAGGGCCACCCGGAGTGCCTCGAAGAGCAGCTCGCCCACCTCGACGGAACTGCCGGCGTTGGCATGCACCACCTGGAGCTGCGAGTCCTCGCGGAAGCGGCTGCACGCCAGGTCGAGCGCCTCGAGCTCTGCGGCAAGCATGCGCTCGGCGGAGTCCGCCGCTGCCGGGTCCTGCACGACGACGGTTGCCGTGGTGCCGATGGCCCGGAAGGAGCGGGTGGCGAGCACGGGCTCGTGAGTGTCGGTCGTGCAGGTCATCGTGACGATCCCCCCGACGTGACCGTAGGCGTCGACTGGCTGATCGAAGGAGACGACGACGAGCTGCCCGTATTGCCCGTGTTCCCGGTGCTGCCCGTGTTGCTCGACGAGGACGAGGAGGACCCGCTGCCAGCGCTCGTAGAAACGGAGCCGGACGATCCTGAGGTCGTGGCGCCCGCTCCCTTGCCCGTGCTGCCGGCCCCCGGGTGATCGCGTGACACGACGACGCCGATCACCACGGTCGCCCCGGTGGCGGCGAAGATCGCCCCACGCGTCAGCGTGCGCAGCCGGGACCGGGCCTTGTCCCTGTTCTCGGGTGTGTTCGGCTGGTCGATGGGTGACATGACGTTGGAATACCTCTTGGGGGGGAAGCCCCTATCCCACCATGCTCGAATCGACAGCGGCGCAGCACCCGCTGTGGGCCTGCTGTGACATTCTGCCCCACCAGCCTCTCCGGAAATCGCCGGGTCCCGCTACGATCGCCCGCGCCGGCCCCAGGACGGAGGCCGGCAAGGGGAGACGATGTCCCAGGTCAACACGGTGCGAGGACCGATGGACGGAGGCCTCCTGGGCCGCACCCTCATGCACGAGCACATCTTCGTACTGAGCCCGGAAATAGAGAAGAGCGCGGACGAATGGGACGAATCGGCCCAGCGCGCTCTGGCCGTGACCAAGCTGCGTGAACTCAAGGAGCACGGCATCGACACGCTCGTCGACCTCACGGTGGTGGGGCTGGGCCGGTACATCCCCCGGATCGCCGCCATCGCCGAGGAGGTGCCGGAGATCAACGTCGTGGTGGCGACCGGCGTCTACACCTACAACGAGGTCCCGATGTACTTCCACTTCAGGGGACCGGGGACCGTTCTCGAGGGACCCGAGCCCATGGTGGACCTCTTCGTCCGGGAAATCTGCCAGGGGATCGGGGAGACCGGGGTGCGGGCCGGCATCCTCAAGTGCGCCTCGGATCGCCCGGGCATCACGCCGGGAGTGGAACGTGTCCTGCGCGCCGTGGCGCAGGCCCACCGGGCGACAGGGGTGCCGATCACCACCCACACCCCGACGCCCCCCGAGCCGTGGGGGCTCGAACAGCAACGGATCTTCAGGGAGGAAGGGGTGGACCTGGCCCGCGTGGTCATCGGCCACAGCGGCGGGACGGTGAACACCGACTACCACCTGAGCCTCATCGACAACGGGTCGTATCTCGGATTCGACCATTTCGGCTTGCCCGGCATCACCCTGGAGGAGCGGGTCGACGCCGTCGGGCGGCTCTGCGAGCGCGGCTACGCCGAGAGGATCGTCCTCTCGCACGACGCCATGTGCTTCGTGGACTGGTTCCCGCGCTCGGTGATGGACGCGTCACA
>JARLGQ010000402.1 GCA_031292675.1 Acidimicrobiales bacterium
CGCATCGTCACCCTTCCCACCGCGCTGCGGCGCTCGATCACCTGGGACCAGGGCAAGGAGCTAGCCGAGCACGTTCGCTTCACCGTCGACACCGGGGTGCAGATCTACTTCTGCGACCCCAAGAGCCCGTGGCAGCGCGGATCGAATGAGAACACCAATGGACTTCTACGCCAGTACTTCCCCAAGCACAGTGAGCTGTCGCGCTACACCCAGGCACAGCTCAATGCCGTCGCCAGGGAGCTCAATGGTCGTCCTCGACGCACGCTCGGCGGTGTGTCACCATCAGAGGCATTCGCCGAGGCTGTTGCGTCGACCGGTTGAGGCCGCCCCCGTTCCCGGTCGCCCCATCCGCTGGCGAAGATCGCCCGAACATGCCGCCGGTGCGAGTGTGGGCCAGAGTGAGGCCAGTGCGGTTGGACCGAGCGATAATCCTTGAGCCCGCTGATTGTGAGCAGTCGGACCCGAAGGCCGGGTGCACCGCAGCACTTTCCGAAGGGGTCAATGGTCCAGCTCTTCGAGCATCGAGGCACGACCGCGTCGAACGAATCGGTCCTCTGTTCGAATCGGTCCCTGCCAGTTGACTACCCGTTGACTCGGCATTGAGCGTCACTTGAGGAGGGCGACCTATCGTTGGACTGGCTGATCGAGGCTGTCTCGCCACGAGCAAGCTCGGACCTTAGACGGAGGCACAGTGAAACTGAGCGACCGCCAATGTGCCCTACGACGAGCCAGGCAGATCGCAAGC
Organism: Acidimicrobiales bacterium; assembly: GCA_031292675.1. Taxonomy (GTDB): domain Bacteria; phylum Actinomycetota; class Acidimicrobiia; order Acidimicrobiales; family UBA8190; genus Chersky-840. Next base: position 746 of record JARLGQ010000402.1, read on the forward strand.
TCAATGGCGGCGTCCGTGATTGGTCTGGTTGGCCTGAGCGCGGTTCAGAGCAACCCAGCAGCAGCAGCTATTCCAACCGGATCCAAGCCGGCGGCCCTTATTGTCCCCGCGTATCAGTACCCCCTCAGCGCACCCGACACGCTTCAGGGCATCTGGGCGGACTTGGCGGCCACCTCGCCTCCAAGCGGTAAGGGCTACGTCATCGCCAACCCGTCGACCGGACCCGGCGCGGCTTCGTTCTTTTCGGGCTCGGACTACACCAACTACCTCTACGCCATCGGTCAGGTGCAAGCGGCGGGATGGACGGTGCTCGGCTACACACCCACCGGATACGGGACGCGCACCCTCTCTGCCGTCGAAGGTGGTGTGGGGCTCTGGAAATCGAAGTATGGCCCCAGCCAAGTTCGCCCTGGCGAGTTGAAGACGCCGGTCACCGGCATCTTCTTCGACACCGCGTGTGCCGGACCGAAGTGGACGGGATCGACCGGGGGCGGATGCGCCAACAAGCCCTCAGGCTTCAGCGGTTCCCCCGCCACGTTCTTCAGCGACTTGACCGGCTATGTGCACGCCCATCTCGGTGGCATCGCCGTTGTCAATCCCGGTGTAGAGCCGCTTGACGCCACCTTCCTCACCAACCCGGCCGTCGATGACGCCGTCATTGTCTTCGAGAGCAACTACTCGGCCTATACCGTATCGCCCGGTCCGAGCAACGACGCTGGCGCCGTGAACCAGATTGGCACCATCGTGTGGGACGTCTCCACGCCGGCCGAGGAGCAGCAGGTCCTCCAGACGGCTCATGCCAACGGATCGAACCTCGTGTACGTCACCACTGAGGACGACGACAACTTCTACTGCCCGCCTGGGGATGTGTACGCCGGCACACCTCCTGTGTGCACATTGTCTGTTCCCAACTATTTCCAGTCAGAGCTGTGACCGGCCTCGTGACACGTGCCGGGGCCATCTCTCTTGGCCAGTCGATCCAAAGCGCGCGCAAATCTCCATAGATGGTGATACCGAGCGGGTCGGCCTGAGACCCCCCCGCTAACAAGCCGCTCATCCCGCTCGCGACGTAGAGATAGTCGACCGATCTGGATCCCCGCGAATATGCGTCTATCTGAGCCCCGCTCTAGGCCCGGAGCCCAACCCGGCAGGGAGCCGCGCGTTAGGACGCCCGGCGGGCCACGTCATCACCCGTGGGCGAGCCGAACTACCGTCACTCGGGATGTCCGCGCTCAGCCCCGATTACGACTCAGATCCTGAACGCTCCCGGTCCTTTCAGGCAGGCTGGCAGGAGGATGTACATGGGCCAGTGGCGAAGCGGCTCGTCTCAGATGGGGTCGGGATCGTGCTCGATGTCGGTTGCGGCATTGGCCGGTTCGGAGCCGCCGTCCGAGGGCGTCTGTGCTGGCTGGGCCTCGATATGTCCCCTCGACAGCTTGCCGATTGCACGGTAAAGCCTGTCATCCGGGCCGACGCGGTGCGGTTACCGATCGGCAACGGAAGGGTGGACGCGGTCACGATGCTGTGGATGCTGTACCACCTCGACGAACCTCGGGATGCAATTTCCGAAGCGAGGCGTGTCCTTCGCCGGGGAGGGCTCCTCGCTGCGTGCGCGAGTAGCCGAACGAATGATCCAGAGCTCGTGCCGTACGGGTACCCGAGAACGAGCTTCGATGCCGAAGAGGCTGCTGACATCGTTTCCGATGTGTTCGGCGCATCGAACGTCGAGCTCGAGCGGTGGGACGCACCACTTGTCCAGCTCACCGACCGGGAGGAAGTGGCCGCCTACGCCCGCAGCCATCTGCTCCCACCTACCGTCGTCGAGGCGGTGACTCCCCCTGTAACGCTCACCAAACGCGGGTGCCTTGTCTGGGCAAAGCGACCATAGGGGCCACAAGTGGATCCAAATGCCAGTGGTGGCACCCACGTGCATCTCGGGGCGCCGCCACTGGCAAGGATGACTAGAAGGCGACGATGCCCTCGCCGCCCACCGCGCCCCCCACGGTCACGGACCCGATCTCGGTCAGGCTTCCGTTCCCGTTTACCTGAAACTCGTCGACAATCCCATTTCCGCCGGTCTGAACGTAGAGGAAGCGCCCATTGGCGGTGGACGAGCTGTCAACCGTTCCTGGGTCGGTGGGAGTGGATCCGAGCAAGGTGAGCTGGCCGTTTGCGCTGGATTGGTACCCACTCGTCGAGTTGCTGGCGGTGTTGCCGGTGAAGAAGAACCCGCCGGCGGGCGCCA
>JARLGQ010000403.1 GCA_031292675.1 Acidimicrobiales bacterium
GAGGCGGCGCCGTGGCCGGGCCGGCGCCTACGGTCGGGCCCGAGCCCGGCCGCTGGTGCACGGCACCCACCAGGGCACGCACGTCACCCACCTTGTGCCACCGGCACCATCGCTGGAGGCCGGCCAACACCCTCGCCGGCGCGCGCGGGTCACGGAAAGTCGCGGTACCCACTTCCACCGCGTCCGCGCCGGCGAGCATCATCTCCACCACGTCGACCCCGCGCGACACGCCGCCGACACCGACGATGCCCACATCGGGGAACGCGGCGCGACAGTCGTGCACGGCGCGCACCGCCACCGGACGGATGGCCGCTCCCGACAGGCCGCCACCTGCCGCGCCCGAACCGAGTCGGTAGTCGCGACGCTTCACGTCGATGGCCATGCCGAGCACGGTGTTGACGAGCACGAGCGTCTCTGCGCCGGCGTCGAGCGCGGCTCCGGCGATGGAGACGATGTCCGACACGTTGGGGCTCAACTTCACCCACAACGGCAACCCGCACGCGGTCGACGCCGCCACCGCCTGGGCTGTGGCCTGCGCCGAATGGGCGAACATCCGGCTGCGGTCGTCGAGGTTGGGACAACTCACGTTGACCTCGACGGCGACGACGCCCGGTGCGCCCGCAAGCATCGCCGCGGCCTGCGCGTAGTCCTCGACGCGACTTCCCCACACGCTCGCCACCACCCGGGCGCCGCGGTCGTTCAGGGCGGGGAGCTCGTAGGCGAGCCACGCCGCGATCCCGGGCCCCTGGAGCCCGACCGAGTTGAGCATGCCCGCCGGCGTCTCGTGGACGCGGGGCGGGGGATTTCCGGCCCAGGGCAGCGCCGCGAGTGACTTGACCACGACAGCGCCGAGGGAGGCGAGGTCGACGTAGGCGGCGAGCTCGGCACCGTGCCCGGCGGTGCCCGACGCCGTGAGCACCGGGTTCGGGAGCGGCACCGACCCCACATACGTCCTCAGGTCGACGCGTCCTCTCACCCGTGCACCTCTTGGAGACACACCACGGACAAGCCGTGACGCCGCCAGTCGACGATGCCGGTGGCAGCGGCGCGCGCCGCGGCCACCGTGGTCAGACAGGGCACCTGGTGGGCGAGCGCGGCAGAGCGGATGTGCAGGCCGTCGGCGCGCGGGCCACGGCCCCGCGGCGTGTTCACCACCAACTGCACGCGCCCTGTCGCGATGAGGTCGACGGCGTCGAGCGCGCCCGACTCCCCCACCTTGGCCACCACCGTGGCTACCGGGACACCGTTGGACTCGAGGAACGCGGCGGTCCCCGAGGTGGCCACGAGCTCGAATCCGAGCTCGTGGAAGGTCCGTGCCGCCTCGAGGCCTCCCGCCTTGTCGCGATCGGCGAGCGAGAGGAACACGGTTCCCTCGGAGGGGAGCCGTGTGCCCGCCGCGATCTGGCTCTTGGCGAAGGCGAGACCGAAGGTCGAGCCGATGCCCATCACTTCTCCGGTGGATCGCATCTCGGGGCCGAGAAGGGTGTCGACCCCCGGGAACCGGCCGAAGGGCAGCACCGCCTCCTTGACGCTGACCCACGCGCCCCCGGTCGGCGCCCGCAACAGGCCCTCGGCGCGCAACTCGGCCAATGTCGAGCCCGTGATCACCCGCGCCGCCACCATGGCCACCGGCACACCCGTCGCCTTGGCGACGAAGGGCACGGTCCGACTGGCACGGGGGTTCGCCTCGAGCACATAGACCGATCCGTCCTTGACCGCGTATTGCACGTTGATGGGCCCGACCACCTCGAGCGCGTCGGCGATGGCGCGGGTGTGGACGGTTAGGGTCTCCACCACCGCGCCGGACAACGTCTGCGGCGGAAGCGCGCAGGCCGAGTCCCCCGAATGCACACCCGCCTCCTCGACGTGCTCCATGACCCCGGCGATCACGAGATCGCCGGTCCGGTCCCGTACCGCGTCCACGTCGACTTCGACGGCGTCCTCGAGGAACCGGTCGACCAGGACGGGACGCTCCGCCGTGGCGGCCCCTTCACGGGCGAGGGACCCGGCGAGCTCGGCGACGACCTGCGCCAGGCGCTCGTCGTCGTAGACGATCTCCATGGCCCGACCCCCGAGCACGTAGCTCGGCCGGACGAGGACGGGATAGCCGACCTTGTGCGCCACGGTCAGGGCCTCGTCCACCGACAGGGCGATACCACCTTCGGGCTGGGGGATGTCCAGCTCTTCACACAGGAGGTTCCAACGCTCCCGGTCCTCGGCCAGGTCGATGGAGGCCGGGCTGGTGCCGAGGACCAGTTCCGGCGGCAGGCTGTGGGCGAGCTTGAGCGGTGTCTGGCCGCCGAGGCTCACGATCACACCCGCCACCGGTGCGCCCCCGGGGCCGGCGCCCGCGGCCGACTCGGCGTCGAGCACGTTGGCGACGTCCTCTGCGGTGATGGGCTCGAAGTACAGGCGATCGGAGGTGTCGTAGTCGGTGGAGACGGTCTCGGGGTTGCAGTTCACCATGACCGTCTCGTACCCGGCCGCCCGTAGTGCCATCGAGGCGTGGACACAGCAGTAGTCGAACTCGATGCCCTGCCCGATGCGGTTGGGCCCCGACCCCAGGATCACCACGCGCGGGCGCTGGCTCGGACGCACCTCGTCCTCGTCCTCATAGGTGGCGTAGTGATACGGGGTGCGGGCCGCGAACTCGGCCCCACAGGTGTCGACGGTCTTGAAGGTGGCGCGCACCCCGACCGCCAGACGCGCGGCGCGCACGTCGGCCTCGGTGACCGGGCCCGCCCTCGTGGCGGCGCGGGTGCCCGCCCCGCCCGAAAGCAGGTAGGCGATCTGGGCATCGGAGAACCCCAGGCGCTTGATCGCACGCCAGCTACGACGGTCGAGCCCCGTCGGCCCCACACCCGAGTCACCCATGGCCTCGAGGCGCGTGCGCGCCTCGCTGATGATCGCCAGCTGGTCCAAGAACCACGGGTCGACCCCGGTGGCGGCCGCCAGCGCGTCGGGCGTGATGCCCCGGCGCAGCGCGGCCTCGAGCTCGAACACGCGACCGGGCGTGGGCGAGCACGCCCGCGCCACGAGCTCGTCGTCGTCGAGAAGCTCGTAGGCCGCCTCGCCGGGGTCGCCGTTGAGCCCGGCCCGACCTTGCTCGAGGGAACGGATGGCCTTCTGCAGCGACTCGGGGAACGTCCGGCCGATGGCCATCACCTCCCCGACCGATTGCATCCGGGTCCCCAGTCGGTCCACCGCGCCGGGCAGCTTCTCGAAGGCCCAGCGCGGGATCTTGGTCACGACGTAGTCGATGGTGGGCTCGAAGCTCGCCGGCGTGGCGCCCGTGATGTCGTTGGTGATCTCGTCGAGCGTGTATCCGACCGCCAGGCGGGCCGCGATCTTGGCGATCGGGAACCCGGTGGCCTTGGACGCCAGCGCCGACGAGCGCGACACGCGCGGGTTCATCTCGATGACGAGGCGCCGGCCGTCGGTGGGCCTCACCGCGAACTGGATGTTGGAGCCGCCGGTCTCGACGCCCACGCGCCGGATGCAGGCGAAGGCGTCGTCGCGCATGGCCTGGTACTCGACGTCGGAGAGCGTCTGCGCGGGGGCCACGGTGATCGAGTCACCGGTGTGCACGCCCATGGGGTCGAAGTTCTCGATCGAGCACACCACGACGCAGTTGTCCGCCTTGTCGCGCATGACCTCGAGCTCGAATTCCTTCCACCCCGCGATGGACCGTTCGATGAGGATCTGGTGGACGGGGCTCGCCGCCAGCCCCTCGGCGGCTACCCGGGCCAGCTGGGTGCGGTCCCCCGCCGTGCCGGTGCCCGCTCCCCCCAGGATGAAGCTGGGCCGGATCATGAGGGGGAACCCGATCCGCTCCCCCAGCGCCATGGCCTCGTCGAGGTGCGTGGCGAACCCCGACGGCGAAACCTCCAGGCCGATCTCCCCCATGGCCGTCTTGAAACGGTCGCGGTCCTCGGCGGTGGCGATGGCCTCGGCGCTGGCACCGATCAGTTCCACCCCGAAGGCGTCGAGCACGCCCCGCTCGGAAAGCCCGAAGGCCAGGTTCAGGCCGGTCTGCCCCCCCATGGTGGGGAGCACCGCGTCGGGTCGCTCGCGCTCGACGACGGCGCTGAGCACGTCGAGGTCGAGAGGCTCGACGTAGGTCCGGTCGGCGATCTCGGGATCGGTCATGATCGTGGCCGGGTTGGAATTCACGAGCACGACCCGGTACCCCTCGGCGCGCAGCACGCGACACGCCTGGGTACCCGAGTAGTCGAACTCGCACGCTTGCCCGATCACGATCGGGCCCGAGCCGATGACGAGGATCGACTCGAGGTCGGTGCGGCGCGGCATCAGGCACGCACCTCCTCGACCATGCTCCGGAACCGTTCGAAGAGATACCGTGCGTCGTGCGGGCCGGGACCGGCCTCGGGGTGGTACTGCACGCTGAAGGCGGCGACGCCCGTGCAGCGCATTCCCTCCACCACGCCGTCGTTCAGGTTGACGTGGGTGACCTCGGCGGCGAATGGTCCCGACGCCGGGAGGGTGGCGGCGTCCACGGCGTAGTTGTGGTTCTGGCTGGTGATCTCCACCCGACCCGTGTCGAGCCGGCGCACGGGATGGTTGCCCCCGTGATGACCGAAGGGGAGCTTGTAGGTGCGCGCCCCGATGGCCGAGGCGAGCAGCTGATGGCCGAGGCAGATCCCGAACACCGGGACGCGACCGAGGAGCTCGGCGATGTTGGCGGCGAGCGCGCCGAGCGCGGCGGGGTCCCCGGGCCCGTTGGACAAGAAGACGCCGTCGGGCGCCATGGACAACGTGTCGGCCGCAGGATACGCGGCGGGCACCACGGTCACGGTCCCGAGCTCCCCCAGGCTGCGCAGCATGGTCTCTTTCACACCGAAGTCGTAGGCGACGATGCGCAGCGGTCCCGAGCCGCGCACATAGGGGGCCTCGACCGACACGCCGGTCACCAGGTCGCGCCCGGTCGTGCCCGGCTCCGACGCCGCCGCCTGGCGCAGGACCGACTCGGGCGCGGTCCCGAAGGCGCAGCCCATGGCTCCGTCGACGCGCAGGTGCCGGGTGAGACGCCGGGTGTCGATGCCTGAGATGCCCGGCAGTGCACTGCGTCTGAGGAAGTCCTCGAACGAGGCGGTGGCGCGCCACGAGGACGGGCGCGGGGGTAGGTCCCGCACCACCACGCCGCGACACCACGGATGCGGCGCCTCGTCGTCCTCGGCGGTCACGCCGTAGTTCCCGATGTGAGGGTAGGTGAAGGCGACGACCTGGCCGGCGTAGCTCGGGTCGGTGACGACCTCCTGGTAGCCCGACAGCACCGTGTTGAACACCAGCTCGCCGGTGGCCACCCCCGCCGCGGGCGTGGCGCCGATGGCCTCACCCTCGAAGACCTCGCCGTCGGCCAGCACGAGCAGCGCCGGGGGCCTCCCCCCGAACCAGTCGCCGGTCGGGTCGCCGGGCCCGTCCTCCCGAATCGCCGCGGGCGTGCTCAACGCTGCGCCTCGGCGTCCACCACGACGGGCTCGCCCCGGAACAGGGTGTGACGGACCTGGCCGGTCATGGCGCGACCCGCCCACGGGGTGTTGCGGCTCCGGCTGGCGAGCCGGACGGGGTCGACCTCCCAAGTGGCCGCCGGGTCGATCACACAGATGTTGCCCGGCGCACCGGGCTCGATGGGCCCGCCCTGGTCGCCTCCTTGGTCCCGGGCGAGGCCGGCGATGCGGGCCGGGCGCCACGACAGCAGGCCGAGCACCGCGGCGCGCGTCATGGCAGGA
>JARLGQ010000404.1 GCA_031292675.1 Acidimicrobiales bacterium
CACGACCTGGAACGACTTTCCGGCCAGGCGGCGCACGCGGCGGAAGCGCTCTGGCTGAGCGGCCGGGAGGCTCACCACCGGGGCGGCATCCGCGATCGCCGCCATGGCTGCGACCCGCTTGTGCAGTCGGGTCCGCACGTCGTCGGGCGTGTAAGCCCTTCGTCGACGTTCCGATCGGACGACAGCCACGCCGGTGGCGGCGACACCGGCCAGGCCAGCGAGCCCGACGATCTTCCAGACGGAACGTTTCCGCATCTTCCCGTCATCCTAGAGACGTCACACGAGCCTCCGGGCCGCTGGCCGGCCGGGCCTGAGCGGACGGGCGTCCCACGTCACCTACGTCGTCCCGGTCGCGTTGGAGTACACCCGTTCGGGATGAAGGAAGACGGCGGTCCGGCGCTGTTCGGCCATCACGCGATCGAACGTTCCCCAGTCGTCATGCGTCCCACCCGCAGCCCGGAAGATGGCGCGGATCAACTCAGGAAGATGGGACGGGTCGAAGCCGGCCAGAGGATCGTCTGGCCCGACAATCTCGCAGGTACCCTCAACCGCGGCCCACTCCCATCCTGTCCGGAAGACAGCCGTCGCGCGGGGGCGCGCCCTCAAATTGGACAGCTTGGTCTTGCCGTAGGTGACGAAGGCCACCACACGCTCGTTCGAGACCGGGTGCGGCAGGGTGCAGGCGTTGACGACCGACGCCTGCACGCTGCCGTCGGCCCGTGTCGTGGCGATGACGGCCAGATAGTGGTCGCCTGCGGCTATGCGGTCAATGCCATTGAGGTCCATCACCGACCACTATCCCATTTGTGGAAAGCAGGGCGCGAGCGACGGTGAGAAGGCGGTGCTTTGCTGTTCATCGATCAAAGCACGTCCCATGGAGGATCGCCACGAACCGCGTATACGGGCGCTGGGCGATTAGCGTGCGCACATGGGCTTCTACCGTGAGCAGGTACTACCCCGGGCCAGCAACATGGTGGCGGAGCCCCTGATCTCTTCGCACGGTTCGGTCACAAGGGTGGCAGGTAGGTGATGGCCGCCGTGACCTACCGACATCCTGAGGCGTTGGCCTCGCCGCAGTGGCTCGCTGATCACCTCGAGGACCCATCGGTCCGGGTGGTCGATGCCCGCTTCGACCTGCGGGCCACCGCCGAGGGCGTACTGGAGGCCGTCGCCGAACGGGACGCCTACAGCGAGGCTCACATCCCAGGGGCGGTGTTCGTCGACGTGATGGGCGACCTCGCCGATCCCGAGGACCCGGTCGTCGTGGTGCCACCCGACCGGTTCGAGGCCCTCATGGGCCGCCTCGGGATCGCCAATCACAACACCGTCGTTGTCTATGACGACAAAGGTGGAACCTGGGCGGCGCGGCTGTGGTGGGCCCTGCGCTACTACGGCCACGAGCCGGTGAAACTGCTCGACGGCGGGTTCACCCGCTGGGAGGCGGAGGAGCGCCCGCTGGAGAGCGAGGTACCCGAGCCCTCGCCGACGGTCTTTCGGGCGCGGGTCCGTCCCGAACTGCGGGTCGACGCCGACCAGGTGATGCGGGCCATCGGCGATGACGACATCTGTATCGTCGACGCGTTGCCCGAGTTGTTCTTTACAGGAGAGGCCCGCCTGTACCCGAGCCACCGGGCCGGTCATATCCCCACCGCTTACAACGTGCCCGCGCCGGCCAATGTCGATCCGTCCACCCAGACCCTGCTGCCCGCAACGGAGCTTGCCCGGCTGTGGGAACCGGTCGGCCTGGGACCGGAGCGCCGCGTCATCACCTACTGCGGTGGTGGGGTGTACGCGGCCTTCGCTCTCTTTGCGCTCCATGTCATGGGGCATGAGAACGCCGCCCTCTACGACCGCCTCGTGGATGGAGTGGGGCGCCGACCTCCGCCGGCCGGTGGAAACGGGCCCGAGCAGTGCGACGTATGATCGTGATCAACCGAAGGAACCGAGGGGGCATTGATGGCACGAGTGAAGCTGATCGATCCCAACCGGGCCGAGGGGCGGAGCCATGAGGTCTTCGAGCGGGTGAAGGCGTACTACAAGATGGTGCCCGGGCTCCAGCAGGCGTTGAACTATTTGCCGGAGACGACCGACGCGTTGTGGACCTTGAGCCTGAACACGGCCATGGAAGGGACCATCCGCGAGGAGCTGAAGCGGGTGTTCTTCGCGGTCACCGCCTATGAGGTCGAGTGCGAGTACTGCACCGCTGCCCACATGCTCGCTCTGATGGGCAAGAGGTGGAGCCGCCAAGAGTGCGTCGACATCATCGAGGGAAAGCCATCTCCCCGCCTCACTGACAAAGAGAACGCCGCGGTGGACTTCGCCCGGATCGTCGGCCGGCGACCGGCGGGGGTCACCGACGAGATGACCGACAAGCTACGGGCGCTGGGTTGGACCGATGCGGAGATCGTGGAGATCGTGGCCTCGGTTGCCCTCATGCGCTATACGACCACAGTGGCCAGTGCTCTCGATGTACCCCTCGAGGAGGCCATGGAAGGCGTCGGCGTGAGTTGCGGGGTTCCCCTCGATCGGCTCGATAGCTAACAGTCCTCCCGGAATCACCTGGCGAGGTGGATCCGGATACCGCCACGCGAGCCGGATCGGGGTTTGCCAACCGGTGGCTCGGAGTTACCTGTGGACTTCGGTCTATAGCTCGACAGCGACGAGCCACTGCCGGCCAAAGCGATCCGACCGGGGGACGGTGGGGAGTTCGTCGGCGCCCGACCCCGCCGGATAGCACAACTGCAGCCGCGATGATCACAGACCCCGGGAACCCATCACCATGGGACGCAGCAGCCTACGATGAGTGGTTCGACGCGCCGTGGGGCCGCTACGCCTTCCGAATCGAACGCGCCACGCTAGAACGGGCCACCGGACCTCTCGATCGTCGGCGCGTGCTCGACGTCAGGTGTGGGACGGGCCGGTTCACCTCCGATTTAGCCGAAAGAGCCAAATCGCTGGTTGGACTGGACTTCGACCCCGCCGTGCTCAGCGTCGCAGCCCGGCGCGTCCAGGCGCCTTTGCTGATCGCCGACACACACCGTCTGCCCTTCCCAGCGGGCCTGTTCGACGTGTCGGTTGCCATGACCCTCTGCGAGTTCGTCGATGATGCGCAGCACGTGGTGGCGGAACTGGTGCGCGTCACTCGTCCGGGGGGTCGGGTCGTCGTCGGGGCGCTTAACCGACGCAGCGCCTGGGGCGCGGCGCATCGTCGACGACTCCGAGAACCACCTTGGAGCACGGCCCACCTCTTCAGCCGCAGAGAGCTGCACGCTCTCGGTCGCCCTTACGGCCGTGTGAGGCTCGACGCCGCGCTCATCGCTCCCGGCGCCTTCGTCGGACTGGAGACGGTCCGCCCGGTGCTCGAACGCATCGGATGGATCTGTCCCAAGATCGGGGCGTTCCAGGTGCTCACGATCGAACGGCCCGCACCATGAGATGGGGCCACCCGATCGGTACCGCTTCCACGCGGTGAACCTGAACACGGCCGTTGTCCACGCGGATGACCTGCGTGGCCGGCTGCACACCCGATCATCTGATCTGAGCGGGTACGACCCATCGTTCTGGAACTCGTCGTGAACGGTCCATGGTTCGAGAGTCAACACTCTCTTATGAGGTCAGTGGAGGAGCGGACAACTCTCGAACCAAGCAATCAAGGAAGAGATCGACACGCTCTGGGCCTTGACCAGGCATTTTGATTGACACCCGGCAGTCGACTCTGGGTTCTGGCTTCCTCTTAGCGGGCCCGAAGAACGATTCAGGGTCTCCCCCGCCGCGAAATCTAACTCGCTCCCCCCGGACGCCCGGCAGACCGCCCCGCATCGCCGGGTCGGAAGACTTGCGAGCGGGCCGCCTCGTTCTCAACCTCGGGGTTGGCCGCGCAAGCCGGCAGGGCGACGTGGGCCACCTAACCAGAACGGGCATGTCCGCTCGGCGTTATCGGATGGGTAAGGCCCCGTGATGGGGTCCAGCAGGCAGCGCATGTACGGCAATGTCGAGCGGTTACTGGTCACCCTCCGGCGCTCCGATCAGGGTGATACCGCGCCCCTACCCGGCCCTTCTTAACGGGCGTCCCTGACTGGTCCAGGGGAATATCGGCAGCTACCGAATGAGGCGCCGGCGCGCATTGCGAACCGACCGCGCCGTCGCCTTCGGATCGTCACCCCAAGCCAAGAGCAAATTCTGAGCGGTGCTCTCCAAGCAGTCTAGGGCTTGTTCGGGGGGGAGCAGCTGGGCGAGTTGCAAGCTCACGACGCCGTGGCTGAGCGCCCACAACTGGACCGCATGCTCTGGCGGCTCGCCGAGTCGCAGGCGACCGGCGTCCATGCAGCGCGCCACCGCATTCACCAAGACCATGAACGAGTCGAGCCCAGTACCGAAGTCAACATCGTCGATTGGACCGTCTGAGAACATGGCGCGATAGAGGTTGGGGGCGGCGATGCCGCTCACGTAATACGCCTTCCCCAGCAAACTCAAGTCGGCCACCGGGTCCCGGGTCACCTTCACTGCCTCGAGATGTTGCTGTAAACGGGCGAACCCCTCCCGACGGACCTCGCGACGTAGCTCGTCCATGCCCCCGAAATGCGTGTAAATGGCCATCGTGGAGGTCCCCACCTCCCTGGCCAGGCCCCGGAGGGTTAGCCCGGCCCGGCCCTCGGCCGCCACGAGGCGAGCCGCCGTCTCGATCAATTCGGCCCGCAAGGCTGGATCTGCCGCCTTTGGGCTCATGGCCTGACAGCATGCCATAGCCCTGTCATGGATAATCGATAGCATTGCTATGTATGACCCCGCCGCTTTTGGAGAAGTCCTGGCGTGACGGCCAAGAACTGTCAATGCCTCCTTTGCGCCCGTCCGGGAGGAACTGGCGGAGATGATCGCCGCCGACAATCGGCGCGTCGTTCGCCCACATCGCGTGGGCCGTTGGCGGAGGGGCTTGGCCCGATCCCTATCAGCGTCGATCTTTGCGTCCCAGGAGTTACGACGAGCTCACCTGGTCTTACGTCACGGGAAGCCCCTGGAGCCTTTCGCCCAACGGGGTTGTCGAGCGCCACTTTGGAAGAGATCGCCCGAGGGTCCGGAGTGATCTCCCACTTTCCCTCAGCGTCGCCACCACTGGTTTGCTGAGCCATGAACGAGATCGAACGGAGGACCGGTACTCAGGGCGGTGCCTACGTGGGCGGCAAATGGTTCAGTGCGGACGAGCTGCGCGCTGCCGGGCGTCGTGTCACCGACGGGCTCCTTCGAGGCGACGTTGGGATCTGTCCTGCGTGCGGGGCGTCACGCCTCGGCGCCACCGGTGGCCCCGGCAGCCTGGAATTCGCTCCCGGCTCGGAGTGTCTCAACTGTGGCCACATCGCGGGGGCGGACGACAGACCGAACGTGGACAATGCCGAGCGGCCCAATCCAGAGCTGCGCTCCGCTCCCTATCCAGCGGGGATCGAGGATGCCTCATCGCGCATCCTGGACACTGAAGTGGGAAACGGAGAATCTGTTGAAGCCCTCGATAACGAAGACACCTGAACGAATGGTCGCCCTCTCGCCGACAAGCCCTTGTGATATCCGAAAGCCCTCAGCCTGGGGGTTCAGTAGATGTGGAGTCCAATGGAAGAGTCCGAGTCTCTCAGTCACCTCTCGATCGAACTGCGACCGCATCTGGCCGGTCTCATGGACGCTTTACCTGATGGGGTGCTCCTCGTCGATGTCGATGGACGAATCGTCCTTGCAAACGCGCGAATGGAAGAACTTTCGGGATTCGATCGCCACGACCTGATAGGGAAGCTCGTTGAGAATCTGATTCCCGAGCGTCTTCGTGTCCAGCACGAACACAACCGCCACCAGTTCCAAGCGCGACCCCAACTTCGGCCGATGGGTGCCGCCCTCGACACTCGACTCCATCGCAAGGATGGCAGCGATCTCCCCGTAGACATCCAATTGAGTCCGATCGAGATCGATGGTGCGAAGTTCTCTGTTGCGGCCATTAGGGATGTCACCGAGCGAAAGAAGGTCGAGGATGCTCTAAGCGAAAGCGAAGAGCGGTTCCGAACGCTGGTGGAGAGCGCGCCGGTCATGGTCTCAGCCTTGTCGTCGGATGGGAAGTTGACCTTTCTAAACAAGGCATTTGAGACGATTACCGGCTTTCGGCGCGAAGACTGGCTGGGCCGGCACTTCAGTGACATCGTCGATGCACGTGACGTGACCGGTGGATCCGATCGGATTCATCAAGTGATTGAGGGGGAACCGGTCGAGGCCCGCGAAGCTCGAGTCCGCACAGCATCGGGGGAGTATCGGCTCGTCGAATCGGTCGCCGTCCCACTCGTTGGGCGAGGGAAAGTTGTCGGAACGCTGGGTATAAGCCAGGACGTGACTGAAGTCCGTCTCGCGGAGCAAGCGCTCCGTCAAAGCGAGGAGCGGTTTCGCAAGATCTTCGAGGACGGCCCCGTCGGAATCCTCCTTGTCGATGGTAACGACCGAATCTTTGATGTGAATAAGGCGATGTGCAGGGTCATCGGGTATCCGAAAGACGAGCTTCTCGGTGAGTCCATCTTCACGTTCGTGCATCCGGAGGATCGTGATGATGCTCGTACCCGCCGTCAAGAAGTGGTAGAGGGACGGGTCCCGAGCCATCACGTCGAGCGCCATTGGAATACCAAGGCGGGCGGCGTCGCCATTACGAACCTTACGGTGTCGATGATTCGGGATGTGGATGGCTCACCCGTGTGCGGGCTCCTCATCGTGCACGACATCACCGAGCGCCGAGCCTTGGAGGAGCAACTCGCCAGCCATGCCGCGCTGGCCAATGAGACCCTTTCGACCCTGACACCTCGGGAGCGAGAGACCCTAACGCTGTTGCGAGACGGGCTCACAGCCCCGGAGATCGCGGAGCAACTCGTAGTGTCCGTGCGAACGGTCGAGTCGCATATCGCGAGCTCATATCGCAAGCTAGGTGTGCGCAGCAGGGAAGAGGCGATGGCGCGTTTCGATCGGCTGTTGGCGGCTGCTTCAGCATCGCCGTTCCGTACCACGCCGGATTAGGGAAGGAGTGCTGCGGACTACCGCGAAGTCGACCGATTCGGCCGAAGGTACTTCGTGATTGCAGCGGGGACACAGACAGCCTTCTAGCGTTGGGATGGGAAGACTGTCTGTGTCCCGCACGTGCCCCCCAAAGAGGCAACCCTTGCGGCTGGGTACCTATTGTGACGGTACCTCCCCAAACGATGCGACGGCGATTGGGCGCGCCACGACACAGAGCCCGGTTGGTACTGAGTCGAATTCCGTACTGTGTCCCCGATCGCTCAGTAACCGCCTGGTTCGAGGTGTACGGAGAAGAATTCTGTACTCCTACGGACGTGAATCCCGTACTGATCGCGATCAAGGTCAAATCGAGCTCTCCCGATCTCTTCGTTAGCGGTCGCCCTGGTCCCACGTTGCACGGGGACTGGCGATTCGCTGACGAGTTTCAACTAGGGAGGCCGAACTGATGTCCAGCCCACGGAACCGGCGGAGACGCTGGCTCAGCTCGTCGATCGCAGCTTTGCTGTTGGTTGCCGGCTTCATCGGCCTGACCTCCAGCCAGGCGTTCGCCGCCGGCACCCTGACGAACCTGAGTTGGTCCGTGAACAACTCGCAGACGAGCAAGACAGCGGTCACGTATTCGTTCGCCTTCAAGACGGCCACCGCCGCCACCCTGACGGCCGTGACCATGACCGTGCCTGCCGGCACCGCCGGCACGGTGGCGGTGGGGACTGTCTACGGCCTCGGGGCCGGCACCGTCGCCCTCGCAGCCAACACCATCACCTACACCGTCACGACCCCCGTTGCCGTAGCCGCCAATATCGCGATTTATCTGTCGTTTACCGGCCTCACCAACACTTCCACGGCAGGGTCGTACACGTCGGTCATCACCACCCAGAAGTCCGGCCCCACAACGGTGGACACCGGCACGACTGCGGCCGTGACATTCGGGTCGTCTTCAACGGGAGTCACTGTCAAGGTAGGTCAGACCCTGACGTTCACCAACAGCACCCCGTCGTTCTCGTTGGCCGTCGACCCTTCCATGTTGAACAACCTGCAAAGCCAGGCGGTGGTCCTCACGGTGCAGACCAACGCCGCCAGCGGCTACACGCTGGCCGCGTCGGATACCGGTCTGTCTGTGTCCTCCCCGGCCTTCACCATCCCCGCTGTCAGTTCGGGACCGGCCACCGGTGTCGCCACCTTCCCGACCAGTGGCTGGGGTGCCAGCGCAACTCTGACCACGGGAGGGACCGACGGGGCCGCCCTGGCCGCAGGTCTCTCGGGCGCGAAGTTCGTGGGCTACCCCTCGAGTCCCGCCAACTTTTTGACCGCCACTGGCCCGACCGGGGCCACCGCCGACACTTTGACGCTCACGGACCAGGTGGGGGTCGACTACACCGTCCCCGACGGCACCTACACCGACACCATCACCTACGTGGCCACGCCGACCTTCTAGAAAAGGGGTATGGCGCCTGTTAGATCCATGCTCGGGCCTATGTGGACTCGACGACATGCCAAGGGACTGCTCGGCTCAGCAACAGGGCTGGGCCTCGCCCTGACCGTGCTGGTGAGCACGCCCAGCCCCGCCCAAGCCGCGCCA
>JARLGQ010000405.1 GCA_031292675.1 Acidimicrobiales bacterium
GGGCCAGTACTCGCCCACCTCGGAACAGGGCAAGGTCACCAAGTCGACGCCCTTCGGCTCGCTCGACACACCGTTCAACCCGGTCAGCCTGGCGCTGGGCGCTGAGGCCAGCTTCGTGGCGCGCACCCACGACATGGACCGCAAGCACATGCAGGAGATGTTCCGGCGTGCCCACGACCACAACGGAGCCGCCTTCGTCGAGATCTATCAGAACTGCAACGTCTTCAACGACGGCGCCTTCGAGAAGATCACCGGACGCGACGTCCGGGCCGACAACCTCATCCCGCTCGTGCACGGCGAGCCCATCCGCTTCGGCACCGAGCAGCAGTTCGGGGTGGTCATGGAGCCCAACGGCCGCCTGCGCGTGGCCGAGGTGGCCGACGTCGGCGAGGACGCGCTCCTCGTCCACGACGAGCGCCGGGACGAGCCGGGCCTGGCCTTCCAGTTGAGCCGCCTGGCACGGGGGCCCTTCGAGCCCACGCCCATCGGGGTGTTCCGCGCCGTGGAGCGCCCCGAGTACGGGGCGGCCATGACCAAGCAGCTGCTCGAGGCCAACGAGCGCCGGGGGCCCGGTGAGCTGAGCTCCCTCCTCGCCTCGGGCGGGACCTGGACCGTCGAGGGCTGAGCCCGCCCCATCGGGGCGGTCCGAGACCTCCGAATCAGGACCAAGGTCCTACCTCCGTCGTCTCAACCGCGCTCACCGTGGCGCCGATACCGTAACGGGTGCTCGCGATCACACCCGGCGGGACGTGGTCCGGGGGCCCTTCGGGGGGGTATGGGAACAAGGCGCTCGCGGCGCGAATCGCAGCCGTCCCGCTGCGACGGGGGCGCGCCGCGGCGCCGCGTTCCGTGCCTGGCGCCGCCTGGCCGGGCTCGACCCGGCGTCACTCCTCCACGGTGCGGAACACCATCCCAGTGCGGGGCTTGGGGTAGAAGTACGTGCTCTTGGGCGGCATGCGCCGGCGCGCGTGCGCCCACTCCGAGATCTGGTCCACGGTGACGGGCCGCAGCAGCAGGGCCGCCTGGGCCCGCTCCTCGGTCACCCCCGACAGAGCGGACCGCCAGTCGTGGGCATACCCCACCTCGGCACCGGGCACGGCCTCGAGGGCCAGGGCCACGAGGCTCGAGTCCAGGTCCGACCCCGCCTCGGCGTAGGTCTGCTCGCGCGGCGTCAACAGGGACACGTCGCGGCTCGTGACGAGGGCGAGGGCTCCGGACTCGGCGACCGCCCCCACGAGCTGGTCGTCGGCCGGCCCGGCGTGGACGATGTCGAACCACCGGCCGAACACCTCCGCCAGGTCGACCCCGGGCCCGACGCCGGAGATGGTCCGGTGGATGGGACCGACCGACAGCTGCCCCTCGGCCAGCTCGACCACGAACGCCATGACCAGGTCGTAGCCACCGGGAGCGCCGCCACGGGCGGCGCGTCGCTCGGCCTGGTAGGTGAGCGCCGTCTCGTAGCGGTGGTGCCCGTCGGCGATCACCACGGGCGCGGCGCCCACGGCGGTGGTGATCTCGTCGACGACGTCGGGCGCGTCGAGGACCCACAGCGCATGGGCCACCCCGTCGTCGTCGACGGCCTCGCCGCGCGGGGGCCCGTCGGGCTCGTAGGCCGAGGCGAGCCCCTGGGACAGCGACAGGCCCCAGATGGGGGAGAGGTTGGCGCGGCACGCCCGCAGCAGGTCGAGGCGGTCGCTCTTGTCCTTGGGGATGGTCTGCTCGTGGGGCAGGATGTCTCCCCCCGGTGCTTCGCACCCCAGGGCGCCGATCACCCCGGTGGTCGACGCGCCGCCGGGCACGGTCATGCGGTACGCGTAGAACGCGGGGGCGTCGGGGACGAGCAGGCCCTCCTCGCGCCAGGTGGAGAAGATGCGCGCCGCCGACCGGTACTTGTCGAGGCCGGCGTGGGCGTCTTGCACGGGGAGCTCGACGTGGATGGCGTTGGCGGTGTGCCGGGCCGCCAGCCGGGCGCGCTCTTCGGGTCCCACCACGTCGTACGGAGGGGCGATGACCTTGTCGAGGGGGACCGACCGGTCATAGCGCAGGCCGGAGAAGGGGAGGAATCGGGGCATGGGCGTTGCGTAGCATAGGGGGCACCTGCGCAGCCCCCGGGAGCGGGCACCCGGCCCCGAGCGCGGCGCGCCGCCTCCGACGCACCCGGGCGCCTCTCACGTCGCCGCGGCCCCGGGGACGGCCCCCACTGCTCGTAGAATGCCTCTGTGACCGCAGCGCCGGAGGGAGTCGACCCCGGGGCCGACCGCATCCTCACGGTGCCCAACGCCATCACGTTGCTGCGCCTGGCGTGCGTGCCGGTGTTCGTGTGGCTGCTCTTCGGCGAGCACCGCCAGGTGGCGGCGGCGGTCCTGCTGGCCGCGTTGGGCGCCACGGACTGGGTGGACGGGTTCGTGGCCCGGCGCTGGCACCAGGTGTCCACCGTCGGCAAGGTGCTCGACCCCACCGCGGACCGGATCCTGGTGGGGACGGCGGTGATCTCGGTGATCGTGGCCGGGGCGGTGCCGGTGTGGTTCGGTGTGCTGACCGTGGTCCGCGAGGTGCTCGTGTCCGGCGCCGTGCTCCTGCTGGCCGGCCTCGGCGCCGAGCGGATCGACGTCTTGTGGGTGGGCAAGGCGGGGACCTTCGGCCTCATGTTCGCCTATCCCACCTTCCTGCTGGCCCACGGCCACGCCGGATGGCAGCACCCTGTCCTGATCGTGGCGTGGTTGAGCGCGGTGCCGGCCATCACGCTGGCCTGGATCGCGGCGGCCGCCTACGTCCCGTTGTCACGGCGGGCGCTGTCCCGGGGCCGCGCGAACCGGATGGCGGCGGGGTAGGGTCGCCGATGGTGCTCCCATGAAGGCGGTGATCATGGCGGGGGGTGAGGGCACGCGCCTTCGCCCCCTCACCTCGAACCAGCCCAAGCCGATGCTGCCCATGGCCAACCGGCCCATGATGGAGCACGTCGTCAACCTCCTACGCCAGCACGGCTTCGAGGACATCGTGGTCACCGTGGCCTTCATGGCCAACGCCATCCGCAGCTACTTCGGCGACGGCTCCGAGTTCGGTGTGCGCATGGTCTACGCCACCGAGGAGACGCCGCTGGGGACGGCCGGGTCGGTGCGCAACGCCCGCGACGAGCTCGACGAGCGCTTCGTCGTCATCTCCGGCGACGTCCTCACCGACCTCGACCTGACGTCGCTGGTGGCGCGGCATGAGTCGAAGGGGGCGCTGGCGACGATCGCGCTCAAGGCGGTCGAGAACCCGCTCGAGTTCGGCATCGTCATCACCCGCGAGGACGGATCGATCGATCGCTTCCTGGAGAAGCCCACCTGGGGCCAGGTCTTCAGCGACACCATCAACACCGGCATCTACGTGCTCGAGCCCGAGATCTTCGACTTCATCCCCGAGGGCCGGGCCGTGGACTTCTCCGAGGAGGTCTTCCCCGCCGTCCTCGAGGCCGAGAAGCCTCTGTTCGGCTACGTGGCCGGGGGCTACTGGGAGGACGTCGGCACCCTCGACGCGTACCTCCGGGCCCACCAGGACATCCTCGACGAGAACGTCGCCGTCCAGGTGAGCGGGTTCGCCCTGCGCCCCGGGGTCTGGCTCGGCAAGGGAGCGGAGCTCGACCCCACGTCCGAGGTGCGGGGCCCGGTCATCATCGGCGACAACTGCCATGTCGGCGCGGGCGGCGTCCTGGGCGAGTACTGCGTGATCGGTGCCAACGCCCGCATCGGGGACAACGCCTCGCTCGAGCGCACCGTGGTCCACGACAACCTGTTCATGGGGGCCGGGGTCCGCCTCGACGGCTGTGTCATCGGCCGTTCCTGTGACCTTCGCCAGGGGGTGCGGTGCGAGGAGGGTGTCGTCCTGGGCGACGAGTCCTTCGTGGGCGCCCACGCGGTGATCAAGTCGGGCGTCAAGGTGTACCCGTTCAAGACGGTGGAGGCGGGCGCCATCGTCAACACCTCGATCGTGTGGGAATCGCGAGGAGCCCGCACCCTCTTCGGCCGCATGGGCATCACGGGCCTCGCCAACGTCGACATCAGCCCGGAGCTGGTCATGCGGCTGTCGATGGCGTGGGCGAGCACGCTGGAGAAGGGGAGCACCATCACGGCCTCGCGCGACACCTCCCGCGCCGCGCGCGTGCTCAAGCGGGCGATGTTCGTGGGGTGCAACGCGGCGGGCGTGAACGTGGAGGACCTCGAGGTGGCCACGGTGCCCGTGACCCGGTTCCAGGTGCGTTCGGGGCGGAGCCTCGGGGGCATCACCGTCCGGCTCTTCGAACAGGACACGCAGTCGGTCATGATCCGGTTCTTCGACCAGGACGGGATCGACATCGCCGAGCCGGCACAACGCAAGATCGAGCGGTTGTACCACCGAGAGGAGTTCCGTCGCGCCCTGGCATCGGAGATCGGAGACATCGGCTACGCACCGCGCGCGCTCGAGCTCTACACCGCCGCGCTGAGCGACACCGTGGACGTGGACGCCATCGCCCGGGCCGGGTTCAAGATGGTGCTCGACTACTCGTTCGGGACGTCGAGCTTCGTGATGCCCAACGTGCTGGCCAAGCTGGGCGCCGAGGTCCTGGTGGTGAACCCCTATGCCGCCACCGCGGCGGTCATGGCCAGCGACCCCCGTGCCGCCGCCGAGCACGTGGCGGACCTGGTGCGTGCGTCGGGGGCCCATCTGGGGGCGGTCATCGACCCCGGTGGCGAGAACCTCACGCTCGTGGACGACGAGGGCAAGGTCTTCTCCGACAACCAGGCCCTCCTGCTCCTCCTGGACCTGGTGGTCTCCCGGACCCGGCATGCCAGGGTGGCCCTCCCGGTGGCGGCGCCGATGGCGGCCGAGCACATCTGCACCGAGGCGGGGGCCGAGATCATGTGGACCAAGCTGTCGGCGACCCACCTCATGGAGGTCGCCAGCACGGGCGGGGTCACCTTCGCGGCCATCCAGATGGGGGGCTACATCTTCCCGCGCTTTCTCCCCGCCTTCGACGGCGTGGCCACGCTCGTCCACCTTCTCGGCATGCTGGCCCGCACCGACGAGCGCCTGTCGAAGCTGGCGAGCCGGCTGCCGCCCATCCACATCGTCCACGAGGAGATCGTCACGCCGTGGGAGCAGAAGGGCACGGTGATGCGCACCACCGTGGAGCGGGCCCAGGGCCGTGACGTCGTCCTGGTCGACGGAGTCAAGCTCCTCGAGCCCGATGGTTGGACCCTCGTGGTTCCCGATCCCGAAGAGCCGGTCACCCACGTGTGGGCCGAGGCTCCCAGCGAGGCCGAGGCGCGCACGCGGGCCCAGGAGCAAGCCATCCGCATCCGTCAGATGATGCAGTGACGCGGCGTTGAGCCCGGGGCGCCCGGGGCCGAGGGCGCGCCGGCACGACCCCGACAGCGTGAACGCCTTTCCGGTATGGTCCCCGCCATGCTCGTGCCCGATGACCGCCGGTACACGGCCGACCACGAATGGGCGCTGCGCGCGCAGGACGTGGTGCGGGTGGGCATCACCGACTACGCCCAGGACGCGCTGGGCGACATCGTGTACGTGGACGTACCCGCGGTGGGGGCCCGGTTCGAAGTCGGGAGCGTCCTCGGCGAGGTGGAGTCGACCAAGTCGGTGTCCGAGATCTACGCGCCGATCGCGGGAGAGGTGGTCGCGGTGAACACGGCCCTGGCCGATTCTCCCGAGCTCCTCAACACCGACCCCTACGGGGCCGGGTGGATCAGCGAGATCGCTCCCGCCGACGCGGCAGCGGTCGACGAACTTCTCGACGCGGCGCGTTACCGCGCCCTCGTCACCGAGTAGCTCGAACGGGCCGACGCGGGAGACGGGCTAGCGTGGACGGCGTGTTCTGCAACAACTGCGGGCATCGCAACCCGCCCGACGCCAACTTCTGCTCGTCGTGCGGAGCCGTGCTCAGTCAGGGGCCGGCCGACACCACCGTGACCCTGCACCCGGTGGACGCCCAGGGCGAGGCCGGCGACGAGGAGCTCAGTGTGACGCTGCCCGACCGCCCGAGCGGCACCGGACTGCTGGTGGTGAAGCGGGGCCCGAACGCGGGCACGCGGTTCGATCTCGTGACCGATGTCACCCGGGCCGGCCGCCACCCCGAGAGCGACATCTTCTTGGACGACATCACCGTGTCGCGCCGCCATGCGGAATTCATGAAGAGCCATGGCGGGTACACGGTGCGCGACGTGGGGTCGCTCAACGGCACCTACGTGAATCGCGAACGCATCGAGGAAGCGGTGCTCTCTTCGGGAGACGAGGTGCAGATCGGCAAGTTCAAGCTCGTCTACCTGGCGGCGGCCGACGAGTGAGCGCCTCCGGGGTGACACCGTGAGCAGCCGCACCTACCTGTCGATCGGGGACGTCCTCGCCCTGCTGCGCCAGGAGTTCCCCGACGTCACGATCTCCAAGATCCGTTTCCTCGAGAGCCAGGGTCTCGTGAATCCCGAACGCACCCCGTCGGGATACCGGAAGTTCTACGAACACGACGTGGAACGGTTGCGGTGGGTGCTGCGCCAACAGCGCGAGCACTTCCTTCCCCTCAAGGTGATCAAAGGCCGCCTCGAGCAGGAAGTCGCCGGCGACGGCGAGGACAACGGTCGCGACGTGGCCGGCGCGGGGGTGTTCCCCGATCGCGTCGAGCCCGTGCTCGTGGGGCGGACGAGCGGCCCCGGCGACGCCCGGGCCGCAGGACGCGAGCTGCCGGGATTCGAGTCCCCGCCCGCCGA
>JARLGQ010000406.1 GCA_031292675.1 Acidimicrobiales bacterium
CCCCCACCTCGTGGGGTCCCACACTTCAGGCGGTTTGGAGCGAGCTGACCTCGCCGGGCTTCATAGCGTTCCTGTGCGGCCTTACCGGAATCGACAACCTCGTGAGCGACGATTCCCTCGAGGGGGCAGGTCTGCACCAGACGCAGGCCGGGGGTTATCTCAACATCCACGCCGACTTCACCGTGCATCCCCACAAGCGACACTGGCATCGCCGAGCCAATCTCCTCGTCTACCTCAACGCCGATTGGCCTTCCGAATACGGCGGTGACCTCGAGTTGTGGAGCCGCGACATGAAGACGCGCCAAGAAGTGATCGCTCCCATCGGCAACCGGGCTGTGATCTTCACCACCGGCGCCGACACCTGGCACGGCCATCCCGACCCGCTTCGGTGCCCGCCCGAGACGGCTCGCCGGTCGCTGGCCGTCTACTACTACACAGAAGAGGACCACCCAACGGCTCGCTCTACCGAATACCGGGCGCGTCCCGACGACGGGGCCAAAGCAGTGCTGATCTACCTCGACAAGCAAGCGGTGCGGGCCTACGACTGGATCAAGCGCCGCGTCGGTCTTTCGGACCATCTCATGGGCAAGTTCCTCGGCGGTCGACGGCGCCGGAAGCCACCACGGGGGAGTTAGCCGGGCCGCGGCGGTAGCTCGGATCTACCCACTCGTCCTCCAAGCGCTCAGCCTTCGCCGGTCGATTTCGTCAAGGCGAACGCCTTCGCCCATCGGTAGTCGGCCTTGCCTGACGGTGAACGCGAGATGGAATCTGCCATCACGACTTGCCGTGGAACTTTGTATCCGGCCACCTGTGTCCGGCACAGGGTGCGCAGTGCCTCGCCGTCGATCTGGCACCCGGCACGAAGTTGGACCACCGCTACAACTCGCTCGCCAAAGCGCTCATCGGGCACGCCAACGACGACGACGTCTTCAACGTCGGCACAGCTCTTCAGGGCGGCCTCCACTTCGTCGGGGAAGACCTTCTCCCCGCCGGTGTTGATACACAGTGAGCCGCGACCGAGGATCGCAATGGCTCCGTCGGCGTCGACCACGGCCATGTCACCGGGGAGCGCCCAACGCGTGCCGGCGCTCTCCACAAAGGTGGTGGCGGTCTTGTCGGCGTCTCCGAGGTACCCGAGGGGGATATGGCCGCGGCGGGCCAGGCGACCTACGACCCCCGACCCCCGAGCCACGGGTTGCAGCGTGTCGTCGAGGACGTCGGTGTACTCGTCGACATGCAGGCGCGGCATGCCGTACGGGTCGTCGTCACGGGCGCGTCCGCCCAGATGGCCCGTCTCGGAGGATCCGAACGCGTCGACGACCATCCGACCGGGCAGCATCTCGGCCAGGCGTCGCTTGGTCGCCGGAGACAGCACGGCGCCACCCGAGCCCACAGCGATGAGCGACGAGATGTCGTAACGGGCCCGGTGGACGTCGAGTTCGTCCAGGAGGGGTCGAGCCATGGCGTCGCCCACGACGACGAGGATGTTCACCGCTTCTGTGCCCACGAGGCGCCACGTCGCCACAGGGTCGAAGTGGCCGGCGGGAAGCGTCACGAGCTTCCCGCCCCCGAACAGGATCGTGAATGCCAGCCAGTGCGCGCTCGAATGCATGAAGGGTGGGCAGGGGAGAGCCGTCATGCCCGGCCGCATGACCCGCGTGGCGAGCTCCTCAGGAGATCCGACGACGTTGCCCAGCGCCAGGGCATCGCCGCCGCCCATCCCCGCGAAGAAGATGTCCTCGTGGCGCCACAGCACGCCCTTTGGCATGCCCGTGGTCCCTCCGGTGTAGACACAGTAGAGGTCGTCTGCCGACCGCGGCGCGAAGCCGCGCCCGTCCACAGTGGCCGCCAAGGCGCGCTCGTAGTCGTCCCCGAGGTCTGGCGCACTCGTGCTGTCACGCACCTCGAGCAACGTCCGGCGCTCGGGCATGGCCGCCAGGGCGTCGCTGACCGCGGGGGCGAAACTGCTGTGGAAGACGAGGCCCACGAGCCCGGCATCCTGGTAGAGGTAGCGAAGCTCCGAGGTGACGTACCGGTAATTGACGTTGACGGGAACGGCGCGGATCTTGAAGCAGGCGAGCATGCCCTCGAGGTACTCGCTCCCGTTGGCCAACTGCAGCCCGATGCGGTCGCGGGGGCCGATCCCGGCACCCGCCAGATGGTGCGCGAGGCGGTTCGCCCGACCGTCGAGCTCGGCGTAGGTGAGTCGACGGTCGTCGGCGACGATGGCGGGCTGCTCCGGGACGACGTCGACCACGCTCTCGAAAAGGTCGGCCAGATTGAATTCCATGGCGCTCCTCTCCCGCTCGCTCCCCGATCACGCTCTCGACGTAGTATGGCTCGGGAAGGCGGGGTCGCCGGTCGGGATGGCGTCGCGGTCGGAAGGGGCTCATGGGGAACGCCGAGTGCATAGTGGATGGAACCTCCCCCGAGGCCACAGGAGAAGCTGGGTCGGCGCTTGACCCGACTGGTCAGGGCCAGGGATCTCCGTCGCTGGCCGAGCGCGTCGTGGGGTCGTATCGCGCCGTGCTGAAGTTCCTGGGGCGACGGGCGCTCGCCCGCGCCACGCTCGCCGTACCACGCACGCTGCGATTCATGGGTGCTGCGGCCAGGAGCGGTGAGGTGTCCGATGGCTTGGCGGCGCCACCCCTGTCGCTCGGGTTTGCGGCCGGCGTCGCCATGGACGAGGCCTTGCTGGCGATGGCGATGACGCCCAACCGGTTCCCTCGACGGGCCGACTTCGCTCGAGTCAGCGCGGAGCTCGCCGACACCCGCCGGTTGTTCTCGAGGCGGGGATGGATCGCTCAGCCCGCCTCCTATCACCGCAACCCACCTCCGCTCGCCGCCCAGGATGTCGAGACGAGCCACGGGTGGGCACTGGGCCTGGGCTACGAACGGATCACCTACGACAGCGAGTTCTCGACGCGGCCCACCGAGCCCGGTGGCGAGCGGTGGATGGCGTATGAGCCCAATCGTCGGGCGACGGCTGCCATCGTCCGTCACCGCGGGGCGCCTCGCCCTTGGGTCGTGTGCGTACACGGCTTCTGCATGGGCTACCCCTTCATGGACTTCATGGGGCTGCAGACCGCCAAGCTGCACCGTGAGCTCGGGCTCAACGTCGCCATGCCCGTTCTGCCGCTGCACGGGGCGCGCAAGGTCACCCGGGTGAGTGGCGAGCCGTTCTTGTCGTTCGACATGATGAACACTGTCCACGGGTTGACGCAGGCGGTGTGGGACATTCGGCGCCTCGTTTCATGGATCCGGGCCCAGGGAGCGACTTCCATCGGGCTGTACGGGGTCTCGCTCGGAGCGTATGTGGTCTCGCTCTTGGCCGGCATCGACGAAGGGTTCGATGCGGTGGTGGCAGGCATCCCGGTCGTGGACCTCCCGTCGCTGTTCCACGCTCACAGCCCGGTGCACATCCGAGCTCGGTCGATCGAGCATCACATCCTGGGTGGTGTGGCCGAAGACGTCTTCCGAGTGGTATCGCCGATGAGCTTCGAGTCGAAGGTGCGGCTCGATCGTCGCTACGTGTTCGCCGGCTACGGCGATCGCCTGGCCACCACGGAGCAGGCCCGCATGCTGTGGGAACGCTGGGACAAGCCCCGCATCAGCTGGTTCTCGGGGAACCACGTGGGCTATCTGTGGTCACGCCAAGTGGCGTCGTTCATCGGGGAGTCGCTGGTGGCGTCCGGGCTCAGCGGCATTCGGGCCGAACACGAGGGCTGAGCGGTGGAAGTGATGGTCGGCCTCGACGCCAAGTTCCTCTACTCGGAGACCGCCTCGACCCACATGCACACCTTGAAGGTGGCGGTGTTCGATATGTCGAAGGTCCCCGGCGGGTTTTCCTACGACGAGATCACGGAGCTGTTGGGGCACCGGCTGAACCGACTCCCACCTTTCCGTCGCCGGGCGGTGCCGGTCCCATGGGGGCTCGGGCACCCGGTGTGGGTCGAGGACCCGGACTTCGACCTGAAGAGGCATATGACCCGTCGCCGGGCCGCCGAACCGGGGGACGACCACGCACTGGCGGCGGTGGTGGCCGACGTGGCGGGCCGGCCACTGCCCCGGGATCGTCCGCTGTGGGAGATCGTGGTGGTCGAGGGACTGGCCGACCGTCGCCTCGCCGTCGTGGCGAAGGTGCACCATGCCGTGGCCGACGGAGCCGCCACGGTCGCGCTGTTGCTGAGCGCACTGAGCGCCCACGGAGCCGGCTCCCACATCGACGAGTGGCACCCCGAGAGCATCCCTACCCGGTCCCAGCTCCTGGCCCTGGCCGCACACGGCCACGCCACGCGCTTGCGGCAACTGCCTCGCCTGGCCACGCGGTCGGTTCGGGGGTTGCGCGAGTCCGAAGCCCAACGGCGCGCCTCACCGGTCAAGCCACCACTGCCGTTCGACACGCCCAAGACCGCGTTCAACGTGTCGCTCACCGCGGAGCGGACCTTCGCCATGACGACCGTGCCGCTCGAGGACCTCAAGGCCGTGCGCCGGGCACGCGGTGCGACGCTCAACGACGTCTACCTGGCCATGTGCGGAGGTGCTCTGCGCGCCTACCTGGCCGAGGTGGGCGCACTGCCCGACCGCCCGCTGGTGGCGAGCGTCCCGGTCTCGACCGATCCCAGCCTCACCCGTCTCGGCGGCAACCACGTCGACAACCTGTACGTCTCGATCGGGACCGACATCGCCGACCCCCTGGAGCGTCTCGATCACATCCATGACGTCTCCGCCGCCTCCAAAGACGCCCGTGCCGTCCTGGGCAACGACCTCCTGGAAAGGCGTGCCGACGTCGTTCCGCCACAGCTGTACGCCCTGATCGTGCGGACGTGGGGTCGAACCCGCCTCGCCAACCACATGCGGCCGCCGGTCAACCTCGTGCTCTCGAATGTGCCGGGACCACGCCAACGGTTGCACGTCGGACAGGCCATGCTCGAGGCCATCTACTCGGTGGGTCCCATCCTCGAGGGCATCGGCCTCAACATCACGGCCTGGAGCTACGCCGACGCTCTGCACGTCTCGGTGCTGGGCTGTCCGACCAGCGTTCCGGATCCGTGGTTGATCGCCCAAGCGCTCCACGGCGCTCTGGCCGACATCAAGCAGGCCTCAGAAACGGCCGCCGGGTCGGTGCCGGTGGATGGCTGAGCCGGGGTTGTCGGTGCCACCAGCGCCCGCGTGCCCACAACGGACCCCTCTGACGGTGAAGGGTTGATGCGTCGTGGACAAACGCCTCCCCACCGGTGGTGAGGTCGGGTCCGCCCGGGACCCGGCGTTCCTTCGGTCCGTTCGACCGATCCTCGAGCTGTTCGCGTCCTACTTCCGGGCCGAGGTGAGGGGTTTCGAGCGGTTGCCACCGCAGGGCCCCTTTCTCGTCGTGGGCAACCACTCGGGCGGGCAGATCCCGCCGGACCTCCCCGTCCTGTTGACCGCATGGTGGCGTCGGCGAGGCGAGGACGAGCCTGTCTATGCACTCTTCCATTCCTTCTTCCTGGGGCTTCCCGGTGTGGGTCCGGTCATGGAACGAGCTGGTGCGGTCGAGGCCGGACGCGAGGAAGCGGAGTCGATTCTTCGCGGCGGGGGGATACTCATCGACTACCCCGGTGGCGACTACGAGGTCTTCCGCCCCTGGCGGGAGCGAAACCGCATCACGTTCGGAGATCGTATCGGCTTCGTTCGTCTCGCGCTCCGAACCCAAGTTCCGGTTGTGCCCGCAGTCTCCGTTGGCGCGCACGAGACGCTGATCGTCCTGGCACGAGGAGAGTGGGTCGCGAAGCGTCTCGGGCTCGATCGCCGATTCCGCCTCAAGGTGTGGCCTCTCGTCCTGGGACCGCCCTTCGGTGTCGTTCCCGGAGGAATTCCGACGTGGCCACTTCCGGCCAAGATCACCGTGGAACTGTGCGAACCGATCGACTGGTCGTCGAAGTACGGACCGGAGGCGGCTGAGGACGAAGCCATCGTCCGCACCTGCTACCAGGAGCTCACCGCCACCATGCAGACGACGCTCGACCGACTCGCGGCGGGGCGCCGCTTCCCGATCCTCGGGTAGCCGGTCGTCGAGCTCTCACCGGACGCGAGCAACCCCGTCGAGGAGGGCGTCAGGGTCGACGCCGTGGCAGTCACGTCGCCTCTGGTCCGTTGGAAAGTGCTCGGGCCGCTCGGAACACCAGCCCTGCCAGGCGGAAGATTCGACGATCGCCTCCCACGGGGGCCTGGATCAGCTTGAGCTCGTTGGTGACGAACCCGAAAGACAGCCCCGTGGCGGGATCGGCCCAACCGCCCGAGCCGCCGTAGCCGTAGTGCCCGAAGGCGGAGTCACCCCGGTACCCTTGAGCCCCGGCCCGGTGGTACCCCATGCGCCAGTTCATGCGCATGCCGATGACGGCGTCATGCGCCCTGGTCTGGACCTTGCTCAACGCCCCAACCGTCTCGGGCGACAGGAGCCGGACGCCTTCGACCTCGCCGTCGTTGGCGATGACGGCGTAAAGCTTGGCCAGCGCGTGCGCCGAGAGGAGGCCGTTCACCGAAGGCATCTCGGTGTGCAGCACCGACGGCGCCGGACCGGTGAGGATCTGGTCGAAATACGGGACGTAGAGCGCCTCGAGAAAACGGCGCGTCAACTCGACCCTGCGCAGGGTGGGCATGGACCTGGCGCTGACGTTGGCAAAGAGGCGTGGCGTGGGGCGCACAGGCGGGGTCCGGCCGATGGGTGGGGCGAAGCGGCGGAGGCCGTCGGGAGGCATGCCGATGCCCAAGCCGTCGGTGTCGAGGGGCTCGGCCAGCTCCGCACGCACCAAGTCGGCCATGCCGAGCCCGGTGACCCGCCTGGCCAGCCCGGCCAGCAACCACCCGTAGGTGATGGCGTGGTACCCGGGGTGCCCCGGCCACGGGTCGGAGGGTCGGGCCGCCAGTCGCTCCTCGAGGGCGATGTGGTCGAGCAGATCCTCTCGACGCTCGACGAGATCGGTCATCGAGTGCAGGCCGGCCTGGTGGCTGAGGAGCTGCCGCACCGTGATGGCCTGCTTGCCGGCAGCACCGAACTCCGGCCAGTAGCTCGCCACCGGAGCCTCGTAGTCGATGAGACCACGGTCGGCCAGGCGATGGATGACGGTGGAGGCCACGCCCTTGGTGGTCGAAAAGCAGATGGTGACCGTGTCCCGCTTCCAGGGCTCAGACCGGCGGCGGTCGGCGAACCCGGCCCACACGTCGACGATGGCCCGACCGTGCAACCGCACCGCCAGGGCGCCGCCGCCTCTGCTGGTCGGGTTGAAGAGCCGCCCGAAATACGACACCACCGGCGCAAATGCCGGGTGTGCAAAGCCATCGACGGCTCCGGGGGGAACCTGTTGGGTCGTCACCCCACGAGCTTGCCCGGCCGAGGGCGTCACCGCCATCGGATCGCCCAGCTGGCACCAAGAGAGGAGCGGCAGAACCATTCCGAGGAGGTTGCGCCTGGGGGGTGGGCACCCGCCGAGGTCGACGCCGGCCTTTTGGATCGGGTCGATATCCTGGCCTGACCATTGTCCTGACCAA
The DNA here is from genome assembly GCA_031292675.1 of Acidimicrobiales bacterium. Lineage (GTDB taxonomy): Bacteria > Actinomycetota > Acidimicrobiia > Acidimicrobiales > UBA8190 > Chersky-840. The sequence goes on from JARLGQ010000406.1 coordinate 7,528, forward strand.
AGCCTCTGCTCCCGGATCCGGCCCGGTGATAGGAGAGACAGTGACGACGCTGATAATCGGCGCGCCTGGGAAGGAGGACCGACTGATGGCCGTCACGAAGGACCCCCTGCCCTTCTCGGTGTGGCGGAAGATCGCCATGGCGAGCTGGCGCCCCAGGAAGGACCCGGCGATCTTGGCAACCATTGACCAAGACGCCGAGCGTCTCCTTCAGTACTTGGAAGCCGTCCACGAGGCCACCGGCGCCCACGTGACCCCGATGCACCTCGTCGGGCGAGCGTCGGCCAAGGTCTTCTCGATGATGCCTGGTCTGAACGGCCGCGTCGTATTCGGCCGGTTCCTGCCGTCTCCGACCGTGGACGGATTCTTCGTCGTGTCGCTGCGGACCGATCCGGTGTCGGGCGGCGAGGCCGTCGCCACCGACCTGTCGGGCGCGATCGTACGGCGCGTCGACGAAAAGACTCCCTGGCAGATCGCCACTGAACTGGCCGAGCGGGCTGCCCTCATCCGCCACGACCAGGATCCGCTCTTCAAGCAGACCAAGATGATGGTGAAGAACTTGCCACCGATGACCTTGCGGCTGGTGACCGACTTCATCGGGTTCGTCACCGAGAGCCTCCAGCTGCCGATCCCGTTCATGGGGCTCGAGGCCCGGCCCTACGGCTCCTTCCTCGTCAGCAACGTCGGTACCTACGGGCTCGACGCGGTCTTCGCCCCCATCCCGCCCTTCGCCCACCCGCCGGTGACGATCCTGGTGGGAACCATCACGGACAAGGTGCTGGCCGTCGACGGAGAGCCTGCGGTCAGGCCCGTGCTCCCACTGGCCTTCATCATCGACCACCGCTTCGTCGACGGCTACCAGGCGGCCGCCATGGCGAAGGTCTTCCGTGAGTACCTGAGCGATCCGGCCTGCTCCGACCCGCTCCCCGTCACCCCCCGGCGGCCTCGGTAAAGGCAACAACAGGCGTGCCGAACCGCGGCCTCTCGGCCCCGGACCCTGTTGGGCAGCCTGAGGAGCTGCGTGAGTCCAAGAGAAACGCTACGCCGCGGCGGGCGGGAAAGCTCCTCCCGGGCTGAGAATTCGTTATTTCTGACGAGGGCGTAGCTCGTCAACCTCTAGTCGACCGCCACCTCCTCCAGGTAAAATCGGGAGTGAGGATGTTGGGGGGGTCAGTGCCATGAGGTACCTCGCGGTTCCGGAGATGCCGCGTCGCGGTTTGATGGCCTCGCTATTGCGTCCACATCATTGGTCGCCCGAGTGGCACGCCGTGGCCGAAAGTACCCCCAAGCCGATCAAGACACTTTGCGGTTCGCCGTACACGTCAGAGGCGCTTTGGACATGGGACCAAACGATGTCCGGCACCCGGTGCCCCAAATGCGAGCGACTGTTGCCAGCTGTATCCGGTTTTCCCGCCCACGCCACCCTGATGCCCTTGGAGGGGGGGAGCGGTGTCATCGTGTCCCGGTTGCACGGGCGCACACTGGTTGGCCCGGTTCGTGCGCTGATTGGCCTGGTTGTCACCGGCCTTCTGATCTTGGTAAATGTTCCTCTCGCGCTGGTCTCGGGCCACTCGGCGACGCCCCGTGCTGTCACCGAGACCAGCGCACCGCCCTCTGTTGCCGCCATTCATGCCTCGTCGTCACCGACGACGACGAGCCCGACGACGACGAGCCCGACGACGACGAGCCCGACGACGACGGGTGCACCGACTACTGGCCAAACCAGTACCACGTTCGCCCGTTTGCGTCAGCTGGCGCTCCAATCGCAGCGAGATCAAGCAAGCAACACGGCCAAGCTGACCTCGTCGCGACCTTCAGGTTCGAAGGGCGGATCGCGCCAGCCCACGATCTTCAAGGACACGTTCCTGACGATCAGTCCGACCGCCCCGGCTGGTGCGAGCCCCACGGCGACCACTGCCACGACCGGAACCACGGCTCCCGCACCCACGTCGACGCCGACCACGACGACCACGACGACGGTCCATGCCACCACGACCACGACGACGACGATCCCCACGACCACGACGACGACGATCCCCACGACCACGACCACGACCACAACGACGACGATCCCCACGACCACGACGACGACGATCCCCACGACCACGACGACACAGCCGGGCGCGTAGACCGTCTTGTGTTCCGTTCCTGACTCTGGTGCCAACCGAGGTCGGGAGAGGAGTTGGTACCTACGTTCGGGGGTTCCTCCCAGTCGAGGCTGGTGGAGTGCAACGAGGGTGCGGTTTCACGCAGGCTCATTGAGCCGGCCGGTCGAAGCCGAGTCAGCGGTTCTCTTCCGGGTACTCACCTCCTGTGGGTGCCGGAACGTGGGCTCAGTTTCCGAAGTCCCAGCTCTCCCCGGTTTCGTAGCGATGCACAACGTTCTTGGCGATGAGGATCTTGTGGACCTCGTCGGGCCCGTCGGCGAGCCGCAGGGTGCGCGCCCCCATGTACATCGCTGCCAGTGGCAGGTCATTGGACACACCGGCTGCGCCCCACACCTGAATGGCGCGATCGGCCACCCGGCTGTATGCGGCGGGCACGAAGACCTTGATGGCCGAGATGTCGGTACGAGCTGACCGGTCATCCTGGTCGATCTTCTCAGCCGCGTGGATCGTCATGAGGCGAGCGGCCTGGATGTCGACATAGCTGTCGGCGATGAACCCCTGGATGAACTGCTTCTCCTTGAGGAGCCCGCCGTGGACCTTGCGTGCACAGGCACGCTCGACCATGAGGTCAAAGGCCCGCCACATCTGGCCGACGGAGTTCATGCAGTGGAAGATGCGGCCTGCTCCGAGACGGTCCTGGGCGGCCTGGTGACCCTGTCCCACGTGGCCCAGGGCGTTGTCAGCGGGGACCCGGACGTTGTCGTAGATCACTTCGCAGTGGTCGGAAGTGTCACGCCCCCAGATCCCGATGCCCCGAACGATGTTGACGCCCTTGGCATTCGTGGGGACGATGATCTGGACCATCTGGCCGGAGTCATGTTCGCTGCCGGGCTCGCCGGCCCGGCACATGACGATGAAGAAGTCGGCGGCGATGCCGTTGGATGTGAACCACTTATGGCCGTTGATGACCCACTGGTCGCCCTCAAGTACCGCACTGGTGTCGAGTGACCGGGGGTCGGAGCCCGGGTTATGGGGTTCGGTCATCGAGAACCCCGACTCCATCGACCCGTCGATCAAGGGGAGCAGCCACTTCTGCTTCTGCTCGTCGGTGCCGTACTTGACGAGGATCGTCTGGTTGCCGGAGTTCGGTGCCACCACACCGAACAGAGACGCCGCCCCGATGGCGTAGGCGAGCACCTCGTTCATATATGCGTGGGCGAGGAAGTCGAGGCCCATTCCCCCGTATTCCTTCGGGAGGTGCGGAGCCCACAGTCCGGCCTCCCACACCCGCTGCTTGATCTCCTCCCTGAGTTGGAGTGCCTCGCGACGCTCGTGTTGAGAGACGTTACCCTCGCGGTGGAGGTTCCACAGCCTCGCCTCGTTGGGGAGGATGGCGTCGTTGACGATCTGCGCCGTCCGCATGCGGATGTCATTGATCCGATCGTCGAGCGTGGGAATGGGCTTCACGTTCATTACCATGATGGGAGCCTTTCGTTGCGCAAGACATTATGCCAGTGCCATCACGCCTCATGGCCACCGCTGGAGACCATTTGCGTGGGCGCTCTGCGCCGACCGAGCGGACTTTGTCGACTTCGTGGCGCGCGCGTCCACCGGATCACATAGAGCCTTTCCGACCCTGGCACCGAGAGCCTCTGAGCCGGATCATTGCTGGTAGGTGGTGAGGTTGTAGGTGGTCACCGAAAACGTTTCGGAGTCCTACGCCTTACCGCTTTCTACTTTGTTGGGAGGCGCGCCCGCCCACGTGGTCGAGGCGGACAGGCGACTCCAAGAGCTCCGCGCGGACGGTGGTCAACGAGCGGGAGTTCTATCCATGTCCTTGGTGACTGCACCAATCAAGTGAGGAACCTCACCAGGGGTGAACTCAACAGGGTCGAGGTCGGGCCGCGCCAACCAGGCCTGGTACTCCTCGAAGGCCATCGCCAACCACCGACGTTCTCGCTCGGACCACGCCCGGTAGGCCGGAAACGGCGGATGTTCGGTCATCATGACCTCCCGATCTTCCCGTCACCATGACGTTCCGTGGCGCACCGTCTCTCCCATCAGCCTGCGCGCCTCGCAGGCTGGAGTCATAGGGGAGAAGGTCCCAATACCTGCTACAGAGTGTTCTCCTGGACGGCCACGAGCTCGGGTGCTTTCACGAACGAACCTTCCCGGCGCCGGGTACACGAGTAAGCGGACCTTCGACTCTGGGCGCATCGGCGGTCTTCGGGTCATAGTCGAGGTATGAGCGAGGCGGACACCGTCAGTCGTGACACCACTCCGGGTGGTGGTTCTGCCGAGCCCAATCGCGGAGATCCGAAAGCCTTCTGGCTGTCTTGGAAGACGATCGTCGTCGGCGGGCGCTCTGTCGCCTATGGCGAGGCCGGGGACGGGGTGCCGGTGCTCTTTCTCCACGGCTGGGGGCTCGACCATCGAGTGTACAAGCGGTCACTGGCACGCCTGGTAGCTACGGGCGTCCGTGTCGTCGCGCCTGCTCTTCCCGGCTTCGGTGGCTCGGAGCCTCTGCCGCAGCAAGAGTCGACGCTCGCCGGTTTTGCCACGTGGCTGGCCGAGTTTCTCGACGCGCTGGAGATCACGGATCCCGCGCTGATCATGGGCCACTCCTTCGGCGGCGGCGTGGCGATCGTCTTCGCCCACAACTATCCCGAACGAGTGCGCGGACTCGTGCTCATCAACTCGATTGGCGCCTCCGCGTGGGCACGACGAGGCGTGACCCCGCGCACGATCACCCAGCGTCCTTTGTGGGATTGGGGGCTGCATTTCCCCGGGGACCTGTGGCCGTTGGGCCAGGCGAGGCGCGTCTTGCCCGTGATCCTGTCGGAGGCCGTGCCCAACCTGCTTCGAGAGCCACGTGCGTTCTGGCGCGTGGCAGCGCTGGCGCGAGGAGCAGACCTGCTCGGTGAACTCGCAGAGCTGAAGAGACGGCGGCTCCCCGTAGTCGTGTTGTGGGGCAACCGTGACCGGATCATCACCCGCGATGCGTTCGAGGAGATGTGCGAGGTCCTGGGAACCCCGCATTCCCTCACAATTGAGGGTTCCCACGGGTGGCTCATCGCTGACCCGGACACGTTCGGCGAGGTGATCACCAACGTCGTGGAAATTGCCGCGCGGACACGCGCGTTGGATGGCAACCATCGGAGGGTCGGGGAGTTGGCCTCCCTCGCCACCAGACTCCTTCGACCTCGCTCGACCGGCGCAGGCTCTCAGTGACGACGGTCAAGGTACGATCCGCCAGCTTCACGCAGGGGATGTTGGCGTCGCTCCAAGCGGACATCCTCGAACGCGAAGACATCGGGGAAGACATGGCCATCTGAGAGTCGCCGAATGCGGTACCCGTCACTGAGCACCTCGGCTACCTCGAAGCCGCTTGTGAAATCGCCGATGAATCGGTTACGCACACAGATCGGTGTGCCCACCTCCAGGGCGGGCACCGGAGCGCGGCTTTCGGTAGAAGTCGTCTCGGGGTCTTGCGCCTTGTCCTGGTGCACTGTGCTCCCTGTCAGTTGTTCCAGAGCCCTCGACTAACGGGGGACGCCGGCTCCCCGTGTGCTCGCCGACGCGTCGATCAGGAAAGTTCGGTTTTCGGTGACACGTCCCGCCGGTGTCGGTTCGTCGGCCCTGCCCGCCGGTGCTCGACTTCGCCGATCTGCGGGCTCATCGGCGGACGCTCGCAGTTGAGAGTGAGCCGTAGTCCAGAACTCCGACCAGTAGTCTCGCCATTCGGAGGAACCGAGCGCCCACCCCAGGGCGAAGATTCCGAGACCCCCCACGACCACTCGGCGCATGTGGAAATGATCGGCAAGTCGCTCATGCTGCTTTAGGCAGCATGGGGCGGGGCGGTCACCGAGTCTCTGATTCGGTGCGTCGAGGGCCCGATGGTTCATGTCGACAACCGTCCATCGAATGTGTGTCGCAGCCTGCCCCGACGCGTGTGCCCTCAAGAGGTCGACGTGGCTATCGCTTGGGTGACATGAAGGCCAGCGGTAGGGTCGAACCTGCCGACCGCTCCAGGGTCGCGATCCGCCGGCCGGTCTGCACGGCATTCCGGGCGGGACGCAGACGCTTACCCAGAAAGGCGGCGGCCACGTCAAGGTCGGCGACGGTGAACGCAAGTCCGTAGAACCAGGCCTGTCCGGGTAGCGACGCCGTCGCGGGGCCGACGATTTCCACGATCGTCTCACCGAGCTTGAAGAAGGCCTGCCTCCTCGGTCGTTCCGGTGTGCCGGCGTCACGAGTGCGGCGCAGTCGGATGCCGGCGGATTCGAATGCGTCGATGGTACGGCCCAGGTCGGGTGTGGCTACCACGACGTGGTCGAGGGCGATCACTCCGTTCGGGTGCTCCGGAGTGGGCCGAGCCACCATTGGGGTGCTTTCACCCACAGGGAGTTCGGAGATGCCGTCGACGCCACGCAACGTCCATGCCACGATGCCTTTGCCGGTGGCGCCCAGTTCGTGGCAGATGCCACTGATCCAGCACGCGCCGTCGGCGATGACGAACCCTAATTCGCTCCATATCTCAGGGGGATCCGCCACGACCAATGAGGCGATCTCGGCCACGTCGCGACGCTACACGTTCGCAACCAGCTTTCTGCTCGACGTGCCAGGAGCCATAAGGCCTCCGGGGACGTACCGATCAACCCGAACAATCGCAACGCTCTGGGTCGCGCCGGGCGTCAGGTGCAGCTCGACAGCGTCGAATCCTCTTCTGCGATGACGCGTGTCACACGGGGACAAGGGTGGAGCCAACCTCGGTGCGGAGGCTGGATGTGGAATCGAGCCACTCGCGTATCGCCGCGTAGACGGCGGGATGGTTGAGGAGCCTGAAGTGGTGCAGCCCTCCGAAGTGGCGCATGTGCTCGGCGGGGAACGGGATGTGTCCGCCTCGGCGGGATCCGCCGCGGGCACTCGCGGGTTGCACGAGGAGGTCGCCCACCAACCGGCCGAGAGGGTTGCGGCGGCTTGTGGTGACCGTGGCGCTGACTGCGTAGTGGTTCGCCCAAGGGATGAGGGGAACATCACCACCTGGACTCTTCGGCCTCAGGCCGGCATCGTGCCAGTGTTCGTCGAGCAGATAGCCGGCGCGCAGGTCCTTGATGCCGGCGCTGCGTCGGTCGAGGACCGAGGCCAGCGGCCGGCTCTCGTTGAGCTTGGCGAGTACGCCGCTGAGGTGGCCGACCCACTGCTCGAGTCCCGCCCCCAGATGAGGGGAGCCGAGGTAGAAGACGTGGCGCAGCGTCGATACCCACGAGTGGCTCCTCTGTTGTGCATAGTGGCACGCGCTGCGGGCAACCAGGCCACCCATCGAATGACCCACCAGGATCACCTCGGCGACCGGAGCGGGCCAGGCGGCGGTGACATCGTCGAGGAGAGTGGTGAGGCGCCGGCCGTTCTCGGAAATGTGGAGGCCGGTGTTGTAACGCAGAAAGACGGGGGTGTACCCGAGGTCCTGCGCGAGACGCGAACCATACGTGGACTCGGTTGCGCCGTCGTAGCCATCGGCGTGTAGCCTCCACGATTCCTCGGTTTCGCCCAAGCCGTGGACGAATACCGCCAGTTTCGAGGTCGCCTTGGGGAAGGTGTCTTCGAGCGTCTCGCGCCGGGGTGCCACGTCTGCTCGGGCCCCTCTCACAGCCATCGGGATCGCCAGCGGGCTGCCTTGATCGGCCAGCTCATCTCCCAGGGTGGCATTGAGCACCGCCAGGGCCAGATTGCTCCGGGGGGTCGAGCCGATCGGACGTGCCGAGGCCGTCGCAGCCACCACGAGCTCGTTGGCCGCTAGGCCGGCGGCCAGGCCAGCCCCGCGAATCGCGGCGTACACGCCGGTGGCGATGCCGTCGTGCACGACCCGGGCGGGCACGCTGGCAGGAGCGGTCAGTGCGAACGCCCTGGCGGCCACAGCGTGATGCACCTGCTCGACACGCGAAAGGGTGTCCGCAAATGTCCGCGCCGCCAGTAGCCCGGCGGCCCGCATCTCCTCAGGCTTCATTCGCCCCCCCGAAACGAGGCTGGATCGTCTCAGTGTGGCATGCGGCCGGCGGGGCCTGCTGGATGCTCGGGAGGGGACCGGGTTGTCGACTCGAGGCAGAACCATCGGTTGGTGCAAAGTCCTGTGAGTCCATGGTCGTAGTGGCGTTGAGCTCCAGCAGGGAAGATGTCCCCGCGGTCGCGACGGCGGGCGCCCCGTTCGAGGAGTTGGAACTGACCGACGCCGCCAGTCTCTCCCCGGACGAGGTGCTGACGCGCCTGGGAAGTGGACCGGACGGGCTCTCGTCCGACGATGTGGCGCAACGTTTACGCCGATGCGGCCCAAATGCGCTGGGGACCCATCGGGTGCGGGCCACCGCCGTCCTCTTCCGTCAGATCCGGAACCCGATCCTTGTTCTCCTCCTCGGGGCGGCGCTCGTGTCGGGGCTGACCGGCGGGGGGACAAACGCAGTGATCATCGCTGTGATCGTCGCCCTCAGCGTCGGTCTGGGCTTCTTCAACGAGTACCGGGCGGAGGTGGCGATGGCTTCGCTCCGCGCCAAGATCCGACAGGAGGCCGAGGTCCGCAGAGACGGCCGGGCGAGCCGGATCCCGGTCACGAGCCTCGTGCCAGGCGACGTGGTGTCGCTGCGCATCGGGAACGTCGTCCCGGCCGACGTCCGCTTACTCAAGGTCGATGAACTCGAGTGCGACGAAGGGGTGCTGACCGGCGAGTCGATGCCGGTGGCCAAATCGGCGGCGCCCGTCGCAGGCCGCCCGCCGCAAGACCAACCGGGATGCGCCTTCATGGGGACGATCGTGCACGAGGGCTCGGCGCTCGGCGTGGTGGTTCGGACCGGGGCCCGCACCGCCTTCGGGCAGATCGCTGCGGGCGTGGCCGAGAAGCACAGCCTGACCGCCTTCGAGGTGGGACTGTCGCGTTTCTCGCGCTTTCTGTTCGAGGTGGCGGCTGTGCTGACGGCGTTCATCTTCATCGTCAACGTGTCGCTCTCGCGACCCCTCATCGAAGCATTGCTCTTCTCGCTGGCTATCGCCGTGGGCATCGCCCCCGAGATGATGCCGGCCATCGTGACGGTAAGCCTCTCCGCCGGCTCGAAGGCCCTCGCGGCGAAGAAGGTGCTGGTGAAGCGGCTGGTTGCCATCGAGGACCTGGGCAATATCGAGATCCTTTTCACCGACAAGACGGGCACCCTCACCGAAGGGGTGATCACCTTCGAGAGGGGCCTTGATGCCAAGGGACAACAGAGCGACAGCCCGCTGTTGCTCGGGTTGGTGTGCAACGAAGCGACGGTCACCAAGGACGGACCGATCGGGGGGAACGCCTTGGACCAGGCTTTGTGGTCAACACCTGAGGCCGCCACCGGAAAGGAGGGCGCCGTCACGGCGGCCGGCTATCAAAGGCTGGGCGTCCTTCCCTTCGACCACGAACGACAGCTGGCCTCGGTGCTGGTCAAGGACCCTGCCGGCAAGCCGCTCCTGATCACCAAAGGGGCCCCCGAGGTTGTGCTCGACCGGTGCCTGAACGTCTCCGACGACGCTCGGTCGGCCCTGGAGGCACTGTTCTCCGAAGGGGCCCGGGTGGTGGCCGTGGCCGCTCGCCCGGCCGAGGGCATGGCGGGAGCGCTCACCGCCGAGGACGAGCATGGGCTGGCCCTGGTCGGGTTCCTGACCTTCGCCGATCGCCCCAAGGCCGACGCCGGCTCCTCCATCGCCCAGCTCGAACGGCTGGGAGTGGAGGTGAAGATCATCACCGGCGACAATGGCCTGGTAGCGGCGAAGGTGTGCTCGGACATCGGGGTCGCCTGCGCGGGTGTGCTCAGCGGTGAAGAGGTCGGCGCGCTCGACGATGACCACCTCGAAGCGGCCATCCTGACCACGACGGTGTTCGCCCGGATCGGCCCCGATCAGAAGTCGCGGATCATCAAGGTGGCCCGCCGCACCGGAAAGGACGTGGCCTTTCTCGGGGACGGGGTGAATGACGCGGTGGCACTGCACCACGCAGATGTCGGAATCTCCGTGGACTCGGGAACCGATGTGGCCAAGGACGCCGCCGATGTCGTGCTGCTCGACAAGGATCTCGGGGTCCTGGCGGAAGGCGTGATAGAAGGGCGCCGGATCTTCGCCAACACCATGAAGTACGTCCTGATGGCCACGTCCTCGAACTTCGGCAACATGTTCAGTGCGGCCGGCGCCTCGGTGTTCTTGTCGTTCTTACCCATGCTGCCGTCACAGATTCTCCTGAACAACCTTCTCTACAACACCGGGCAGCTGGTGATCCCGACCGACCGAGTCGACCCCGAGGCGCTAGCCCGACCAGCGGCGTGGGACATGAAGTTCATCCGGCGTTTCATGTCGGTGTTCGGTCCTGTCAGCTCGATCTTCGACTTCCTCACGTTCTGGGTGATGCTCTCCCTGCTCCACGCCGGCCACACGGAGTTCAGGACCGGTTGGTTCGTTGAGTCGATCGCCACCCAAACACTGGTTGTCTACGTCATCCGGACGCGCCGGATCCCGTTCTTCAAGAGCCGACCCAGCCTCCCGATGCTCTTGGTGCCGACAGGGGCGGCCCTGGTGGGTGCGATCCTGCCGTTTACAGGGCTGGCCCATCTGCTGGGTTTCACCCCTCTGCCGACGACCTTCTTCTTGCTGCTGTTCGGGATGGTCGTCGTCTATCTGATCCTGGTCGAGCTGGCGAAGACCCGCTTCTACCGTGCCCCCCATGCCCGGACTCCACGACCCCCGTCCACCCACGCCGAACGGCTGGAACGGCGCATCCAGCGCCGGGCGTCGCGCTTCATCCGCCACCCGGCTCAAGGGTCGGAGCCAGCGAATCGACCCCAGACAACAGCTTCGCAGACCTAGTATCGCCAACCGAGATCTGGCTGACCGAGTCTCCCAGGACCGTCGCTCATCCATTCCGGGCGTCCGCAAATGCGTTACGGCGTGAAGCCCCTTCTCGCTGCGCGGCCGAGTCTTTCGACCCAACTGTCCGGACGAGCGCCAGCGGCCCGAGGGAGGCCGGGACACGGGCATCGCCATCGGTTTCATGACGGCCGATTCGTCTAGGGCGTTGCCAACGTGTCCCGCCAGTCCCGCTGGGTGTTCCTGGTGCCAAGGAGGAGCACCGACCTCCCGGAGTCACCCATTCGCAACGCTATGCCCACGGATGAAGCGTGTCTACGGGATCCGCCACAAGAACCACCCCCCGATATACGTCTTCGGGCCATCGCTCGTAGTCGGATGGACGACATCAATACGCTGAGGGGAATCCGATCTCGGCCCAGTCTGGCCGAGCCCCCACATCGGTGTCGGTGCGGTTACTCGGGCCGTCGGGTCAACGTTGACTTCGGCATCACAACCCAGGCAGACCACGGCCTCCGTCATAATCATGGCTACGCCAACGGCCGAGACCAAGGGTGCGTCGAAGCAACCGGATGTGGGGATCGAACCCATACTGGTGCGGCACCGTGTCACTCATACAGGACTCGATGTCTCGCGCCCATGACAGGACATGGACAACGCCCGATCCGCCTGAGGTGGGTATTCCCCAGAGGAACGAGGAACAAGCATGGTTCAGGCTGGTCGACACCCATGGGACGACTTCGCTTTCGGCAGCCGCCTCAGTTGGCCCTGCCCTACCGGGTCCCGGGTCTCGCCGCCCCTGTTCTGCTGGATCCCCTCCTACCTGCTCTTCTTCACACGGAGTGATCATTGCCAGAAGGAGAAGGGGAAAGCTGCGCCCATTTGATCGTCACGGTCAAGGACCCGGCCTCGGTTGTCGACAACTCATGCAAACCCATGATTGCCACCCCCGCGCAGCCGAACGACGGCGACTACCGGCCAGCCGAATCCGAGTCGAGTTCCGAACCGGAAGTTGGCCAAGAGGGTCGCGTTCCAGGAGGGGCGTCTCGCTGGCGTCCGGGAGTACGGCTGACTCTCACCCTCGTCGTCCTCCTGCCGATGCTCTCGGCCGGGATCCTCATCCTCGCATCGGCCAAGTCGGCCTGGGGTTACCGTCAGGCGGCGCGAGCGGTGGCGACCGACGCCGCCAAGCTGGAAGTGGTTGCCTCCGCCCGGGCGCACATGAACCGGCTAGAAGTCCCCCTCACGGCTGTCGCCTACGCCCACCAGGTCGGGATCAGTGAGCCGGAGTTGGACACCCTCTTACACCCGACGGTGCCGTTCAGGGACCAGATCTCCCAGCAGGTGGCCGCCATCAACCGGTACCCCACATTCTCCTCTACGTCGGTGCTTCAAGCCGATGTCGCCGCTCTGCCTGCGGTCATCCTGGGCATGGCCCAGGGTTCGGTGGCTTATGGGGATGTTCGCAACTTTCTGAGTGGCATGGCCTCAGAGATCGATCGTGTCTGGTCCCGCGACTACCAGCATCTCCAGGCCGACATCGCGGTATGGCAACCACCTGGCTCGTTTGAGGTCCATACGTCGGCACTGCGCCAGACCTACCAGGCCTTCCAGGCCGGTGGTCATGAGATCGAGGGCGCCATCTACGTCCTCGAAGGCACCGGTCCGTCGGATGCCAAACAGGAACTGATCCAGGCCTCCGGTGTCTTCGACACGGCCACGGCCGAGTTCGCCGGACAACTGAGTCCGATGGCGCACCAGGCATGGCACCGCCTGCAGACCAACTCGGTCGATCGGCACTTCGCGGCCACCGTCCAACAGGCGCTGACCGTCGTCCTCAAAAACCTGCCGCCACCGTTCGTGGGCAATGTGGCGTTCGCCGGTGCGTCCATGGCACCGGGGCTCCATTACCTCGCCGATCTCGACGCGCTCGTGACAGCAGCATCGCAGGACCTCCACAACACCGCGATGGCGCAATCCTCTGCGGCCACTCAGCGCCTCACCGGGGAGACCATCTTCCTCGGTCTCCTGGCTCTCGTCTGTCTCGGCGGGGTCCTCATCGCCGGTCGGACGCTGACCCGACCCCTCAAGCGGCTGGCCGCCGAGGCCCTCCAGGTCCACAGGGGCGAGTTCGACCTCGATCGACTGTCTGGCACCGGTCCGCGCGAGATCGTCACCACCACCGCCGCCTTCAACGACATGGCCGCCACGTTGAGAGCGGTCGAGGCCAAGGCCGTGGCCCTCGCCGCCGAGGACCTCTCCGATCCCGAGCTGCAGGTGCCTCTGCCGGGGAGGACGGGCCAGGCCCTGCAGGCCTCGGTCGACAGGCTCGCCACCAGGATCCGCGAGCGGGAGCTGCAGCGGCAACTTCTGCACGAGGCCGCCACCCACGACGGGCTCACGGGACTGCTCAACCGCGCCGCTGTGCTCGACTATCTCACCCACGACGTCGGCCGACGAAGGGAGTCGGGTGAGACGGTGGCGGTGCTCTTCATCGACCTCGACGGCCTGAAGCCGCTCAACGACGCCTATGGGCACGAGGCGGGCGACGCCGCCATCTTCGCCACTGCGGTGGCACTCATGCAGGCAACTGATACGTGTGATGTCGTGGGCCGCCTCGGGGGAGACGAGTTCCTGGTCGTACTGTGCCACGAGCACAGTTGCGATGGCGATGCAGTGGTGGCGCGGATCCACGAGAGCGTGAGCAACTGCAGAGTTCCGGTGGGGGAGTCCATGGTGCCCCTCCAAGCGAGCTTGGGCGTGGCGCTGGCCCATTGCGACCCCGACACCGACCCGATGCTGCTTGTGCGCCAGGCCGACGAAGCCATGTACGAAGCAAAGAGGGTCGCACGAGCGCACCGGGATCGAAACACCTCTACCGGGGGCTGACGCCTCGAAGCGGTTCTTGTCTCGCTCTCGGTGTCGCTCTGAGGAGCCATTTTCGATCATCCCTGCCTTGTCCTGGCGGCCCGCCCCGGTGTGTGGCCAAGGAGGACCGTCCGGGATCACCTCGGGCCACATCTGCGAGTGGCCTCTGGCCGGCCCGGCGAGCAGAGGCACTCCTTACGATTCGGCTCAGATGCTCCCCCCTGCCCGCGTGCCGGATCGAGCGTGGACGCCATTCAGACTCCTGATCGGCAGGGCGCGGAAGATTAGGGCCTTCGGCCCTAGAGATCGGAAGCCACCTCCGCCACCATCACCACAAGGAGTTCGGATCTCGGCATCCGGGCCAAGGCCATCGAGGACCGAACTCCTCAGCGGTTAGGGGAGGGGGATTTCCGATGTCCATCACCACGCTGCCGGTCAGGAGCAAGACCCACGGTCGGCTGTACGACGCCCTGTGGAAGCGCCAGCTCACCAGCTATCCGAGGACCTCCCTCCGGATGGCGTATCTGGGGATCGTTGTACTCACCACGATTGTCCTCTACTACCTGTACTACGTGGAGGGCACCGTCACGCCGTTGATGCTGCCCTACTACCACATGTCGTTCCTGTACTTCCTCTACCTGTTGGTGGTGTCCAATGCCATCGGCGCCTTCACCGCCTTCATCGGCGGCCTCTCCGACAAGATCGGCCGGGCCAACCTGACGATTCTCGGCACGTTCACGGTCGGCCTCGTCCAGCTCGTCGGAGTGCCCCACATCCACAGTGAGTTCGGCTTCGCGGTCGCCTACTGCGTGATCGGTTTCGTGGAGGGGATCATCCTCGTCTCCACCCCGGCGTTGATCCGGGACTTCTCCCCCCAGATGGGCCGGGCTTCGGCCATGGGCTTCTGGGCACTCGGGCCGACGGTCGGCAGCCTGCTGGCCAGCGTGGTCGCCACCCGAACCCTGGCGCACCTTCACCCGTGGCAGGACCAGTTCATCATCTCCGGCCTCGTGTGCATGGTGGTGGTCGCCATCGCCTTCGTGGGCCTGCGCGAGCTCGCCCCGTCCCTGCGTGACCAGCTCATGGTGTCGGACAACGAGCGGGCTCTGGTCGAGGCCCGGGCACGGGGCATCGACTTGGAGAAGGCCACGTCGCATCCCATGCGCTCCATGTTGCGGTTGGACCTCATCGCCTCCTCCCTCGGGATCTCGCTGTTCCTCCTCATCTACTACGCCTCGGTGAGTGTGCTCACCCTGTACTGGGTGGTGATCTTCAACCGCACCACGGCCGACGCCAACGGCATCAACACCTGGTACTGGGGGATCGACGCCGTCATGCTCGTCCTTATCGGCGTCCTGAGTGACCGGCTCAGAGTGCGCAAGCCCTTCATGCTGGTCGGGGCGGTGGCCGCCATCATCGTCACGATGGCGATGATCTCCCAGGTGAACCATCCCCACACCGGCTACTACGGCAACGTCATGGTCGCCGTTCTCATGGGGTTGGCCATCGCTTGCGCGTACACGCCGTGGATGGCGAGCTACACCGAGCACGTCGAGGCCCACAATCCCGCCCTGTCGGCCACCGGGCTGGCGGTGTGGGGGTGGGTCCTGAGGATCGTGGTCGCCCTGTCGTTCGTCGTGCTGCCCCGGGTCATCACCACGTCCACCGTTCTGGTGGACAATCAGGCCGCGGCGACGAATCTGCAGACGTTCCAGGCCGCGCAGCCCTATGTTCCCGCAGCCGGCAACCTGCACCCGCGGGCCGCCCCGGCAAGCGTCATCACGGCACTCAAGGCGATGGAACCCCCCGGGCCAGGGCAGGCCCTGGCGGCGCTGCTTCAGGACTACGGGACGACCCACAACGTCATGTCGGCGATGGGGGCGGTGCCCGCCCCGCTCAAGCTCCAGGTCCAAGGCCTGCTCGCCTTCTCGCCCCTTGCCACCGATATCCAGGCCGGACGCCCCGTCTCCGGCGCCCAGATCGCGGCGGTGCACGCCAGCTCGCCCCAGCTGGCTTCGCTGCTGCGTGTCGAGCCGAAGCTGATCCCGGCGCAGAAGGCGTCCCCCGCACAGTGGAAGCGGTGGTGGTGGGTGTGTGCCTTCGGCCAACTCGTCTTCCTCGTGCTCGTGTTCTTCATGCGGGGTCGATGGAGCCCGAGGGCAGCCAAGGCCGACTTCGAGCAGCACGAGCGTCTCGTGACGGCCGAGCTCGAGAAGCTCCGTGGCCACGAGCCTGTCGTGCCGGTGCCGCTCCCTGTGTTGGCGCCCACCGGTACAGAGGACGGCCCCCTATGGGTGCGCTAGGCCGGCGCGCCCGACGAAAGGTCCGTTCGACTCACGTCGACCAATCGCACCGGGCCCCTTCCGGGCACCGCCAAGGTGCCCCGCCGGGTCGACAACCCACGATGTGAGGAGGGGATCGGCATGCGACGACTGGGCGGGTTGGACCCGATGTTCTTCTACCTCGAGACCCCCACCACCCACATGCATTCGGCATACGTCTGCATCTTCGATCCCTCGACCGCACCCGAGGACTACTCGTTCGCCACGGTGCGGGCGCTCCTGGAGCAGCGTCTGCACCTGCTGCCGCCGTTCCGCCGGCGACTGGTCGAGGTCCCACTCGGCCTCGACCACCCGCGCTGGGTGGAGGATCCGGACTTCAACCTGGACAATCACTTGCACCGCGCCATCATTGCGTCCCCGGGTGGGGAGTCTGAGCTGGCCGAGTTCACCGCGACCGTCCTGAGCCAGCCGCTGGATCGAAGCCGACCACCGTGGGAGATGTACGTGATCGAGGGCCTGCAGGGAGGTCTCGTCGCCTCGCTCACCAAGGTCCATCACGCCGCCATCGACGGGGTCTCCGGGGAAGAGCTCATCGTCAATCTGCTCGACCTCGCACCGGAGCCAGTGGCGGTGGACCCTCCGGATCCGCCCTGGGAGCCCGAGGGCCTCCCCTCCGACCTCAAGCTCGTGGGTGACGCTCTCGTGAAGCTCTGCGGGCGCCCAGCGCTGACAACGCGGGCGGCATGGCACACGGCGCGGGCTGGAGCAAGCCTGCTGGGGCATGCTCGCCGGGCCGGGCTCTCGGCGGTGTCGTTACCGATGGGCGCTCCCCGAACCACCCTCGGTGCCCCAGTGGGGCCACAGCGGCGGGTTGCCTTCGCCCAGGTGAGCCTGGACGAAGTGAAGGCGGTCAAACACGCGTTCGGTGTGACCGTGAACGACGTGGTGCTGGCGATGTGCTCTGGGGCGCTGCGCCACCACCTTGCGACGTTGGACGAGCAGCCGAAGGAGTCGATGGTGGCCATCGTTCCGCTTTCGGTGCGGGCCGAGCAGGAGCGCGGGACGTTGGGCAACCGAGAGTCCTTCATGTTCGTCTCCTTGGCGAGCGCGTTCGACGACCCGGTGCAGCGGCTGCGAGCCATCGCCCACGCCACTCAAGTGGCCAAGGCGCAAGAGCACGCCGCCCGCCTCGATGTCGTCGGCTCGGCATGGGTCGAGACCGCCGTGCCGGCGTTGGTCGCGCCCGCCGTACGCCTCGCCTCGCGCCTCGGAGTCGTGGACCGAGTGCGGCCGGGCAACTTGATCGTCTCGAACGTCGTCGGTCCACCTGTCCCGCTCTACTTCGCGGGCGCCCGTCTGGTGGCGGCATACCCCATGGGCCCGATCACCGACGGCATCGGCCTCAACATCACCGTGCAGAGCTACCTCGGCTCGCTCTACTTCGGGCTGATGGCGAGCCCGAACACGGTGCCCGGTGTGGGGAACCTCGCCCATGGCCTGACCGACGCCCTTCACGAGCTGGCCAAGGTCGCCGCGGTGAGCCCGGGTTGATCGTCGACCATCGTCAGGGCGATCGGGCGCGATCCGGGTCTTTGCGTCTCTCGCTGACCATCCGCATGCTCGGGGAGGAGCTCGACCTCGGGACAGCCCCGACCGGCGCGGCGCAACACGCGCCACAACCATAGATTGGGTGGGCATGACCGACGATTCAATGCGCCTCGGCGACGCGCAGGGCGAGTGGTACTACTGCTTCAAGCACAAGAAGGTCGAAAGGCGCGACGAGTGCCACCAGATGGATCGAATGGGCCCGTATCCAACCCGGGAGGACGCTGAGAACTGGCGGGAGCGCGTCGTCGCACGAAACGACGCGTGGGAAGACCAGGAGGAGTAGGCGCCAATCAATGGGCGAGCCAGTGCCCTCGGCGCGCTGACGGCAAACTACACTTGCTCTGCGCCCCTCGCCGTGGGCTTGCCGCTGAGAACGAGCGCAGAATCGGCG